>CAZSNA010000113.1:0-8968 GCA_964607825.1 uncultured Fibrobacteraceae bacterium | reverse complement strand
TGGCGCAGCGATCGCTGAAGCAGCGCTCGCCCTTCAGGAAGAGCTTGTCCCCCTCTACGCCGCCGCGGCCCACGTGCGCCTGCGCAGCGACCTGGCCACGCCACGCGAGCTGGCGAGCCGGGTCCTGGCCTGTCGCACGCGTCTCGCGCGTCGCACCCGGAGCGGGACGTCGTGAGGGTGGTCGCCGGATGCTGGCGCGGCCGCCGTCTCGTCGCTCCGCGCGGCGACGCCACCCGCCCGACCACCGACCGGGTCAAGGAGGCGCTGTTCTCCATCCTGGGCCCGTCGGTCGTCGACGTCCGCGTGGCCGATCTCTGCTGCGGCTCGGGCGGACTGGGGATCGAGGCCCTGAGCCGCGGCGCCGCCCACGCGACGTTCGTGGATCGGGATCGCGCGGCTCTCGACGCCGTGCGCCGCAACCTGGAGGCATGCGGGGCCGACTCCTCCGCCTGGCGCGCGGTGCGGGCCGACGCCCTGGAGTGGCTCGGGACCGGGTCCGCCGACCTGGTGCTGGCCGACCCGCCCTACGCGGGAGACCTGCCCCGGCTTCTCTGGCGCGCTCTCATCGACGGGATCGCGCACGGGGATCTCGAACGGGCGGTGCTCGAACACGATCCCGCGCTGGACCTGACCGCGCCGCCCCCGGGCGTGAGCCTGGACAGACGCATCTACGGGGCCACGGCCCTGTCCATCCTGGAGAAGAGCCATGAGTGAACGTCACGCCTTGTATCCCGGCACCTTCGATCCGGTCACCCTGGGGCACCTGGATATCCTGCAGCGCGCCCTGCGCGTCTTCGACCGGGTGACCCTGGCCGTGGCGGCGGGCGGCCGCAACACGCTCTTCGACGCGGCCCGACGCGTGGAGCTGGCCGAGGCCGCCGTGGCGGAGCTCGGCGCGGCCGACCGCGTCGACGTCGTCGCCTTCGAGGGGCTGCTGGTCGACCTGCTGCGCGACTCGCCCGCCCGGGTGGTGATCCGCGGCCTGCGCACACCGGGGGACATGGAGCACGAGCAGACCATGGCCGCCATGAACCGCGCCCTGGATCCCGACTACGAGGTGTTCACCCTCTTCGCGCGGCCGGAGCTGGTCATGGTCAGCGGCACCCTGGTGCGCGACGTGGCGCGCTGCGGCGGGGATGTGGCGCCCTTCGTGCCCGCGGCCGCGGCGACGGCCCTGCGGGAGCGCTTCGCCGAGGGGCGGTAACCCCCGGGGACGTCCCCGCGCCGAACCGTGCCCGCTTCGCCACATGGCTCTTGCGCCGGCCGGGGCGTGTGCCACATTAGACCCGATGCAGGTATGGGAACGTGAACCGTAGCTTGGAGGCGGCTGAGATGGGTGAACTCAGGCTGGGTTGGATGTCGGAGGTCCTCGGCGACTCCCCGACGCTGAAGCTCTCGGGACAGGCCAAGGCGCTGCTCGCAGCAGGCGAGCCTGTAGTGAATCTGACCGCGGGGGAGCCGGACTTCGGCACGCCCGCTCCCATCTGCGAGGCGGCGCGCAAGGCCATCGACGACGGCCGCATCGGCTACACCGCTTCGCCCGGCATGCCCCAGCTGCGCGAACGCGTCGCGGACTACTACACCGAGCGCATGGGCGTGACCGTCAAGCCGGCCGAGGTGATCGTCTCCAACGGCGCCAAGCAGGTCCTGTACAACGCCCTGAGCATGCTGCTCAACCAGGGCGACCAGGTGGCCGTGCCGGTGCCCTACTGGGTGACCTATCCCGCCCAGATCTCTGCGCTGCGCGCCAGCATGATCCCCATCATCCCCTCGCAGCCCGGCTGGAAGATCACCGTCGAGGACCTGGAGCGCGCCGGCGCCGGCCGCGCCAAGGCCCTGATCTTCAACACGCCCTCCAACCCTTCGGGCGCCGTCTACACGCGTGCCGAGCTGGAGGAGCTGGCCGAGTACTTCCGCAAGACCAGCTTCTTCATCCTGACCGACGAGATCTACGAGGACCTGGTCTACACCGACGAGGGGCACGTGCCCCTGATGACGGTGGCCCCCGACTTGCGTCACCGCATCGTGACCGTGACGGGGCTGTCCAAGAGCTACGCCATGACCGGCTGGCGCGTGGGCTTCGGCATCGCCGAAGAGGAGACCATCAAGGCCATGTCCCGTCTGCAGAGCCACTCGACCAGCAACGTCAACACCATCGCCCAGAAGGCCTCGCTGGTGGCCTTCGACTGCCGCGACGAGGTGGAGACCATGGCCGCGGCCTTCCGCCATCGCCGCGACGTGCTGGTGGAGGAGATGTCCACCGTGAAGGGCTTCGAGTTCACCGTGCCCGACGGCGCCTTCTACCTGCTGGCGGACATCCGGGGCGTGCTGGCGGAGGACCGGCCGGTGGGCGGCTGCATGCGTCTGGCCGAGCACCTGCTGTCGGCCGAGAAGGTGGCCGTGATCCCCGGCGAGCCCTTCGGCGTGCCCAATCATCTGCGTCTGAGTTACGCCGATTCGGAGGAGACCCTGCGCGAGGCGGGCGTGCGCATACGCCGGGCCCTGGAAAGCTTCGGAGGCTGATTTGAAGTTCGTCGACGTCGCCGAGATCAGCGTGACCGCCGGAGCCGGCGGCGACGGATGCGTGGCCTTCCGACGCGAGAAGGGCGTGCCCCGGGGAGGACCCGCCGGCGGCAACGGCGGGCGGGGCGGTTCCATCTGGCTGGTGGCCACCGAGGAGACCTCGACCCTGCTCGACTTCCGCTACCGCAAGCAGTACCAGGCCGACAAGGGCCAGCCCGGCAGCGGCTCGCGCCGCACCGGGGCCGACGGCGCCGACCTGGAGATCGTGGTGCCCTGCGGCACCTCCGTCTACGACGGCGACGCCGGCGACATCCTCTGCGACCTGACCGAGCCCGGCCAGCGCCAGTGCGTGGCCGAGGGCGGCCAGGGGGGACGCGGCAACTACGAGTTCCGTTCGCCCCAGCGACAGGCCCCGCACATCTCCACGCCCGGCCGGCCCGGCACCTCGCGCAATCTGCGTCTGGAGCTGAAGCTGCTGGCCGACATCGGCCTGATCGGCCTGCCCAACGCGGGAAAGTCCACCCTGCTCTCCCGTCTCACCGCGGCCAAGCCCAAGATCGCCGACTACCCCTTCACCACGCTGATCCCCAACCTGGGCATCGTCGACCTGGGCGACTACACGAGCTGTTCCATGGCCGACATCCCCGGCCTGATCGAGGGCGCCAGCGACGGCAAGGGGCTGGGCCACGAGTTCCTGCGCCACGTCGAACGCACGCGCGCCCTGGTCTACCTGGTCGAGGTGACCGACCCGGCGCCCGTGTCGGTGCTGACCGTCCTGCGCCAGGAGCTCTCCCGCTACGGTCGCCGCCTGGCGGATCTGCCGTTCCTGGTGGTCCTGAGCAAGCTCGATCTGGCCGACGAGGAGGCCGTCGACGATATCCGCCGCGAGGTGGCGGGCTGGGCCCGCGACCACAGCGGCCGGGATCCCCTGCTCATCTCGGCGGTCACCGGCCAGGGGCTCGACGCCCTGCGTCACAAGCTGCGCGACCTCTACCTGAGCGCCGCGGCCGTCGACTAGCCCGATTCCGTATCCGACCTCCCGCCGCACCCGATTCCTCCCGGGAAGGCAACCTTGCATGAAAAACGGACGTATCGACTCGCCGACGCCCGACGTCTGGACCCTGCGTCCCGGTGAGCCGGACTGGCCCGCGACCTGGAACGAGGTGGACGAGCGCCCCGCCGCGATCCGCGGCACCGGCCGCGTCGAGGCCTTGCGCACGCCGGCGGTGGCCGTGGTGGGGACGCGCGCGGCCAGTCCCCGGGGGCTGGCGGTGGCCCGGAAGCTGTCCCGCGATCTGGCCCGTGCGGGCTGGACCGTGGTCAGCGGGTTGGCCCGGGGCGTGGACGCGGCGGCCCACGAGGGCGCGCTCGAGGCCGACGGCGTCAGCGTGGCGGTGATGGCCACCGGCGTCGACCGCACCTACCCGGCGCGGCACGCGGACCTGCGCCGGCGCCTGGAGAGCCGGGGCTGCGTGGTGACCGAGGCCCCCGACGGCACGGCGCCCCTGCCGTTCCTGTTCCCGCGCCGCAACCGACTCGTCTCGGGGCTGGCCAGGGGCGTGATCGTGGTGGAGGCGCCCCAGCGCAGCGGCGCCATGTCCACGGCCCTGCACGGCCTGGACCAGGGGCGGGAGGTGTTCGCGGTGCCCGGCCCGGTGGACGACCCGCGTTGCCGCGGCGTCCATCACCTGCTGCGACAGGGGGCGCATCTGGCGGAGACCGCCGCCGACGTGATCGCGGTCCTCGGCCGGGCCGACGGCCGGCCTGCCGACGCGCCGGAACCGCCCGCACAACGTCTGCCGGTGGCCGGTTCGGCCGCCCGCTGGATCTGGGACCGTCTGGACCTCACGGGCCTGCGTCTGTCGGAGCTCCGCCGCCGCTGGGCCGGAACCGAGGCCGTCTGGCACGAGGGCCTGCTGGCCCTGGAGATCGCCGATCTGATCGTGAGGTTGCCCGGCGGGGGCATCGCCCGTAAGATTTGGGTTCCCTGAGGGATGACCCGATACGGAGTGGGGGGGAATTGCTGCTCAAGCGGATCAAGTGGGCCCTCGAATACGCGCTGCTCGCCGCGGCGTTCGCGCTCGCCTGTCTGCTGCCCGAGCGGTGGGTGGCGGCGTCGGGCCGTGCCCTCGGCGGCTTCGTCTTCAAGCACGTGGGTCTGCGACGAGGCGTAGTGCTGGAGAACCTCGGCCGCGCTTTCCCCGACCGCCCCCCCCTGGCCCTGTGGGACCTGGCCGAGCGCGTGTACCGCCACCTGGGCGCCACCCTCTTCGGCTTCTTCACCCTCGGCCGTCTCACGCCGGCCCGCGTGCGCGCCCGCGTGCGCCTGGAGAACACCGGCGACGTGGACGCCCTGCGCGAGGCGGGCCGCGGCGCCCTGCTGATGACCGGCCACTTCGGGCACTGGGAGCTGCTCGGGGCGGCGGTCTCGGCCTACGGCTACCCGACCCGCTACCTGGTGCGCACCCAGTCCAACCCCTGGGTCGACGCCCTGCAGAACAGGATCCGGGCCCGGGCCGGCCTGGGCGTGATCCGCGCCGACGCCTCCTCGGTGCGCCAGCTCGTCCGCCACGTCCGCGACGGCGGCTTCGTCGGCATCCTGCCCGACGTGAACGCCGGCGACGACGGCGTCTTCGTCGACTACCTCGGCCGCCAGGCCTCGACGCCCCGCGGCCTGGCCCACTTCGCGATCAAGCTGAAGTGCCCGGTCATCCCCGTCTTCCTGGTCCGGCAGGAGGACGGCACCCATGTCGCCCGTTTCCACGACCCCCTGCACCCCGATCCCGATCTGCCGCACGAGGAGGCCGTCCGCGCGCTGACGCAGGCCTATACCGACGTGCTGGCCGACGTGGTGCGCGCCCATCCCGACCACTACTTCTGGGTCCATCGCCGCTGGAAGACGCGGCCGCCCCATGAGCGCGGAACCGCCGCGCCCGGCGGACCCGAACCCCGACAGGAGCCCACGGCATGATCACTGTCACCGACCTGGTGAAGAGCTACGGCACCGTGACCGCGGTCGACGGCGTCTCCTTCGACGTGAGCGAAGGGGAGATCTTCGGCCTGCTCGGTCCCAACGGCGCCGGCAAGACGACCTCCATCTCCGTGCTGTCCACCCTGCTGCCCGCCGACGCGGGCCGGGTGACGGTCTGCGGCCACGACGTGGCCCGCGAGCCGGTCCAGGTGCGCCGCCGCATCGGCGTGGTGCCCCAGGAGCTGGCCCTCTACGAGGAACTGAACGCCGAGCAGAACCTGCGCTTCTGGGGGCGTCTCTACGGTCTGGACGGGCAGGCGCTCAAGCGCCGGGTGGAGGAGCTGCTCGAGATCAGCGAGCTCGCCGAGCACGCCCGCCGGCCGGTGAAGGGCTTCTCCGGCGGCATGAAGCGCCGCCTGAACATCATGGTCGGACTGGTGCACCGGCCCGACGTGCTCTTCCTGGACGAGCCCACCGTGGGCATCGACGCCCAGGCCCGCTCGCGCATCCTGGAGCTCATCCGGCAGATGAACGCCGACGGCCTGACCGTCCTCTACACGACCCACTACCTGGAGGAGGCCGAGCAGCTCTGCGACCGCATCGCGGTGATCGACCGGGGCAGCCTGGTGGCCATCGGCGACAAGGAGGAGCTGATCCGACAGATCGGGGAGTCCGACCTCGTGCGCTGTCAGGTGCCGCCCGAGCACCTCGACGAGCTGGCGCGCCGTCTGGCCGAGCGCGACGACGTGCTCGAGACCGCCGCGCGCCGCGGCAAGCTGCAGATCGAGTGCCGCGACGGCGCCGACCTGCTGCCCGATCTCCAGACCGCCCTCGCCGAGCGCGACCTGGAGCTCGACCAGCTCGAGATCATCCGCCCCAACCTGGAGACCCTGTACCTCAAGGTCACCGGCCGCGCGCTGCGCGAGTAGGAGGACGCCGTGCGCCTGCGACCCCTCATCGACAAGGATCTCCGCCGCTGGTGGAGCGACCGTAACGCGGTGGCGGTCTCGCTGCTGCTGCCGTTGCTGCTGACGGGCATCCTCGGAATCTCCTTCGGGGGGTTCGGCGGCGGCCCGTCCATCAGCGCCATCCCCCTGGCCGTGGTCGGCGACCTGCCGCCCTACGCCCGCGACTTCCTGGACGACGCCCTCGCCGAGACCGGCCTCTTCGACGTGGTGTGGACATCGCGCGCCTACGCCGAGGAACAGGTCCGGTCCGGCGAGATGCGCGCCGCCCTGGTCATCCCGGACGATTTCACCGAGCGCTACTTCGCGGGCGATCGCGTGGAGATCATCCTCTGGAAGGACATCAACTCCGAATTCAAGGCCGGCATCGTGGAGCAGATCCTCGAGCGGATGCTGCTCTACCTGCGCGCGGGCGAGGCAGCCTACATCGGCGCCTGGCCCGGCGACTGGTATCCCGAGAACGACGAGGCGTCGGGCATCGCGCAGCTCCTCGACGCGGGTTCCCTGCTGGACGTCTACCGCGAGGTGCGCGACGGCTCCCCGGCGGCCGAGGCCGCCTGGACGCAGGTCCAGGACGTGATCGACCACCAGATCGCCCTGCAGGACGCCTTCGCCGCACCGGCCGTGGATCTCGTGGTCCGTGATCGGGGCGGGGAGGCTGTGGAGACGGAGGCCGAGCCCCCGTCGTCCATGAACATGTTCAACTACTTCCTGCCCGGCATGGCGGTCTTCTTCCTCATGTTCTCGGCCGTCAACGCCGGCGGCGACCTGCATCAGGAACGGGAGGGCGGCACCCTGCGCCGGTTGCTGGTCTCGCCCCTGGGCGGACGCGACCTGCTGCTGGGCAAGTGGCTGTTCGCCACGCTCAACGGCGTGCTGCAGCTCGCGGTGCTCTTCGCCGTGGGCCGACTGGTCTACGGTCTCAACCTCGGGCCGGATCCCCTGGCCCTGCCCGCCCAGGCCCTGGTCACCAGCGCGGCCCTGGCTTCGCTCTTCCTCGTGCTCGCCCTGCTGACGCGCAGCACCAAGCAGATGGGCCAGGTGGGCACGGGCGTCGTCCTGTTCATGGCCATCATCGGCGGCAACTTCATGCCCATGGACAGCATGTCCGGCTTCCTGCGCGCGGTCGCCGTGGTCACGCCCAACTACTGGGCCAACCGGGGCTTCACCGACATCGTGTCCAACAACCGCGGCCTGGACGCCCTGGCCGACCCGTTGAGCGTCCTGGGACTGGTGGCGATCGTCTTCCTGGCGCTGGCCGTCCTGCTCCTGAGGCTGCGCGAGCGGAAGGGGGACCTGCTGTGAACGCCCGCGTCCTGCTCGCCCTGATCGACGTGCACGTCCGCAAGGTCTTCGCGGACCGCGGCAATCTCTTCTGGCTCTTCGGCATGCCCATGATGTTCTCGGTGCTGATGGGCATGATGTTCGGGACCTTCACCGGCGGCGGCGGCCCGCCCGAGGTGCGCATCTACGACGCCGACCGCAGCGAGCTCTCCCGCGACCTGATCGCGCGGCTCGACGGCGGCGACGCGTACGTGGTGGCCGTCGCCGACACGGTCGGCTCCGAGGACCTGGCCCGGACCCTCGTCGACGACGGCCGCCGTACGGCGACCCTCCACGTTCCGGCCGGCTTCGCCGACAGCCTGGCGACCGGCGGTCACGCGCGCCTGGCCTTCTTCCACGACGCCGACCGCTTCAGCGCCCAGTCCGCCCGCACCGACCTGGAGGAGCAGATCTTCCGGCTGGAGGCCGAACGGGCCGGCCGCCGCGTCGCCGCGGACGGTTTCGACCCGGCCCGTTTCGACTCCCTCTGGAGCGAGCCGCGCCTGACCCTGGCCAGCGAGTTCCTCGGCCGCCGCGAGCAGGCCGAACTGCGCCTGAGCAAGGGCAGCCAGCACACCGGCCCCGCCTATACCCTGATGTTCGTGATGATGTTCATGCTCATGTCCGTGCGGGACGTGGTGACCGAGCGGCGCAACGGCACGCTGACCCGCCTGCGCCTCGGCGCCGCGTCGCCCGCCCTGCTGGCCGTGGGCATGCTGGTGGGGCCCTGGGTCATGGGCCTGCTGCAGATGATCGTGCTCCTGGTCCTGAACGCCCTGGTCATGGGGATCGACTACGGCGACTCGCTGGCCTCGCTGGCCGTGCTCATGGTGCTGTTCACGGGGGTCTCCACGGCCCTGGCGCTGCTGCTGGCCACGTTCTGCCGCACGCCCGGCCAGGCCGACGGCATCGGCATGACCGCCAGCATGACCCTGGCGCCGCTGGGCGGCCTGTGGTGGCCCCTGGAGGTGGTGCCCGACTTCATGCAGCGGATCGGGATGGCGCTGCCCACCGGGCAGGCCATCACCGTCTTCCACGACATGATCGGCCGCGGCTACGGACTGGCCGAGAACGGACCGCTGCTGGGGGTGTTGGGGATCTGGCTGGTCGTCGTGCTGGCCCTGGCGAGCCTGCGCTTCCGTCGTCTCATCGACTAGGACGGGGACCGCCCGGGCGAGACGCCCGG
>CAZSNA010000112.1:0-9035 GCA_964607825.1 uncultured Fibrobacteraceae bacterium | reverse complement strand
AGGGCGGGGGTGTGGTAGGGTTCGGGTCTATCGGAGAGGGCATGGAATGGGGGAGATCGCGATGCGGAAGATGGATGCGGTGATCATGGCGGGGTTGGGGTGGCTCGGCTGCATGTGGGCGGGGTCGCTGCTGTACGGGGCGATGATCTTCGATCGGCAGCTGGCGGCTCACGTCTTCGTGGTCGGGGGGCTGGCGGCGGCCGTGCTGCTGGCGGGGGCGCTGCTCCTGAGGTCGGCCTGGTATCTGGCGCTCATGGTCGTGGTCACGGCGGGGATCTCGATCTCCGCGGAGACCGACTCGTTCCGCATCTTCGCGCGTGACCTCGCGTTCGTGCTCGGCGTCGTCGCGACCATCCGGCTCGGGCTCGCGGTGGAGGCCCGCTTCCCGGATCGGCCCATCGGGCGGTTCGTCGAGTGGGGCGTGATCTCCGCCGGGCTGTGGTCGGCCTTCGCGCTCCTGCAGGTCGCGATCTTCTCGGCTCCCGACGCCTTCCACGCCCAGCTCCTGCTCGTGATGAAGCACGGGGCGCTCTTCGGCGCCGGGCTGGGGGTGGGGCTCGACGTCGCGGCGGTTCTGAGGCGCCGTCGCGCCGGAGCCCCCGCGGTGCAGGGGTCCTGAGCTCCCCGGAACCCCCTTGCATTCTCGTCCGTCTCTGCAACAATCCCCCCTGCGCCGCGTAGAAGACGCCCGATGGAGACGACCGTCATCCCAGCCCGGAAGCGATGATGCCAACAGACGCCCCTTCCGCCCCCCCGGCCGCCGGGTCCATAGAGGTCCGCGACCTGACCTTCGCCTACGGGCGCGAGCCCGTGCTGAAGGACGTGTCCTTCGGCCTGGCCAAATGCGCCGTGGGCCTGCTGGGTCCCAACGGGTCGGGCAAGACCACCCTGCTGCGCGCCCTGCTCGGCCACCTGAAGGTGGCGCCGGGCAGCGTGAACGTGCTGGGCGGGGACATGGCCGTCAAACCGCAGCTCGCCCGCCGTCGCATCGGCTGGATGCCCGAGCGCGGCGGCATCCTCCCGGACATGAGCGGCGTGGGCATGGTGGCCTACCTGGGCGAGCTCTCGGGCATGCCCGTCACCGACGCCCTGCAGCGCGCCCACGAGGTGCTCAACTACGTGGGGCTGGCCGACGAACGCTACCGCAAGGCCGAGACCTACAGCCAGGGCATGCGCCAGCGCCTGAAGCTGGCCCAGGCCCTGGTGCACGATCCCGACTGGCTCTTCCTGGACGAGCCCACCAGCGGCCTCGATCCCAGCGGCCGGATATCCCTGCTGGAACTGGTGCGCGACCTGGCCCGGAGCAAGGGCTTCGGCGTGATCCTCTCGACCCACCTGCTGGCCGACGTGCGCGAGGTCTGCGAGGAGATCCTCGTGCTGCGCAAGGGCGTGCTGCTGGACCACGGTCGAGTCGAGCCCGACCGCGAGGGGACCCACGAGATGTTCCTGGTCGAAGGCTTCGGCGACGAGGACGCCTTCGCGACGCGGTTGGTCGAGGTCGGCCTGGCCGTCGAGAAGCGCGAGCGCCTCTTCGAGGTGAAGGTGCCTCGCGAGTCCGGCGCCCGCCTCGTGCTGGAGGCGGCCGCGGCGACGGACTACGCCCTGCGACGGCTGGAGGCCAGGGTCGAGACCCTCGAGGATCTCTTCTTCAAGCTCCTGGACGACGGCGAGGACGACGCCGGGAAGGAGGCGTGAGATGCCGGTCTACGAACGCGGCTACCGCCCCTGGGAGAACTCCGGCCGCCGCGCCGCGCCCGCCTGGTGGGCCATCGCCCGCCGCGGCATCGCCGAGCCCATCAAGAGCCGCCGCCTGCTCTTCCTGCTGGTGGTGGCCTGGGTGCCCGCCATCGTCAAGGGCGGCATCCTCTACTTCACCTTCAAGATGGGCGAGCTGAGCCGCCTGCTGGGCGGCGACTGGACCGACATCTCGGCGGCGGGCTTCCACGTCTTCCTCAAGTGGCAGGCGCCCTTCGTCCTGATCATCCTGGCCATCATCGGCGCCAGCCTGATCACCAAGGACCGCGAGGAGAACGGCCTCGCCCTCTACTTCGCGCGGCCGCTCGGCCTGCTCGACTACGTGGCCGGCAAGAGCGCCATCATCATGACCTACTACTTCGCCGTCACGCTCTTCCCGCTCTACGCCCTGTGCCTCTTCGGCTACCTGGTGACCAACGGCGCCACCGGCGTGGAGATGCTGCTGGAGATCCCGCTGCGGGCCACGGCCTACTGCACGGTCGCGGGCGCCTGCTACGCGCTGGTGTTGCTGGCGATCTCGTCGCTGTCCACCCGCACGGCCTTCTCGGTCATGTGGTGGGTGCTGCTGGTCGCCGGGACCGACGCCCTGTCCGAGATCAACGCCCTCTTCGACGCGCGTCTGGCGATCATGAGCTTCCCGGGGAACTTCCTCAACGCGGGCGCCCTGTTCTTCGGCGCCTCCGCTGAACTGGAGGCGGTGGCCCCGGCCACCAGCCTCGTCGTGGTGCTGCTCTGCGGCGCGCTCGGCTGGTGGATCCTGCGCCGGCGCATCCGGCCCGTGGAGGTGGTGTCGTGAGCGGCTTCGCCAGCGACCGGGACGCGCCCCTGCTCCACGCCGAGCGCATCAGCAAGTGGTTCGGCGAGGTGATCGCCGTCAACGACTGCACCCTGTCCCTGGGGCCCGGCGTGACCGGCCTGCTCGGGCTCAACGGCGCGGGCAAGACCACCCTCTTCAAGCTCATGTCCGGCCTGATCCTGCCCAGCCAGGGGGAGGTGCTGGTTCGCGGCCAGCGCCTGCGCCGCGAGGTCGGCCTCTTCCGCCGGGTGGGCTTCTGTCCCGAGAGCGACGCCCTCTTCGACTGGCTCACCGGCCGCGAATTCCTGTCCCTGATGATCCGCCTGATGGGCCACGACGCCGCCGAGGTGGCGCGCCGTACCGAGGCGTCCCTGGACCTGGTGCATCTGGCCGACGCCGCCGACACGCGCATCGGAGCCTACTCCAAGGGCATGCGCCAGAAGATCAAGATGGCCCAGGCCCTGGCCCACGATCCCGAGATCGTGTTCCTGGACGAGCCGCTCAACGGCATGGACCCGGTCTCGCGCCGCGAGATCGTGGCCCTGGTCAAGCGCCTCGGCGGCGAGGGCCGCTGCGTGGTGGTCTCGAGCCACATCCTGCCGGAGATCGAGACCATGACCCGGTCGATCGCCCTGATCCACCACGGCAAGCTCATGGCCGAAGGCGACATCACCGAGATCCGCGACGCGATCCACGACCGGCCCACCATCGTGGCCTTCACGAGCCCCGAGCCCAAGCGGCTGGCCTCGTTCCTGGCCGGGCAGGAGCTGGTCATGGGCGTCGAGATCGACGAGTTCGGACGGGTCGTGGCCCGGACCGACCACGCCGTCAGCTTCTATCGCGAGCTGCCCGGCTGGCTGCTGGGAGAGACCCTGCCCGTGGACGAGTTCCGCACCCTGGACGACAACCTCCAGGCCGTCTTCGACTACCTGGTGGGAGGCTGAGATGACCCCGGACGCCGCACCCGTCGCCGCCGCGAGCGCGCAGGACCGGCCCCTGTCGCTCTGGTTCTCCGCCTTCTGGATCGCCTTCTTCTCGTTCCGGGAGATGGTGCGCCGCCGCCGCATCCTCTCGGTGGGGCTGCTCATGCTGCTGCCCCTGGTGCTGATCCTGGCCTGGCGCCTGCTCGACAAGGAGGGCCTGATCTCCGCCGAGCTGCTGCTGGCCAACCTCAGCGGCATGGTCTACGTGCATTTCATGGTGGCCATCGTGTCGCTGGCCTTCGGGCTGTCGGCCATCGGCGAGAGCGCCGACGAGGGCACCATCATCTACTACTGGACGCGTCCGCTGCGGCGGGAGGCCATCTACCTGGGCCGGCTGGTGGCGGCCCAGACCGTCTCGGCGGTGCTGGTGTCCGGCTCGCTCGTGGTGTGCTTCGCGGCCATGATCGCGGGCAACCTGGGCATCCTGTCCTGGTCGTTCATCAAGCTGTACGCGAGCGCCTGCGTGGTGATCGTCTGCGGCGCCTGGGTGTACACGGCGATCTTCGCCTGCCTGGGCACCTGGCTGAAGAAGCCCCTGCTGCCGGCCATCCTCTTCGCCTTCGGGTGGGAGTCGATCGGGGGCAACGCGCCGCTGCGGCTGCAGGAGCTGACCGTGGTGTTCCACCTGCGCAACCTGCTCCACAACACGGCGCCGGACTCCCAGGCCATGCCGAACCTGCTGCAGGAGATCAAGACCCTGCTGCTGGACGAGGTCCCGCCGTCCTCGTGGCAGTCGCTGCTGGCGCTGGTGGGCGTCGTGCTGGTGAGTTTCGCGATCGGATGCTGGCTGCTGCGACGCAAGGAGCTGTTCCGTTGAGCCGCCGCCCGTTTGACAGTCGGGGCGGATGGTGCTAGCGTGCCGGCCGGGATTTCCCCGGTCCGACACGAGAATATCGAGCTGCACAGGGCCCGTCGGGGGACGGGCCGTGAACCGGTCGCTCTTCGCCCCGCGCGGGGAGCTAACAGATGGAGGCATCATGCCCGCTTATCCCAGGAAACTGATCGGAGGCCTGGCGGGGCTCGCGCTGCTCATGGCGGCGCCGCTCGCGTTCGGCGGTCCCGAGGACATCGAGGCCGAGATCCAGGAGTTCACCCTGGACAACGGCATCCACTTCATCGTGCTCGAGCGGCACGACGTCCCCGTCTTCTCCTTCAACACCCACATGAACGTGGGCAGCTCCGACGAGGTCAACGGCCACACCGGCATGGCCCACATCCTGGAGCACATGGCCTTCAAGGGCACCTCGGAGATCAGCACCACCGACATCAAGAAGGAACTCAAGGCCATGAAGGCCGAGGACGAGGCCTTCGCCGCCCTGCTCGAGGAGCGCAACAAGGGCGAGCACGCCGATCCCGAGAAGCTGGCCGAGCTGCAGGCCGCCTTCGACGCCGCCGAGCAGGCCGCGAAGGAATTCGTCAAGGACAACCAGTTCGGTGAGATCGTCGAGAACAACGGCGGCCGCGGCATGAACGCCGGCACCTGGACCGACGCCACCAACTACTTCTACAGCTTCCCGAGCAACCGCCTCGAGCTGTGGGCCTATCTCGAGGGCACGCGCATGTCCGACCCCGTGCTGCGCCAGTTCTACACCGAGAAGCACGGCCCGGTGAAGGAGGAGCGCCGCATGCGCACGGACAACAGTCCGTTCGGCATGCTCATGGAGCAGTTCCAGAACCTGGCCTTCATGGCGCACCCCTACCACCACTCGACCATCGGCTGGATGAGCGACATCGAGAACGCCACCCGCGCCGACTGCCAGGCCTTCTACGACAAGTTCTACGTGGGCGAGAACATGACCGTCGCCATCGTCGGCGACGTGGACTTCGACGAGGTCAAGAAGCTGGCCAAGAAGTACTTCTCGGACATCAGCGACGCCCCGGCTCCGGTCATGGACACCGTCGAGCCCGAGCAAAAGGGCGAGCGCCGCATCGTCATCGAGGATCCCGCGCAGCCCTTCTACATGTGCGGCTTCCACATCGGCAACTGGGCCGACGAGGACTACGCGGTCTACGAGGCCATCGCCGACATCATCGGCCAGGGCCGCACCAGCCGTCTCTACGAGCGCCTGGTCAAGCAGGACAAGACCGCCGCGCAGGTGGTCTCCTTCGCCGGCTTCCCCGACAGCAAGTACCCGACGCTGCTGGCCTTCCTGGGCGTCCCCGCCAAGGACGTGACCGCCCTGGAGATCGAGGCGGGCATCTTCGAGGAGATCGACCGCCTGGTGGCCGACGGCGTCACCCAGGAGGAGCTGGACGGCGTCAAGCGCCGGGCCAAGGTGAGCTACGTCCGCTCGATGCAGGGCAACCTGGGGCTGGCCCGCCAGCTGGCCTACTACCAGGGCCTGCAGGGCGACTGGCGCGACATGTTCAAGCAGCTCGAGGCCATCGAGGCCGTCACGGTGGAGGACGTACAGCGCGTCGCCGCCGAGATCTTCGTGCCCAACAACCGGACCGTGGCCTACATCCGGACCGTCGAGGACGAGTCCTAACCGCAGCGCGCCAAGCGTAAGAGAAAGGAAAACGATATGTACCGATTCCTGCTCAAGACGACGGCCCTGCTGCTGCTGGTGCTGACGGTCGTCGCGGCCTCCGCCCCCGAGGCGGCGGCCAAGAAGCCCTGGGAGAAGTTCAAGTACCCCGAACTGGGCGAGATCGTCATGCCCGAGTACGAGCGCGTGGAGCTCGACAACGGCATGATCCTGTACCTGGCCGTCGACAAGTCGCTGCCCCTGGTGCAGCTCTCGGCCACCATCCAGGCGGGCAGCATCTACGAGCCCGCCCACCTGACCGGCCTCGGCTCGATCACCGGCACCGTGCTGCGCACCGGCGGCACAGACAAGTGGACCGGCGACGAGATCGACGCCCTGGTGGAGAACATGGGCCTCTCGGTCGAGACCTGGGTCGGCGGCGCCACCGGCGGCGCCTACCTCTCGTCCCTGACCGAGGACGTGGACCAGGCCCTCGAGATCCTCGGCCAGGTGCTGATGCACCCGGTGTTCGACGAGGACAAGATCACCCTGGCCAAGACCCAGGTGAAGGCGGGCATCGCGCGCCGCAACGACGAGCCCATGAGCATCGCCATGCGCGAGTTCACCAAGGTCATCTTCGGCGCCGACCACCCGCTGGCCAGCGTCGAGGAGTACGACACCATCGGCAGCATCACCCGCGACGACCTGGCGGCGTTCCACCAGCGTTTCTTCGCGCCCGACCGCATGTACCTGGTGGTGATCGGCGACTTCGAGATCTCCGACATGGTCGCCAAGATCGAGTCGACCTTCGCGGGCTGGGAGAAGGCGTCGGAGCCCCTGCCGGCCGATCCCCAGATCCCCAGCTTCCCGCGCACGGTCAACGTGGCCGCCAAGGAGGACCTGACCCAGTCCATGGTGCTCATGGGCCACAAGGGCATCCGCAACGACCACGAGCACTACGCGGCCATCCAGGTCGCCAACCGGATCCTCGGCGGCGGCTTCTCGTCGCGCCTGTTCAACGAGGTGCGCAGCAAGCGCGGGCTGGCCTACTCCACGGGCAGCCAGGCCGGTACGGGCTGGCGCTTCCCCGGCACCTTCGTGGCCTTCACCGGCACCAAGTGCGAGACCTCGGAGCAGGCCCTCGACGTCATGCTCGAGCAGGTCGAGCTGATGACCACCGAGCCGGTCTCCGACGAGGAGCTCACGAACGCCGTGGACGGCATCATGAACAGCGACGTGTTCAACTACGACACCAAGCGCGAGGTCCTCGACCGCGCCGTGCTGTTCGAGATGTACGGCTATCCGCAGGACTTCCTGAACACCTACCGGGAGCAGGTCCTGGCGTTGACGCCCGAGACCGTGCTCGCGGCCTGCCAGGCCGTGTGGAAGCCCGACCAGCTCTCCCTGCTGGTCGTCGGCAACCCCGAGCTCTTCGACGGCGACCTGTCGAAGTACGGCCCGGTGAACGACATCGACATCACCATTCCCGAGCCCAAGCTGACCCTGGACGTGCCGACGGCCACCGAGGAGTCCCTCGCCCAGGGCCAGGCCATCATGGCCAAGGTCGCCAGTAAGGTCGGCGGCAAGAAGCTGGCCTCCCTCAAGGGCTACCGGAGCGACATGTCCCTCGACCTGGAGATCCAGGGCATGGCCCTGACCTTCGGCATCGAGCAGACCATCGTCTATCCGGACAAGATGAAGATGGTCCAGAAGACCCCCTTCGGCGAGATGGTCCAGGGTCTGGACGGCGAGACCGGCTGGGCTTCCGGGCCCATGGGCGTGCAGGACATGGAGGCCGCGCAGCTCGCCGCCATGAAGGAGGAGATCACGGGCTCGTCCATCACGTTGCTCAAGGATCCCTCGGCCTACACCTGCCAGGCCCTCGATCCCGAGGAGCTCGACGGCGTCATGTGCGACCGGGTCTACGTGCCGGCGGACGACGGCGACTTCACGCTCTACTACGTCGACCAGGCCACCGGCCTGATCATGATGGAGCAGGGCAAGGGCGAGGATCCCATGAGCGGCAGCCCCGTCCAGCAGAAGATCAAGTACGCGGACTACAAGGATTTCGGCGGCTACCAGCGCCCCGGGACCATCGAGATCCTGCACGACGACGAGCATTTCGCCGCGGGCGAGATGAGGAAGTTCGAGGCCAACCCCAAGGTGGCCGACGGCTTCTTCGCCAAGCCTTAGCGGGATACGCTCCGACGCACGAAACGGGCTCCGGTGAGAACCGGAGCCCGTTTCCGTGTGCTTGTCATGACCCCCGCCCCGCACGGGGTGTCGGAGGAAGAAGCCGCGATCATGGTCACCCGAGCTCCCCAGGTAGCGCGAGGCCTAACCGAATCCCGAGACGTCACCTAAGACAGCAGCTTCTTCATTGAGCTTATTATATCACAAAGTAACGGCTAATTTCATTAATAATCACTATACATCAATATATGCGAGTCCGGAAAAACCTGACGTCAGATGGCCGTGATCGAGCGTCGTCTTGCAGTGCAACCCTGTGGAGGTGTCGTACGTAGAACTGCGGAACTCAGGTCCCGGGGAGGATAGGGATGTTCGTGGAACTGATCATCGGCCTGCTGGCTCTGCTGTTGCTGCTGAGCGTGGGGCTGTTCCTCATGAAGGTCGTCTTCGCGCTGATCCTGCTGCCGTTCAAGATCCTCTTCTTCCTGACCAAGGGATTGCTGGCGCTGGTGGTCGGCATCCCGCTGCTGATCCTGCTGGGCGTGCTCTTGAGCGCCGCCCTGCCGTTGATGCTGGTGGTCGTGGCGTTGCCGCTCTGTCTGTTGGGCGGCATCGTTCTCTCAGTCGTCTCCTGAGCCGCCGGCGTTCGGGCCCTGACTCACGGTCGGGGCCCGTTCCATGTCCGGCACCCGCCGACGGATCTCGGCCTCCATGTCCACTCCCTCCGGTATCCAGACGCCCGCCCGATCCCCGTGCCAGAGCAGGGCCGCGCTGTCGGTGAACACCGGTCCCGCCGGCGTCTCGGCCAGCCGGGTCAGCGCCGCGGGCAGCCGCGCCGCCGAG
>CAZSNA010000111.1:0-9445 GCA_964607825.1 uncultured Fibrobacteraceae bacterium | reverse complement strand
GTCCGGCGGCGCGCGTGGCGCCCACGGCGCACGCGGCATCCGAACCCGGACCCGAAGGGGAACCGGGTAGCGCTCCGGGGGCGCAGCGCCCCTCCGCCGCGTCCACCGTCTCGGGCTGGACGGGGCTGGTCGAGGCCCTGCTGTCGCGGCAGCCCGCCCTGGGCGCCTGCCTCATGGAGGGCATGCCCTCGGAGGAGGCGGAGCGCGTGCTGCTGAGCTTCCCGGCCGAGAAGACCTTCCAGCTCCAGCAGGTGGAGTCATCCCTCGAGCTGCTCCGCGAGGCCGCCCGCGCCCATCTGGGCAAGGACCTGCGCCTGAACGTGGTGGCCGGCGACGACGACGTCCGCACCGAGCACCGCGACAACCTGCGCCGCCAGGTGGCGCCCACCGAGGACGAGGCCCTCCACGAGGCCTGCGGCGAGGACGCGGTCCTCGGCGACCTGGTCCGCAAGCTCGACGCCGAGGTGATCCCCGACGCCGAGCGGGAGGCCTGGCAGCGTCCCCGCGATCCGTCCGATCCCGACGCCGACTGATATCCCCCTCCGTCCGGAGGGAGAAGGAGATAGCATGGACATCCGCGCCCTGATGAAGCAGGCCCAGGAGATGCAGAAGAAGATGGCCGAGGCCCAGGAGGGGCTGGCCAGCAAGTCCGTGACCGTCGAGGTGGCGGGCGGCCAGGTCAAGGCCACCATGACCGGCAAGCACGAGCTGACCGAGCTGACGATCCAGCCCGAGATCCTCGATCCCGACGACGTGGAGTTCCTGCAGGACCTGGTGCTGTCGGCGGTCAACGAGGCCGTGCGCAAGGTCGACGAGATGGTCGAGCAGGACATGGGCTCGGTCACCGGCGGCATGAACCTGCCCGGCATGCCCGGGATGTAGGGTGGACCACTCCACCCCATCCGCCCGCCGCGCCCGGCGGACCGACGACGGCGGCGAATTCCAGTCGCCCGCCCTCGAACGGCTGGTGCGCGCCCTGGGCAGGCTGCCCGGCCTGGGCCGCAAGTCGGCCACCCGGATCGCCCTGGACCTGATCCAGCCCGACAGCGAGGCGCCCGACGAACTGGCCGAGGCCATCGCCGAGGCCCGCGACAAGGTGGGCGCCTGCGGTCGCTGCGGCGCCATCACCGAGGACGATCCCTGCGCCATCTGCCGCTCGAGCACCCGCGAGCCCGAGCTGCTCTGCATCACCGCCTCGCCGGTGGACATCCTCGCCTTCGAGAAGGCCGGCTTCTTCCGCGGCCGCTACTTCGTGCTGGGCAAGCTGCTGTCGCCCCTGGACGGGGTGCGCGTGGAGGACCTGCCCTTCGACCGCCTGGTGCGCCGGGTGGAGGAGGACGGGGTCCGCGAGCTCATCCTGGCCCTGGACGCCAGCGTGGAGGGGGAGGCCACCGCCCTCTACATCCAGCGCCTGTTCGCCGCCGCCGACCTGACCGTGACGCGTCTGGCCACGGGGATCCCCGTGGGCGGCGCCCTGGCCTACACGGACGAGGCGACCCTGCAGCGGGCCTTCCAGTTCCGTCGAGACTTCTGACGTCAAGTCCTTCCGAATACAGTCGATAGGGATTCTGATGTACTGTGGACGCGCCTGAACGCGCGTCCCCGCGTTCGTATCCCTCGGAGGAGCCCGCATGGCGGGGACGGTGGATCGTATCCGGGACGAGACCTATCGTCGGCTCTGCGCCGCCGCGACGTCGCTGCTCGCCCGCGGGGGCGTGGCGGGGGTCTGGCTGGTCGACGACGCCGGCGCCCTCGTCCTGCGCTTCGGGGCGGGACCGTTTCCGGACGACGAGGCGACCCTGGCCCGTCTGGCCGCCGCCGCCGGCCTGGCCGCCGGACTCGATCGCGAGCGGTCCGACACGGTCCCGGTCTACGTGCAGGACGCCGGCAACCGCGTCTACGCCCGCCCGCTGGTTCCCGACCTGGTCCTGATGGTGGGCTGTGCGCCCGACTGGCCCGCGGGCCTGATCTACCGACTGGTGGACGGCCCCGCGGAGGTGATGCGCGAGGTCCTGACCGCGCTGTTCGAGGCCGACGATCCGGGTCCGGAGGCTCCGGGGCCCGACGGCCCGACGCGCGACACGCCCCCGCCGGATGCACCGGGATCCGGCGGCGACGACCCCGACGTCTACTGGGAGCGAGGATGACGAACCGTCACGACACGACCGAACGTTCGCCCCTGCGACTCGTCTACTACGGCCCCGGCCTGGCGGGCAAGACGGAGAGCCTGCGGCGCCTGGCCGAGGCCGCGGACCGTCTCGAGGCCCTCACCACGGTCGAGACGACGTCCCCGCTCGATCGTTGCGAGTACCTGCCTCTGGATCGCCCCGGCTCCCCGCGGCCGCTGCAGCTGATCGCGGTGCCGGGCCGCCTGCCCCGCGCCGAGGACCGCCTGCGCCTGTTGCGCGGCGTCGACGGCGTCGTCTTCGTGGCCGACGGGCGTCCCGAACGCCAGGACGCCAACCTCGTCCTGCTCGACGAGCTCGGCCGCCACCTCGGCGCCTGCGGCCTCGATCCCGCCCGGATCCCCCTGGTCTTCCAGTACAACCATCGCGACCTGCCCGAGGCCGTGTCCCCGGCCGACCTCGACCGACTCTTCGGCGGCCGCCGCGGCCCGGCGGTGACCACCTGCGCCCTGACCGGCGAGGGGATCGAGACGGCCCTGGGCGCCCTGCTCTCCCTGCTGAACCGCTCGCGTTGACCGCATCGGACCCAGGTCGTATCCTGGGAGCCCTTTCCGAACTGCGTGTCCTCCGACCGGGAGCGGTCCGTGAAGAGCTTCCTGATCCACGTCTTCGCCACCTTCGGCGGCTCCGGCTACGCGCCCGTGGCGCCGGCCACCGCGGCCAGCCTGGTCGTGGCCGTCGTCTGGGGCCTCGTCTCGCCAGTCTGCCTGCGCACCCAGCTCCTGCTGCTGGTCGGCGTGACCGCCCTCGCGGTGCCCACCTCCACCTGGATGGAGGCCCGGCACGGCAAGGATCCCCGCAAGGTGGTCAGCGACGAGGTGGCCGGCATGCTGGTCACCTACCTGGGCGTGAGCACCGGCTGGGCCGGCTGGCTGGCGGGCTTCGTCTGGTTCCGGATCTTCGACATCTGGAAGCCCTTCCCCGCGCGCCACGCCGAGCGCCTGCCCGGCGGCTGGGGCATCACGGCCGACGATCTCGTGGCCGGCGTCTACGCCAACCTCGCCCTGCGCGCGACCCTGGCGGTGACCGGATGGTGAGCCCGGCCGGCGCCTGGCTGGTGGTCGTCGGGGACGAGCTGCTCAACGGCCGCACCGTCGACACCAATTCCGGCTGGCTGCAGCGCCGTCTGGCCGAGCGCGGCGTGCGCACCGAAGGCGTGCAGCTGGTGCCCGATCGCGCCGACCGCATCGGCGCGGCCCTGGACGCGACGCCCCCGGACGCCCTGGTCGTGGTGACCGGCGGCCTGGGTCCCACCCGCGACGATCTCACCTGCGAGACGGTCGCCGCCTGGGCCGGCGTGCCGCCGGCGGTGGACGCCGCCGTCGATGCCCACCTGCGCGCCCTCTGCACCGCCAACGGCTGGACCTTCCGCGAGAACATGAGCAAGCAGACCATCGTGCCCGAGGGGTTCACGGCGCTGCTCAATCCCGTGGGCACGGCGCCGGCCATGCTGGGCGAGGCCCGCGGCCGCCGGGTGGTGCTGCTGCCGGGGCCGCCGACGGAACTGCAGGCCCTCTGGCCCCTGGTGGACGCGCATCTGGCCGGCGAGGGACGGCTGGGCGCCCGGCGCGCCTCGGTGCTCATGCGCACCGTCCGCATCTCCGAGCCGTGCCTGGCGCGGGCCACCGAATCCCTGCGCACCGAGCACGCGGGTCTGGACTGGTCGTGGTGGCTGACCCGTTGGGGCGTGGACGTGCAGGCCGCCGCGCGCGAGCCCGGCGACGCGCTGCCCGCGGGACTGGTCGAGGCGCTGGATGACGAACTGGGCGACCGGGTCTACGCCCGCGAGCTGCGCGAGCTGCCCGAGGTGGTGCAGTCGGAACTGATCGACGCGGGGCTCACCGTGGCGGTGGCCGAGTCCTGCACCGGCGGCCTGCTGGGCGCGGCCCTGACCGAGACGCCCGGCTCCTCGGCCTGTTTCCTGGGCGGGGCGCTGACCTACGCGGACCGGGTCAAGCGGGACGTCCTGGGCGTGTCGGCGGACACCCTGGCGGCCCACGGCGCGGTCAGCGAGGCGACGGCCCGCGAGATGGCCGCCGGTTGCCGCGCGCGCTGGGGCAGCGACCTGGCCGTGTCCGTCACCGGCGTGGCGGGTCCGGACGGCGGCACGTCCGAGAAGCCCGTGGGCACCGTCTGCGTGGGGCTGGCGTCGGCGGACGGCGTCTTCGCCGGTCGCTATCGCTTCGGGCCGCATCGACACCGCAACCGCGAGCTCTCGGTCGCCCTGGCCCTGGACGCCCTCCGCCGTTGCGCGCGGGACGGCGGCGATCCCTTCGCCGGTCCCGGGGGAGAGGTTCGGCGGTGAGGCTCTTCGTGGCCGTCGACCCCGGGGAGCGCCTGCGCGCGGACCTGGCCACCCGGCTCGACACCTGGCGGCGGCTCTGGGACCTGAAATGGGTGCCGCCGGAGAACCTCCACCTCACCCTGCGCTTCCTCGGGGAGCGGCCGGAGACCCACCTGGCGGGCCTGTCCGACGCCCTCGCCGGGGTCGCCGCCGCGCACGCGCCCTGCGAACCCGTCACCGGCGGTCTCGACGTCTTTCCGAACTGGCGGCGGCCGCGGGTCCTCTTCTTGCAGAACGACGGCGCCGACGCCCTGACGGCCCTGGCGGCCGACGTCGGCGCGGCCCTCGACGCCCGCTTCCCGGAGGCGTCGGGCGACGACCGCCCCTTCCGCGCGCACCTCACCCTGGCCCGCATCAAGCGGCCCCTGGATCGGCCCGACCGCGAGGCTCTTCGCGCCCTCGCCGCGCCGTCCGCACACGCCTGGACGGTGCGCGAGCTGCGGTTGATGGAGAGCCGTTTGACGCCGCGGGGCGCGGTCTACGCGGCGCGTGGGGTTTTCCCGTTGGCGGGCGCAGACGGCGCGTAGTATGGTGGGCGCACCTGTCCGGCAGCCGGATTCCGGCGCAGGCCTGTGCGCAGATGGATTTCGAAGCCTCCCGGACCCGACACCACACCTCAAGGAGATCTGACGATGGCAAAGGACAGGCAGCAAGACAGAGAGAAGGCGTTGGAACTGACCCGGGCCCAGATCGAGAAGCAGTTCGGCAAGGGCGCCATCATGCTCCTGGGCGAGGACCGGGTCGTCGACGGCATCGAGGCCGTCTCGACGGGCAGTCTGGCCCTGGACATCGCCCTGGGCATCGGCGGTCTGCCCCGGGGCCGCGTGGTCGAGATCTACGGTCCCGAGGGCAGCGGCAAGACCACCGTGGCCCTGAGCGTGGTGGCCAACGCGCAGAAGATGGGCGGCACGGCGGCCTTCGTGGACGCCGAACACGCGTTGGACCCCTCATACGCCCGCAAGATCGGCGTGGACATCGACAACATGCTGGTCTCGCAGCCCGACACGGGCGAGCAGGCCCTGGAGATCACCGAGATGCTGGTGCGCTCCGGCGCCGTGGACGTGGTGGTGATCGACTCGGTGGCCGCGCTGGTGCCGCGCGCCGAGATCGAGGGCGAGATGGGCGACTCCCACGTGGGCCTGCAGGCCCGGCTCATGAGCCAGGCCCTGCGCAAGCTCACCGGGGCGATCGCCAAGACCAACACCATGGTCCTGTTCACCAACCAGCTGCGCATGAAGATCGGCGTGATGTTCGGCAACCCCGAGACCACCACCGGCGGCAACGCCCTCAAGTTCTACAGCACCGTGCGGCTGGACATCCGCCGCGTGGGCGCCCTGACCCAGGGCGAGGACGTCGTCGGCAACCACGTCCGCGTCAAGGTCGTGAAGAACAAGGTGGCCCCGCCCTTCAAGAAGGCCGAGTTCGACATCCTCTACGGACACGGCATCTCCAAGGAGGGCGACCTGATCGAGCTGGGCGTCGAGGGCGGCATCATCCAGAAGTCCGGCGCCTGGTACAGCTTCGGCGACGAGCGTCTGGGGCAGGGCAAGGAGAACGTCCGCGACTTCCTGCGCGAGAACCAGGATCTCTACGCGCGCATCGAGGAGAAGGTGCTGGTCAAGTACGGCATCAAGGAGGACGCCGACGCGCCCGCCGAGGCGCCGACCGACGCGCCGCCGACCAAGGCCCCCCCGGCCAAGGGCAAGGCCGCGACCAAGGCCAAGTCCTCGGCGGCGGGCTAGGCCGTGACCGACGGCGAGGGCCCCGCGCTGGTCTCGATGGAGCAGACCGGTCGGGACGTGCGCCTGACACTCGACGACGGAACCACCCTGGAGCTGGCGGCGGAATCCCTGCCGCCGGCTCTTCCCGCTCCGGGGGAGACGGTGCCGCCCGACGTGCTGGCCGAACTGCGGGACGCGGCCGAGCGCAAGCGCGTCGCGCGCCGGGTCTTCGCCCTGCTGGACCGTCGTCTCCAGACCCGACGCCGGCTGCGGCGCAAGCTCCTGGACGAGGGCTACGCCGACGGGCCGGTGGACACGGTCCTGGACCGTTTCGAGGCCGAGGGGATCCACTCGGACCGCCGTTACGCCGAGGCCTGGTGCCGCGACACCGTGCGCGCCCGGCCGGTGGGACGGCGCTATCTGGAAGCCAAGCTGCGCGAGCAGGGCGTGGACGCGGGACTGGCCGCCGCGACGGCCGCCGCCGCGCTCCCGCCCGACGCGGAGCATCGCGCCGGCCACACGGCCGCGCACAAGTGGTGGCGTCGCCAGCGCGGCGCCGTCGACGTCAAGGCCCTGGCCCGCGGGCAGCGCTACCTGATGGGACGGGGCTTCCCGGCGGCCGTCGCCGCCGAGGCCGTCCGGGCCGCCGCGCCGGGCGGGGACGGGGACGACGCGCAAGGAGAAGACGCATGAGAATCATGGTCACCGGCAGCGCGGGCATGCTGGGGCGCGCCGTGACGGCGGCCCTGGGCGACGACCACGAGGTGGTCGGCGTCGATCTGCCCGAGGGCGACCTGAGCCGGCGCGACGACGTGGACGCGCTCTTCGCGGCCCACCGCCCGGAGTGGGTCGTCCACACCGCCGCCTACACGGACGTGGACGGCGCCGAGACCGACGCCGAACGCGCCGAGGCCGACAACGCCGCGGCGCCCGCCCACCTGGCCGCCGCCTGCGAGGCCGCGGGTGCGGGCCTCTGCCACCTCAGCACCGACTACGTCTTCGACGGCGAGTCGCCCGCCGGCTACCACGAGGACGCGCCCCGCAATCCCCTGAGCGTCTACGGGCGCACCAAGGCGGCGGGGGAAGCGGCCGTGGAGGCCATGGACGGCCCCTGGCAGATCGTGCGCACGAGCTGGCTCTTCGGGCCGGGCCCCAGGAACTTCGTGCTGACCATCCGCAGGCTGCTGGGCGAGCACGAGACCCTGCGCGTGGTGGATGACCAGACCGGTTCGCCCACCTACGCGCCCGACCTGGCCGTCGTCCTGGCCGAGCTGGCGACGCGCCGGACACCCGGCGTCTACCACGCCACCAACGCCGGCGTGTGCACCTGGTTCGACTTCGCCCGCGAGATCGCCCGTCTGTGCGGCGCCGATCCGGGGCGCATCACGCCCTGCGGCACCGACGCCTATCCGACGCCGGCGAAGCGGCCGGCCTGCTCCGTGCTGCACAGCCGCAACCTGGAAGCCGCGGGTTGTCGGCCCCGTCCGCCTTGGCAGGACGCCCTGGCGCGTTATATTGCGGAGCTGGATCGAGACCTCGAGAGCGAACGGAGCGAACGCACATGAGCGACGGCGAGAGCGGACGGGAGTTGGGCGCGCGCCTCTTCGACGAGGCCCTGGCCCGGCATCGCGCGGCCGTGGACCGGCTGGACGAGACGCATCGGGACGCCCTGCTGGCCCTGGCCGACGACGTGCGCGCGGCCTGGAACCGCGGCGGCAAGCTGATGGTCTGCGGCAACGGCGGCAGCGCGGCCGACGCCCAGCACATCGTCGCCGAGCTCGTGGGCCGCTTCGAGCGCGACCGCGAGGCCTACGCGGCCCTCGCCCTGACCACCAACAGCTCCATCGCCACCGCGGTGGGCAACGACTACGGCTTCGACGACGTCTTCGCCCGACAGGTGACCGGCCTCGGGCGCGAGGGCGACGTGCTGCTGGTGATCTCCACCTCCGGCGATTCGGAGAACTGCGTACGGGCCGTGGCCGCCGCCCGCGCGCGCGGTCTGCGCGTGCACGGCTTTCTGGGGCGTGACGGCGGCGCGCTGGCCGACCTGGTCGACGGCGCGCTGGTCGCGCCGGGCGACGCCACCGCCACCATCCAGGAGATCCATATCACCCTGGGGCACGTCCTCTGCCGTCTGCTGGAGACGGGACACGAGGCCGGCCCGTGAGCGCGCTCCGCATCGGCCCGCTGGTCGAGAGCCTGCGCCCTCGCCAGTGGACCAAGAACCTGATCCTCTTCGCGGGCGTGATCTTCTCCCAGCAGCTGGGCAACCCCGATCTGGCCTGGCGGGCGGTGGCGGGCTGCCTGCTGTTCTGCATGCTCTCGAGTTCGGTCTACATCTTCAACGACATCAAGGACGTCGAGCACGACCGGCGTCATCCCCACAAGCGCCACCGGCCCATCGCCTCGGGCCGGCTCGCCCGGCGTCCCGCCGAGACCGCGGCGACGGTGCTGGGGATCGCCGCCCTCGGAGCCGCCCTGCTGCTCGGCCTGCGCTTCGCGATGATCGCCTCGTTGTTCCTGCTGCTGAACGTGGCCTACACCCACGGCCTGAAACGGGTGCCGATCCTCGACGTGGTCGGCATCGCCCTGGGCTTCGTGCTGCGCGCGGTGGCCAGCGTGGAGGTGCTGCGCGACGCCGCCGAACACATCCCGCTGTCGAACTGGCTGATCCTCTGCACCTTCCTGCTGGCCCTGTTCCTGGGCTTCGCCAAGCGCCGAGCCGAGTTCCTCTACGAGCGGCCGGACGGGCAGGACACGCGCCCCACCCTGCGCCACTACAACGAGCTCACCCTGAACCTGCTGATCGGCGGCACCTTCGCCTCGACCATCGGGGCCTACGTGATGTACACGGTCTCGGTGCGCACGGTGGAGCACTTCGGCACCCAGTGGCTGCTGGCCACGGTTCCGTTCGTGGTCTGGGGGCTGGGGCGCTATCTGGTGCTGATCTTCAAGGAGCAGCAGGGCGGACGGCCCCACGAGGTCCTGCTGACCGACGGCTGGATCCAGGTGGCCATACTGGGCTGGATCGTCATGGTGTGCCTGGTGATCGGGATGACGCCGTGACGCGCCCGGCCGCCACTCCCGTCGCGATCGTGCGCACCCGTCCCGAGACGGTGCGCGACGACGTCCGCCGCGGGCTGTCCATGGCCGGCTTCGCGCCGGTCCCGGAGGCCACGGCCGTGCTCGGCGAG
>CAZSNA010000110.1:0-9534 GCA_964607825.1 uncultured Fibrobacteraceae bacterium | reverse complement strand
GTAGAAATAAATGATGGGGTCATCATTGTAGATCGTATTCTGAACTATCGTCGACGACCGGATATCCACATCAAGGTGCCCTGAGGTACGCAGCAACGAACCGCCGCTGCTGTTCTCTCGGAAGAGGCATTCTTCGATCGTAAGAGCCGTACTCCCTCTAAATACAAGATCCTGAGCATCCACAAACACGACTGCATAATTGTCACTGTGATTGCTCTGGATGTCGCATCGTCTGAAGGTGCAGTTCAGATCTTGGCCGTAGAGAGCTAGCACGGCACCTTCACGGGCCTGGTTGCCGTCGAACCGGCAGTCTTCCAAGACGACATCGCCTCTAGCCCAAATCGCTCCACCAAATCCAGCGCTGCACTCTGTGAAACGGCAGTTCGTGGCAATGAAGCGGTCATCCGCTAAGATCGCGCCCCCTTGGGTGGACTCGTTATCTCTCTGGTTCGAGAACGTGATCCCCGTGAACGCCATGGTCCCCGGTGTGGACGGATCATAGGAGAGGATGGAAGCTCCCCCCAGGCCGTTGATCCTCACACAGTCGAACTCCTCGGTCTCGCTTCGAATCAGAACGTGTTTCGTACAGACGACCCCCTCCCACTCATACTCCCCGCACGCGATCACGATCTCGTCGAAATCGACCGCCGCATCCAACGCAGCCTGAAGCGTAGCATAGTCCTGCGGCACGTCGATGCGCGCGGCGAACACGGACCCGGCGCAACCCGCGAGCAGCAGCCCGATGAGGATATGACGAACGATATGCATGGAGACCTCCGCGTCGGAACGACGCCGATTCGGTGCAGCTGATCGGAATGTGCGGGAACGATTATACCATGCCCCCCAACGAATTGGGGGGCTCGGGCCAAAATATCCGGGCGGCTCAGCGCACCAGCAGCAGCCGCTGCGACTCGCGCACCGCCCCCGCCTCGAGGCGGCAGATGTAGAGACCGGAGGGCAGCGACCGGCCGCGGTCGTCGCGCCCCAGCCAGGTCCGTTCGTGGCGTCCCGCCGGCATCAGCTCGTCGATCAGGACGGCCACCCGCGCGCCGGCGAGATCGTAGATCGCCAGGCTCGTCCGCGTGGCCGTCGGCAGGTCGAAGCGGATGAGGGTCGAGGGGTTGAACGGGTTTGGATGCGCAGCGTGCAGTGCCGCCTGCGACGGAGGCGACGTCAGGTCCGGATCCCCCACGGTGAGATTCAGCAGCACATCCACCGTCACCCCGGCGTCGGTCTCCACGCGCAGCAACGCCTCGTGGACGCCGTCGGCCAGCTCGGCGGCGTCCACGTTCAGCATCACGTCGAGCTGATCGCCGCCGGTCACCGTGCCGTTCAGGGTCTCAACGGTCAGCCAGTCCAGGGGACGGCTCATGATGAAGGCGCCGCTCTCGTCGGTCATGGCCGGGTCGTCCGGGAGCACCGCGCGCAGCCTGGCGTAGGGGCCGGGGTCGCCGTCCACCAACCACTGCCAGGAGCCGAAGGTCAGCGACACGTTGTCGGCCAGGCGCGCCCAGGGGCCGTCCGGCTCGCGCTGGATCTCCATGTGGGCGGTGTCGGCGCCGTACAGGCCCTCGACGTCCACCTCCTCGACGCGGCCGATGTAGACGACGTCGCCGTCGTCGGGCGTGTGGAGCCGCACCGTCGGCGGCGCGGGCGTGAGCACGATGCCGCCGCTGACGTAGTTGGGCGGGTAGCCCGAACCGTCGCCGTCGACCCACCAGACGAAGCCGGCCTGGTCGGGCAGGCCCGGATCGAACTCGAACTCCAGCACGCAGTATCCCTCGTCGCCGGCCTGGAGGGTGCCGCCGCCCCAGGCGGTGATCACGTCGTCGCCGGCCGTCCCGTCCCAGCTCAGCACGCCGGTGTCGCCGACGATGTCCCCGGCCGAGACCAGGGTCACGCCCGGGGCCATGTAGAGCCGCGCCATGGCGACCGGCTCCTGGTCCACGGCCTCGGCCCGCACGGTCATGACGATGGTGTAGGTCCCTTCCGTGTGGTAGTAGGGCGTGTCGAAGAAGAGCTCGGAGCCGGTGATGTTCTTGTCCGGCGCGGACGAGTGCGGCGGGGACCAGCCGATCACCTCCGGATCCACGGCGACGATCTCGAACTCCATCTCGGTCGCGTCGCTGCCGGCGTTGGCGATCTGCAGGGTCGTGCTCCCGGTGCCGCCCGACGACACCTCCATGTCCAGGACCGCCGGCCCGATCACCGGGTCGCTGCCCAGGGGCGGCTCCACGGGCGTGAACAGGATGGCGCGCCCCGGCTCGAGTTCCGCCGCGCGGCTCGGGTAGACGTTCCAGAAGCTGTAGAGCAGCGAGACGTCGCGGTCGTGGCTCTGCAGGCCGACGGTGGCGTAGGCGTCGCGCGGGTCGTAGTTCTCCACGCTCTCGTACTGGAAGAGGATCTTGCCGTCGCCCGTGCTCGTCGGGTGGTGGGCGGGGTCGTAGAGGATCACCTGGAAGGTCTGGTCCACGCCGGACGCGGCGTTGCGCATGCGGTCCCACTGGAACACGACGTAGTGCAGGGACGGGTAGTACCGCATGTACACGCCCGCCCCCGAGGGCGCGTAGAGGTTGTCCCAGAAGGGGGCGATCATCGGCGTCAGCGCGCCGGCCGAGGCCAGCGCCCGGTTGGTGTAGGGCACCAGGGTGCTGCGGCCGGGCATGAGGTAGCCGTTGGAGCAGACCGAGATCTCGTCGTAGTCCACGCCGTAGTACCGGAACGTGAAGGGCAGGGAGACGGTGGCGATGTCGTCCTGCTGCCAGCCGTGATCGTCCAGGTGGACGACCACGCCCCCGCCGCCGGGCGGCGCGATGGTCGCCCAGTCGTACTCGGGCGCCTGGCCGGTGGATGCGTCCATGTCGTCGATGGCGAAGTAGCCGTGGGCGTCCGGCCCCAGGGGCGCGGCCTCGTGGACCGCGCCGACGAGGGTCGTGAACTCGAGGGTCTGCGTCGCGCCCTCGGCCGTGGCCACCGTCAGCTCCAGCAGCCCGAGCTGGCCGGGGAACACCGCCCGGCTGCAGTCGACGGGGTATGGGGTCGCCGCGTTGTCGCCGGTCGCGCCGGGCGGCAGGTCGCCGAAGTCGCCCGGCCCCGGATCGATGGTCAGCCACGGGCAGAGCGACGTCACGGCCACGGTCACGCCGGTCGCCCCGCCGGAGCCCACGTTCTCCAGGTTCAGGGCCAGATCGCCGGACTCGCCGGGGTCGATGACGAAGCCGCCGCCGGTCCAGCTCTCGAACCCGGGCACGAAGGCCGGCGCCGACACCGCAAACTCGAAGGCGGCCGGCCATTCGCGCGCGCCGCTGCGGAACACCAGGTCCACGCGGACGGTCCGGCCGTCGCGGGCGTCGGGATCGACGGAGATGGTCGCAATGTCCTGGCCCTGTGCGTCGACCGCGAGGCCGCCGAAGGCCAGATCGGCGTCGACCACGGTCGCGGGGCCCTCGAGGGCGATCAGCTCGGCGGTCACGTCGTCCAGCTCGAAGGCGCCGTCGTTGAGCGCGGTGATCGTCAGCTCCACCGTCTCGGCGGCCGAGGCCACCCCGTCGTCTCCGACCTCCGCGCCGGCCAGGGCGCAGTGCACCTTGCCCGCGCCCACGATCAGGTCGCCGCGATACGGCAGCCGGTTGTGTCCGCTGGCGGTGATCAGCAGGCGCCCGTCGGTCAGCGGCGGCACCCTCAGCTCCACGCGTCCGCGCTCGTCGGTGGCCGCGCTCACCTGCACCTCGCCCTCGCGATACGCGCAGACGGTCACGCCCTGCGCGGGCACGCCCCCCGCGCGCCGCACGAACACCGGCACCACGGTGGCGCCCGCGGGCAGGCTCTCGTCGTGGACCACCTCGATGGCCTGCGGCACGCCCGTCCAGATGTCGGTGGCCGGGTCGGCCAGCAGCGAGTTCCAGATGGACCAGATCCGCGCGACGTCCGGCTCCGAGGCGTCGTAGTTGGTGTGCAGCTCCAGCTTGCCGATGGAGTGGGCCACGCCCACGCGGTGGTCGTCGCCGTTGATCAGTCCGTCCCAGAAGCCCTGGTAGTAGCTGTTGTTGTAGCGGGTGTGGGTGCCCGTGGTCGAGGTGCCCACCGCCGCGATGGCGCCACCGTTGGGCGCCCGCTGGAAGGCCTCGGAGTGGCAGGTCTCGAAGGTGAGCGTGCCCGTGTCGCAGGTGGGCATGAGCGCCACCGGCAGCCGCCCGCCGTTGCTCAGGTAGTTGATGTAGCTCTGCGACAGCCCGCTCAGCCCGTAGTAGCCGCGATAGCCGAAGACGTTGATGCCGCTGTTGATCATGCCCATCATGCCGCCGACGAAGTCGCCGGTGAAGAGGGTGTCGACCTCGGCCCAGCCGCTGTGCAGCAGCTCGTTCTTGAGCCACTGGTTCACGTAGACCGTGGTGATGCCGGAGTCGTAGGGATCGCCCGCCAGCCCGGCGCGCCGGTACCAGGAGGTGTCGTCCATGGGCGGCGAGAGCTCGTAGCCGAGGATCTTGTCGACGATCACGCCGAGCTGCTCCGGGCTCCGGAACGAGAGCCGTCCGATGTGGCACTCGGCGATCTCGCCGCCCGACATGTTCGCCAGCGGATGATCGCCGGTGCCGGCGTAGGTGGTCATGGTCTCCTGCCCGGTGGCCACGCCCCACTGGCCGTCCACGTCGCCGACCATGAGGACAAACTCCAGGGGCGGCAGGTCGGGGTCGTTGTAGACGTTGCGCAGCGCGGGGAGGATCGTCGGCACCGCATTGCCCACCTCGTTCACGTCGATGACCGCCACGTGATAGCCCTGGCGCCGGCGCCACTCAAGGAGGGGCTCGATCTGCTCGAGGATCTCGGGCTCGCCGCGGAGGACGCAGGCCCAGCTGCCGAGGGCGGGGGGCTCGGGGACGGGGCGGGGGCCGGAGGTGGTGACGGCGTTGGCGAGCCAGGGGGCGATGGGGGCCGCGGAGGCGGTGCCGCCGGTGAAGGTGAGTTCGATGTCGATGGTGTGCGCGACGGTCGCGCGGCGGGCGACGGGGTCGTAGGCGACGGGCGCCACGGAGAGGGCGACCATGGTGCCGCCGGCGATGTGCTGGGGGGCGCCGAGCTCGATGAGCGGGGTGGCCGGGTCTGCGAGCGCCAGCGTGCGGTAGCCCGGCTCGGCGTAAGCGCCGCGATCGATCGCGAAGGCCTCGGCCTCGGCTGGCTGGTTGGGCAGCAGTCGGAGGTCTTCGAGCGTCGTGGTCTCGTGGCCGATCACGCGCGCGCTCACGGTCGCGCCCTCGGGCACCGCGACCAGGCGGCCGATCGAGGGCAGGCCGGGCGCGCCGTCCTCGCCGTGGATCACGCCGCCGTCGATGGACAGCACTCGCCAGGTCTCGCCGTCGAGGGTCAGGTCGTGGGCGTTCAAGGCCGGCAGCGTGAAGCGGAGGCGCAACGCGTCGTCCGTGCTCGAGAGGACGGTCCAGTCGGGCGCGGCGTCGGTCCCGCCCTCACGAAGCGGCACCGTCGCGGCGAACCCCGTCACCGAAAAGGACACGACCAGCAGAACCGACAGGATGCGAACGCAAGCGGACGCGGACATGGCGACCTCCGTAAGGGACCGTTGACCGGCTGCACATGAGATTCGACAAACGTGGGGATATCATTCTAACGGATCTCCCGCGGTCGGGTAACCCTTTATCTGCTCAGTGCCCTATACATCATAATCGCACCACCACGTGGTGGTGTGTTCTTGCGGTATCGTGGGGCAGGGTCAGACGGGCATGCGGATCCCGAACTTCTCCATCATCCATCACGCTCTCTCGGCAAGGCTGCCGTGCATTTTGAGCATGTATCTGTCGAGCTGCGGGACAGTAAATGCCGCCAACCTAGGGTAGAGAGGCAGATGTCAGCCCACGATAATACACCGGGCTATCCTGGTAATGGGATCCACCTCTACGCTTCGTTCTAATATGCCTCCCTCAAGAGAATGGGAGGCTCCGGTGATCCAGGGGCGGTCAAGAATCAGATCACGGGTTTAGAGTGGAGTGAGGTGGGTCGTCGAGTGATCTCGTGCTATTAGGTGTCTCCGCCGCCAGGATCACCATCAGGTGAAGTATCTCCTCCGCTTGGGTCTCCCTCTCCTGGTGTTGTATCGCCTCCCCCCGGATCTCCCATCATCTGGACCGAACCGTCTGGAATACCCACAGTGAAAGTGTCGCCAATAGGCACACCCTCAACAAGGTAAATGACACTACAGATAGCAATCAAAGCACAACAAATGAGATTCATATTGGCCTCCTTACTTGAGCAACCGCCCCAACTGATAGAGTACTTGAACTCGCCCATGTGGTCCAAGATGTATTGATCAAGGCAGTGAGCTCAAACCAATATCCGCCCTGGGCTTGGAGGATGAAAAAGCCCACAAATTGCCCCTCTCACACGATCTACCAAAGCTGGGTCAGACGGGCATGCGGATCCCGAACTTCTCCATCTTGCGGTAGAGCTGATTGCGGGAGATGCCGAGGGCTCGGGCGGCTTCGCTTCGGTTGCCGTTCTTGATCAAGAGGGCCTGGCTGATGCGTTCGCGTTCGACCTTCTCGACGTAGGTGCCGAGATGGAGGGAGCCGGCGGTGGAAGGCTTGAGGTTGTGCCACTTGCGCATGTCCCCAGGGAGCATATCGAGGGTGGCGCGGCCGGAGTGGCGAGCGAGCAGGGCTAGGCGGCGGGTCATGGCCTCGAGCTCGCGGACGTTACCTGGCCAGGGGTAGTTCTCCAGGACCTTGATAACGTCGCGGTCGAAGAGGTCGCGGGGGTCGGCCTCCTCGTCGAGGATCTTGCTGATGAACAGACGGATCAGCGGGTCGAGATCCTCCGGGCGCTCTCGGAGCGGGGGCAGTAACATCTCTAGGGTTTGCAGCCGGTAATATAGATCCTGGCGGAAGGTGCCGGCGGCGATCAGCTCGGGCAGCGGCGCGTTGGTCGCCGCGATGATGCGCAGGTCGGCCTGTCGTTCCGAAGGATCGCCCAGGCGATGGAAAGTGCCCTCCTGCAGCATCCGCAGCAGCTTCACCTGCAGGTAGGCTGGCATGTCGCCGATCTCGTCGAGGAACATGGTGCCGCCGTCGGCCGCCTCGCAGAGTCCCGGCCGTGAGTCGTCCGCGCCGGTGAACGCGCCGCGCGCGTGGCCGAAGAACTCGCGCTCGAAGAGGGTCTCGGGGATGGCGGCGCAGTTCACGGGGACGAAGGGCTTCTTGGATCGGTCGGACTTCTCGTGGATGAGACGCGCGATGAGTTCCTTGCCGGTGCCGGTCTCGCCGGTGACCAGGACGGGCTCGGTGGTGCTCGCGGAGACGTCGACCAGGGCGATGAGTTGCTTCATGGCGGGGGAGGTGGCTATGAAGGGTTTGTTGTTGATCTTCATCTCGCCGTCGGCCGGCATGCGCTTGCCGCGCAGCCAGATCGGACGCCCTTCCGTGTGCAGCTCGTCCATGAGCTTCTCGCAGGCCGCCTGATCCTCGGGACGATCCAGATCGCCATAGGCGTGGAAGGCCTCGATGGCATGACTCCAGGCCGTCTCGAGGTGGGTGTAGGGATTCGGGTTCTCGACGCAGGCGCCCACGACGAGGCTACCCGAGAGCACGTGATACCAGTCGCGGCAGGCGCGAGCAGCTTCGAGCCTGGAGTGTGCGAGCTCCAGACGAGCACCCATGGAGGTGAAGACCTCGACGGAATCGCGCGCGGCGCCGACGGCCTGTTGGTGCTGCTCCAGCTGGCGGTAGGCCTGGGACAGGTGGCGATAGGCGATGCCGATCTCGAAGCGTTCGCCGCACTTCTTGGCGAAGGAGATGGCTTCCTTCAGCAAGGGGACGGATTCGAAGGCCTCGCCTCGCAGGAGTCGGAGGGAAGCCAGGCGGCGCATGCATTCGGCAACGAGGTCGCCTTCGGGTGCGATGGATTCGCCGATGGCTTTGGCGCGTTCGTAGTAGCGTTGGGCGGTGTCGTTTTTCTGTTGGGCGGCGGAGATGTCGCCTAGGGTTTCTAGAGAGAGGGACTCTTCGCGGTGGAATCCTAGCTCCTGAGATATCGCAAGTGCACTAAGGACAATACTTGTTGCATCTTTATACCTCTCTCGGGCCAATAATACCCGAGACCGTTGTACTAAGGAGCGCAAGTGGGACAGCTTCTGGCCGTATTCACGATAAATCTCACTGGCTTCAGCAATATGTGCCAGAGATCTGACTACGTCTCCTTCTTTATATTCTAAGATTGATAAGTTATGAAGCACCTCTCCCCTTCGAAGCCTGTGGCGCCTTGCTCCTGTAAGCTGGAGAGCATCGTTATATGCTTTTCTCGCCGTATGATATTCAGAGAACGCAACACCTGCAACTCCTAGCGATATTAAAGAAGCTACCTGGCCACTAAGAAACTTCTCCGCCCGAAATAGCGCAACTGAATCTCGCAGGTCACTAAGTGAAAAAGATTTCTGCCCCAGGCGCCGTGATGACATCCCTGATATACGCAAGCACTCTGCTATATCAAATAAAGAAGTACAGATGCGGTCGGAGACGAGGGCCTTGGCCTTACTTCGAGATTCTTCATACAAGCTCCTATGGTACAGCATCCAGGCATGATATATATGAACACGTGTTATCTTAAACCACCGCGGATCATTCATGCACTGTTCAACTACTTCAGATAACTTCGTATAACAACTCGTACGAAACAAAAGCTCCAGGTACAGTGAGAGGGCTTCCTCTATATCAGCATTTTGACTGATCTGTCGGTCATGAAGAACAGCCTGAACGCACGACAGTTCTTTACCAGCCTCTATGAACTCATCGTTATTCAACAAGCGACGTGCGCTAGGTATATTAATGCTCTTCAGTAGGTCATTCATCGATTAACCTTTTCCCGCAGAATTAAACTCATATCTATAAGGGGTGTTACAACTTCACTGACCCATATGAACGAAACGCCGTATCGCGAGATGGGATAAGAAGGAGAGATATGCCGATGGGCTGCATTCTGATCTAGGCCCTGGAGTAATGGTAACATCTCAACGATGCCATCTTTTACAGGAGATGTGTCCCCCCCATCTGGATCCCCTTCACCAGAGTGCCCCCCCTCGTCCTCGTGAACGTCTCGCCCAATGGCCCAAGAGGGGCCTGCAGGCGCGGCCACAAGAAATAGCAACAACCAGAAAAAAACCAACTTCTTCAACATCACCGACATCCTACGTTGGGAGGAACAGTTCTCGCCCATATCCGGGGCGCCTTTCGCCCCGTAGTGCAATGACCGATCCAGAGATGCACAGTGGCCCGGCCTCGGGGATGGCGAGATTTCCCTTCGGCCGTCTAGGGGAGACATGGATCCGGTCTATTGCGCTTTGTGTCGGCATCCGACGATACACGGAGGCAGCCGGAGGCCGGTTACCCTATCAACTTGTTGTACATTATGGCCTTATGTCGTCTGGCCATTCCGAACTCGATGCGATTCAACGTATGTCAACCCTCCGAGCGGGAGTATCCCATAATCGCACCCAATCTGTCAACATGCTGCTGATTCCCCGGAATATGTGGG
>CAZSNA010000109.1:0-9623 GCA_964607825.1 uncultured Fibrobacteraceae bacterium | reverse complement strand
GGCGCGGGCCTGGGCCGCGGCCGGCGAGCGGGCGGCCGGGATGGCGGCGGCCGAGGCCAACGCGGCGATCGAGCCCGTCGTGCCGGAGACGCTGGCCGATTCCATCGGCGTGGGCGTGCCGCGGAACCGGCTGAAGGCGTGGACGCGGGTGGCGGCGACCGGGGGCGGGTTCCTGGCGGTGCCGGATGCGGCGATACTCGGGTCGATCCGGATGCTGGCGGAGTTCGCGGGCGTCTGGGCCGAACCGTCCGGCGCCACGGGACTCGCCGGATTGATCGCGGCCCGCGAATCGGGCCTCGTGGCGGCCGACGGCCTGATCGCGGTGCTGGTGACGGGGCACGGGCTCAAGGACCCGCGCCCCGCCGGCTAGCTACGGACAGACGGGCGACACCTCCCACTGCGCCCCCTCGAAGCGCCACATCCACTCGCAGAGTTCCTCCGGACCCGACGGCTCGTTGCAGTCGACCCAAGAGCTGCCGCTGGTCAGGCCGATGATGGCGTACCCGTCCATGTGCTCCAGGTAACGCGCCCGGATGGTCAGGTCGTAGGAATCCCCGTAGTACAGCGGATCGTTGAAGCCCCAGCCCGTGATGCGGTAGCGCAAGACACCCGGGATCTCCTCGAAGCGGATCGCGATACGGAAGCCCTCGGTGCAGCCGCCGTTCCCGTCGTCGGTCCAGGTCGTGTAGCAGAAGTGCTCGGCCGGGAAGGGCTCGAACTCGCCGATGTCCTCGATGAAGATGTCCAGCGTGTCGAGGCCCACGACGGTCTCGTCGGGCATGTGGACTTCGGCGATGCAGGTCACCCGGTCGTCGCCGCCCTCCCAGGGCGCCTGGTAGACGGCGATCGGGTCGGTGCTGACCCAGCTCGTATAGTGGTGGTGGTAGAGGTCGCGCAGGCCGCCGTTGCTGGCCGAGCCGTCCCAGCGCCAGTGGAGAACGCCGTCACCCTCGTAGGGCGGGTGGAGGCCAGCCACGATCTCCATCTGGCCGCCCGGACAGGTCTTCAGCGTATCCGCGATCGTGATGCTCTGCTTGATCACCTCCAGTTCGCAGGTCGCGTCGCGGATGTAGGTCTGCTCGGCCTGGAGGGTCACGTGCAGCTCGCAGGTCACCGTCTCGTCGCCCTCGGTGCCGTTGTCGGCGATGTAGTAGACCCAGTCGCTGCTGGTCAGGAAGTCGTTGCTGGTGTCCTCCGGCTGGACGGGATTGACCAGGGTGCCGTGGGCGCCGTCGCAGCGCCAGCGGTAGGCGTAGGCCCAGCCCTCGGGATAGCCGCCCGTGTCGTCGTCGATGACCAACGTCAGCGTCCTGGTGCCGTAGGTCATCATCTCGTCCTCGCGCGGCTCGATGTGCACCACCGGCGTGGTGACGGTGAAGTCCCAGGTCTCGGCGACCCTGGACAGGGCGAAGTGCGTGGCGACGATGCCGTTGTCCATGAAGCCGCCGATGAGGTCGACGATGCCGATGCAGAAGAAGGCGCGGTCGACGCCGTCCATGATCGCCGAGGCCTCGTCCGCCGAGAAGCCGCCGCGGACCAGGCCGCCGGCGATCAGGTCCCGCAGCCGCTCCTGGAAGATGCCGTTGGTCAGGGCGGCGTCCCAGACCGAATGCAGGGCGGGCCAGAAGTGGCCGTCCCGGACGTTGGTGTAGAGGTCGGGCACCGTGGTGGACGCGAAGGAGATGAAGTCGTTCAGGTCGTTGAGGTCGCCCTCGTCGTAGATCTCGTCCACCGCGGTGCCGACGGCGCCGGCGACGTTGAAGAACAGGGGCAGGAAGAAGTCCAGCACGATGTTCTTCATGCCGACCCAGATGCCCTGGGCGATCTCGTCGGTCGTGAAGAAGTCGGGGGGATATTCGTCCGGCTGGCCCAGGCCCAGGGCGTTGAAGCGGTAGTAGTCCCGCTTGGCGTCGTCGCGCCAGTCGAGGCGGATGGGATCGGTCTGGACGGGTTCGTAGTTCACCGCGCCCGTGAAGATGTCGACGATCGAGCCCAGCACGCCCGAGAAGGCCGAGACCGGCGGGATCTCGAACTGTTCGACCAGCTCCGGTTCCTCGAACATCGTGTCCAGGTCGTTGGTGTCCCGATAGCCCAGGCGCCAGAGGAAGCCGGCCACCCGGCGCCGGTAGACGTTCTGCAGGGAGACGTGGTTGATGCCGCCCTGGTTCAGCACGTCGATCCCGCTCTGTTGGGCGCCCGGCTCGATGACCACGCCCTTCCCGGTTTCGGCCAGCAGGCCGCTCACGAGCGCCTCCAGCGCGTCCTGCAGTCCCTGGTGCTCGACGACGAGCCCGCCCGGCGCGTCGGCCAGCATGGCCGCCCAGGCCGCCTCCAGATCGCCGAGCTCGAGTTCGGGCGCGGACAGCACGTCGCGGATGTGCGCCTGGGCATCGCCCTCGTACATCCAGGCCCCCACCCCCATCCAGGCCAGCACTTCGGCCGTGGAGCGGGTCGAAAGCACCGTGTTCCCGGCATCGAACCAGCCCAGCAGCACCAGACCGTCGTCGGGACCCAGGGCCAGGGCGAGCTGCGTGAGATCTTCATGGGCCTTCAGCGTGAAGGCGCCCGCGGCGTCGCAGCCCGTCTCCTGGAGGACGTCGACCACGCGCAGCTCGGCGGGATCGCCAGTCCAGCCCTCGGGCAGATCGAGGGCGCCGTCGATCTCCACGACGGGCCGCGGCTCGGGTTCGGGCTCGGGTTCGGGCGCGACGGGATCGTCGCCACCACAGCCGCTCAGGACGAGGACGGAGAGCACGGTGCAGCAGCCGAGAACGAATAAAAGCGACAACAGGCGTCTCATGGCGGACCTCCCGGATCGGGGTCGTGTGACGTCGCGCCATGAAGGTGCCGGACGGGCGTTACGCGGGCGTTACGCGGGTCCGTTGCCCGGTACGCCGGGTCCGTGCTAGAATGACCGGACACATGATGAATCGAGGCTATCCGAAGGAGGCCGCCATGATCCGCACATCAGTGCTCGTTGCCGCGATCCTCTGCCTGACCGCCACCGCCGCCTCGGCCTGCTCCTGCATGATCTTCCCGACCCCGGCCGAGCAATATGCCGACGCCGACGCCGTCTTCACCGGCCACGTGGACGACATCGTGATCGACGGCTACATCAAGTACGTGTTCATGACCGTCCACGCCTACTGGAAGGGCGATTTCGGCGCGACGGTGGTGATCGCGACGGATTTCGACGAGGCCATGTGCGGCGTGTCGTTCGTCCCCGGCATCACCTGGCTGGTCTACGCCTTCGACACCGACGGCTGGGCCGACTACTACACCCACCTCTGCACCCGCACCTCGGACGTGTCGTGGTGCCAGGAGGATCTGGACTACATGGGAGCCCCGCTGGTCGTGTCCGGCGAAGCGGACACCTGGGGAGGGATCAAGGCCATCTACCGCTGAGCGTTCAGCCCGCCCGGATCGCGTTGATCACGAAATCCGCCGCCTCGTCGGACCGTCCGGCGAGGCGGACGTTCTTCTGGCTCAGGACCCAGTCGGTGGCCATCTGGTCCAGCACGCCGAAGATCATGCGCGCCGTCAGCTGCGGATCGAGGTCCTGCCGGAAGACGCCCCCGTTCTGCCCCTGCACCACCACCCCCGTGATGATCTCGAGGTAGTCGCGCAGGCGCGTGCGGCTGAAGATGTCGAGGAAGTGGAGGCTGTGACGCAGCTCCACCTGGAGGATCACGGCGAGATCGTGGTCCTCGCCCACCTGTTCCAGGTGCAGACGGACGATGTCGCGCAGGCGCGTGACCGCGTCGTCGCCCTGCCCCAGCTCCAGGATCCCCTGGCTGATGAAGCGGTCCATGGCGCGGTCGAAGACGGCCACCAGCACGTCTTCCTTGCCCTTGAAATAGAGGTAGATGGTGCCGTCGGCCACGCCGGCGCGGCGGGCGATCCTGGCCACCGTGGTCCGATGATATCCGTTCTGCGCGATCTCGACGATGGCGGCGTCGAGGATCTGGGCGTGCTTTCCGTTGTCACGTCGGGCCGACAAGGTCCACCTCGTTGAACTATTGTTCAGTCCTGCGTCATTTGATACTGGATGACGACTTCCTTGCGATTATATGGGTTTGGGCACGCGATATGCCAGTGAAATTCGCCGACGGCCCCAGCGAGGTCCGTTGACATGTTTTTCGAGTGCGGCTAAGATAATGAATGACCGTTCATAATTCTCGCTCTACCGAGGAGTGGTCATGAAGCAGTTCGTCAACAAGGTGGCGGTGCTGGGCTCCGGCGTGATGGGCAGCGCCATCGCGGCCCATTTCGCTAACGCCGGCGTGCCCTCGCTGGTGCTGGACATCGTACCGCCCGACCTGGAGAACCCCGCCGAGGCGGGCCGGGCCGCCCGCAACGCCATCGTCGACGGCGCGGTCAAGGCCATGCTCAAGGCCAAGCCCTCCCCCCTGTTCCTAGCGGACAACATGGCCCTGATCGAGACCGGCAACTTCGAAGACGATCTGCCGCGCATCGCCGAGGCCGACTGGATCATCGAGGTGGTCAAGGAGGACCTGGCCATCAAGAAGACGGTCCTGGCCGCCGCCGCGCCCCACGTGGGCCCCGAGGCCTGGCTCAGCAGCAACACCTCCGGTCTGTCCCTGGCCGCCATGAGCGCCGAGCTGCCCGAGGAGCTGCGACCCCGCTTCCTGGGCACCCACTTCTTCAATCCGCCCCGCTACATGAAGCTGCTGGAGCTGATCCCCACCGCCGACACCGCCCCCGAGGTGATGGACGCGGTGGCCGAGTTCTCCGAGGTGCGGCTGGGCAAGGGCATCGTCCTGGCCAAGGACACCCCCAACTTCATCGCCAACCGCGTGGGCGTGCACGCCATGATGGTCACCATGCGGGTGATGGACGAGATGGGCCTGACCATCGAGGAGGTGGACGCCCTGACCGGCCCGGCGATGGGCCGGCCCAAGACCGCCACCTACAAGCTCGCCGACCTGGTGGGCCTGGACACCTTCCTGCACGTGGCCGACAACGTCCGCGAGGCCGTCACCGACGACGAGGCCCGCGACGTCTTCGAGCCCCCCGCCTTCCTGCGCACCATGGTCGAGAAGGGCCTGCTGGGCCGCAAGAGCGGCGGCGGCTTCTACCGCATGGTCAAGAAGCCCGAGAAGCAGGTGCTGACCCTCGACCTGGAGACCTTCGAGTTCCGCGAGAAGAGGAAGGCCAAGTTCCCGGAGATCGAGCAGGGCAAGAACATGGACGACCTGGCCGAGCGCCTGCGCTTCCTGGTCTTCGGCAAGGGCCGCGGCAGCGAGGCCATCTGGCGAATGCTGGCGCCCTCGCTGAGCTACAGCGCCATGCGCCTCGCGGAGATCTGCGACGAGGCCTCGGCCGTCGACCGCGCCGTGCGCTGGGGCTTCAACTGGGAGCTGGGCCCCTTCGAGACCTGGGACGTGCTCGGCTTCCGCAAGACCACCGAACGGCTGCGCGAGGACGGACATCCCCTGCCCGCGTGGATCGACGCCCTCTACGACGCCGGCGCCGAGTCGATCTACCGCACGACCGACGGCGTCCTGGAGGCGCCCACCGCCGAACCGGGGGCCTTCGCGCCGGTGCCCGTCAACCCGCGGGCGGTGGACTTCGAGATCCTCCGCGCGTCGGGCGGCGAGATCCGCGCCAACCCCGGCGCCTCGCTGCTGGACCTGGGCGACGGCGTGTTCTGCCTGGAGTTCCACTCCAAGCTGAACGCCCTGGGCCAGGACCACATCCAGATGGCCATGACCGCCTGCGACGAGGTCGAGCGCAACGGCCGCGCGCTGGTGATCGCCAACCAGGGCGAGCACTTCTCCGCCGGCGCCAACCTCATGCTGCTGATGATGGAGGCGGTCGAGGGCAACTGGGAGGACATCGACCTGATCGTCCGGGCCTTCCAGGGCATGATCGACCGGCTGGAGTTCTGCCGCGTGCCGGTGGTCGCCGCGCCCCACGGCCTGACCCTGGGCGGCGGCTGCGAGATGACCATGGGCGCCGACGCCGTGCGCGCCAACGCCGAGACCTACATCGGCCTGGTGGAGTTCGGCGCGGGCCTGGTGCCCGGGGGCGGCGGCTGCGTCCGCCTCTACCAGCGCCACGCGGCCCTGCTGCCCGATCCGGCCGACCTCTACCCCGCGCTGAAGGCGAGCTTCGAGACGATCGGCATGGCCAAGGTGGCCACCAGCGCCGCCGAGGGGCGCCGGCTCGGCTTCCTGCGTCCGGCCGACTCCTGGAGCATGAACCGCGACCTGCAGGTGGCCGACGCCAAGGCCCTGGCCCTGGCCCTGGCCGAACACGGCTACACGCCGCCGGTGCCCGAACCGGCGATCCCGGTGATGGGCCGCAACGGCGTGGCCCTCTGCGAGTCGGTGCTGTTCAACATGGAAGAGGCCGGCTACATCAGCGAACACGACCACAAGATCGGCGGCTACCTGGCGCGCATCCTCTCCGGAGGCGACGTGCCCGGGCCGACCACGATCTCCCACCGGCACATGCTGGATCTGGAACGCGAGTACTTCCTGAAGCTCTGCGGCGAGCGCAAGACGCTCCAGCGCATGGAGAGCCTCCTGAAGACCGGCAAGCCCCTGCGGAACTAGGAGGGAACGGACATGAGAGACGTCGTGATAGCCCTGGCTCTCCGCACACCCGTCGGCAAGGCGAAGCGCGGATCCTTCGCGCAGACCCGCCCCGACACCCTGGGCGCCGCCGCCGTGCGCGGAATCATGGAACGGGCCCCGGGCCTGGACCCCCTGCGCGTCGGCGACGTGATCATGGGCTGCGCCATGCCCGAGGGCGAGCAGGGCATGAACGTGGGCCGCAACATCGCCCTGATGGCCGGGTTGCCCGACGAGGTGCCCGGCATGACCGTCAACCGCTTCTGCAGCTCCGGCCTGGAGACCGTCAACCTGGGCGCCCTGAAGATCATGGCGGGCCAGGAGGACGCCGTCATCGCCGGCGGCGTCGAGTCGATGACCATGATTCCCATGGGCGGTCAGCGCTACCTGCCCAACCCGGAGCTGGTGGCGGCCGACCCCGGCACCTACCTGGGCATGGGGCTGACGGCGGAGCGGCTGGCGGTGGAAGACGAGCTCACGCGCGAGATGCAGGACGAGTTCGCCTACCACAGCCACCGCAAGGCCCTGGCCGCCATCGAGGCGGGCAACTTCGTCGACGAGATCGTCCCTGTCGCGACGCAGCTGTCCAAGCCGGGCCCGAACGGCAAGCCCGAGGTGGTCGACCTGGTCGTGGACACCGACGAGGGCCCCCGCGCCGACACCAGCGTCGAGGGCCTGGCCAAGCTGCGTCCGGCCTTCAAGGTCGGGGGCACCGTCACCGCCGGCAACGCCAGCCAGATGAGCGACGGCGGCGCCGCCCTGCTGCTGACCACCCCCGAGCTCTGCGCCGAGATCGGCCTGGAGCCGCTGGCCCGCTGGGTCGGCTACGCGGTAGCCGGCGTGGAGCCCGAGATCATGGGTATCGGACCGGTCGCGGCCGTGCCCAAGGTCATGGCGCAGACCGGCCTGAAACTCGACGACATGGACGTCATCGAGCTGAACGAGGCCTTCGCCGCCCAGAGCCTGAGCGTGCTCAAGCGGCTGGACCTCGCGCCCGACGACGACCGCATCAACGCCAACGGCGGCGCCATCGCCCTGGGACACCCCCTGGGCTGCACCGGCGCCAAGCTGGCCGCCACCGCGCTGCACGAACTGAAGCGTCGCAGCGGCAAGTACGCCCTGGTCACCATGTGCATCGGCACGGGCATGGGGGCCGCGGGGATCTTCGAGAGGATCTGAGATGAGCGAAGAGCGCACCTATCCGACCGGCGGCGAGTTCCTGCTGGGCGACACCGACCCGGCGGAGATCTTCACCCCGGAGGACTTCGACGAGAACCAGCGCATGATCGCCCAGGCGGCCGGCGACTTCGTGGAGCAGAAGATCGAACCGCGCCGCGAGGAACTGGAGTACGAGGGCAAGGCCGAGCTCGGCGAGCCGCTCCTGAAGGAGGCCGGCGAGATGGGCCTGCTGATGGTCGACGTCCCCGAACGCTTCGGCGGCATGGGGGCGAACAAGGCCACCATCATGGTCGTCAGCGAGGTCATGGCGCGGGCGGGCAGCTTCGCGGTGACCCACGGGGCCCAGTCGGGCATCGGCACCCTGCCCATCGTCTACTTCGGCACGCCGGAGCAGAAGGAGAAGTACCTCGGCCGTCTGGCCACCGGCGAGCTGCTCACGGCCTACGCCCTGACCGAGCCCGGCAGCGGCAGCGACGCCCTGGCCGCCGCGACTACCGCCGTGCTCAACGACGAGGGCACCCACTACGTCCTCAACGGCACCAAGCAGTACATCACCAACGCGGGCTACGCGGACATGTTCATCGTGTTCGCCAAGGTGGACGGCGAGCAGTTCACCTGCTTCATCGTGGAGAAGGACGCCGGCGGCGTGACCATCGGCCCCGAGGAGAAGAAGATGGGCATCAAGGGCAGCAGCACCTGCCAGGTGATCCTGGAGGACTGCCCCGTGCCCGTGGAGAACGTGCTCGGCGAGATCGGCCGCGGCCACGTGATCGCCTTCAACATCCTGAACGTGGGGCGCTTCAAGCTGGGCGCGAGCTCGGTGGGCGGCTGCAAGGCGGCCCTGGCCGACGCGGTGCCATACACCTCGGAGCGGCACCAGTTCAAGCTGCCCCTGAACGCCTTCGGCCTGATCCGCCGCAAGATCGCGGACGTGGCCGCGCGGACCTTCGTGTCCGAGTCCATGGTCTACCGCACCGCCGGGCTGCTCGACGAGGCCATCGGCACCCTGGACAAGGGCGCCGACGACTACGACCTGCAGTCGATCCTCAAGGTGGAGGAGTTCAGCATCGAGTGCTCCATGATCAAGGTCTTCGCGACCGAGAGCATGGCCCTGGCCGCCGAGGAGGGCGTGCAGATGCTGGGCGGTTACGGCTACTGCAGCGAGTATCCGCTGGAGCGCTACTATCGCGACGAGCGCATCAACCGCATCTTCGAGGGGACCAACGAGATCAACCGCATGATCATCCCCGGCATGCTGATGCGCAAGGCGCTCAAGGGCGAGCTGGCGCTGCTGCCGGCGGCCAAGGCGGTGGCCGACGAGCTGACGGGCATCCCGTCCTTCGGCGAGCTGGGCGAACCCGGCTTCCTCGAGGACGAGGCCAAGATCGTGGCCAACCTCAAGAAGATCGCCCTGGCGACCCTGGGCCTGGCCGCGCAGAAGCACGGCGAGGGCATGAAGAACCAGCAGGAGATCCTGTCGGACGTGGCCGACATCCTCATGGAGGCCTACGCCTGCGAGAGCGGCCTGCTGCGCACCATGAAGCGCGCCGCGGCCGTCGGCGAGGACGCCGCCGCCCTGATGGCCAAGATGGTCACGCTCTACGTGCACGACGCCGTGGAGCGCTGCGGCACCTGGGGCCGCAACATCCTGGCCGACACCCTGGCCGGCGACGAGCTGCGCGCGGTGATGGCCGGCCTGCGGCGGCTGGCCAAGCACGACCCGGTGTCGCGCTCGGCGCTGCACGGCGAGATCGCCGAGGCGGTGATCGCGGCGGAGGGCTACACGGTGGGTTGAACCGCGGCGAGACGATCGCACGGACGATGAAGGGGCCCCGACGCGCGTCG
>CAZSNA010000108.1:0-9910 GCA_964607825.1 uncultured Fibrobacteraceae bacterium | reverse complement strand
CTTGAACCAGCTGCCGGCGCAGGGCAGGTCCACGGGGTGCTTCCGCCGCCGGTCGGCGAGGATCTCCGCACGGGTTTCGCCCGCCGCTGCGGCGTCGCCCCGCCCGAGACGGAAGACCGCCGACAGCAGCAGGTCGTCGCGGCTCTTGAAGACGGTGTGCCGGTAGGCGAAACCGAAGGCCTCGGGCCCGACGGTCTCGAGCGTGCCGTCGGCGCGCAGGACCAAGGCCTCGGCCAGGAACTCGCCGATCTCGTGCCCGTAGCAGCCCGCGTTGCCCACCAGCGCCCCGCCCACGCTGCCGGGGATCCCCGAAGCGAACTCCAGCCCCGGCAGGCCGGCCTTCAGGCTGGCCTCCACCAGGGCGTCGAAGTCCAGCCCAGCGCCGACCGTCACCGCGTCGCCGCGCACCTCCACTTCGCTCATGGCCTGCTGCAGGACGAGGCCCGCGAAGCCGTCGTCGTCGGCCAGGACGTTGCTGCCGCCGCCGAGCACCACCGCAGGAATCTCCGCCTCCCGCGCGTTGTCCAGGAACCGACGGGCGTCGTCGGGCGTATGCATGCGGCACAGCGCCCGGGCCGGGCCGCCGATGCAGAAGGTGGTCCAGCGGTTCAGGGGCTCGTCGAGACGCACCCGGTCGCCGTGGCGGTCGGCGAGGCGGCGCGCGAGCTCGCCGGCCCGTCGCGCCGTCTCCGCCCGGTTTTCTGACGGGACATGATCATGCATTGTGTGTACCCTTTCGGGTCTAAGTGACCGCACGCCCCGCCCGCGAGTCAAGGAGAACCGTGTCCGAACGCCGCTACATCCTGCGCGCCTTCGCGGCCGCGCTGTTGTTGCACCTGCTCCTGGTCGGGCTGACCTGGGATACCGATCTGATCGGTCGCCCCGATCCGGACGAGCGGGTGGATGCGGCCCCCGAGGTCAGCGTCGTGCTGGTGGACGCGCCGCCTCCGGACGCGTTCGAGATGCCGCAGGCCTACACCTCGGTGCCGGAACGGCAGGAGGTGCCCGAGCCGCCCTCGGATCCGGATTTCCTGGCCCTGCGCGACAGCCGCGCCGCGGACCGCATCGAGGGCGGCGAAGAGAACGCGGCGCCCCGCGCACAGCAGACCGGCGACCTGTCCCAGGTGGCCATCTCGCCCGACACCGGCGGCGCTCCCGGCGGCGTGGCCGTGCTGCCGGTGCCGGACGGCGGCGACGGCGGCGACGGCCGCGAGGCCGGAGAGACGGGCGGCCAACCACCCCGCGACGGCGTCGATCCGCCGCTGCGGGAGGGAACCGTCCTGGCCCGGGAGGCCGAGGCGGAGGAGGCGGCCGCCGGCGAGGGCCGCGACGAGGCGGCCGTCTCGACCGAGCTGGCCGAGCTGTTGGCCCAGGCGACCCCGTCGATCCTCGACGAGCGCGCGGGGACGCCGGGCGACCGCGGCTTCGAGTACGCCCAGGACGAGGTCAGTCTCGACGCCGGCAACCTGATCCAGTTCGGCGACTTCGGCCTGAGCACCATGGAGTGGGAATTCGGGCCCTGGCTGGAGCAGTTCAAGCGCGACTTCCTGCCCAACTGGCGACCGCCCTACGCCTACACGCACCTGGGTGTGATCGACGGCATGACCGTCCTGAAGCTGGTGGTCCAGCCCGACGGCTCCCTGAGCGAGCTGGAGGTCATGGAGGAGACCGGACACGAGTCCCTGCACCGGGCCAGCGTGGCGGCCATGCGGGCCACCGCGCCCCTGGCGCCGCTGCCGCGCCATTTTCCCGACCCCGAACTTGTCCTGTCCGTGAGGCTGATCTACTCTGCGCGGTGATCGCGGCGGATCCGCCGCCCGACCCCGTGCGCAACGCAGAAGGAACGAATCGACATGTGGGAGCTGATCCGCGCCGGCAACGTCATGATGATCCCGCTGGGGCTGTGCTCGCTGGTGGGCCTGACCGTCTTCCTGGAACGGCTCTTCGCCCTGCGGCAGAGCCGCATCATCGTGCCGGAGGTCGCCGAGGCGGTGGCCACCCTGCCCGCGAGCGACAGCTCGGACATCGCCTACGCCATCGTCGAGCGCAACCCCGGGCCCTTCGCCACGGTGGTCAAGGCGGGCCTGGACCACGCGCTGGACGACTGGTCCATCACCCGTGACGTCCTGCAGGAGACCGGCCGCCAGGAGGCGGTCAAGCTGATGCGCAACTTGAACATCCTGGAGATCGTGGCCGCGGTGGCGCCCCTGCTGGGCCTGCTGGGCACGGTCACGGGCATGATCCGCGTCTTCGCCGCGGTGTCGACGCTGGGGCTCGGCGATCCGGAGCACCTGTCCAGCGGCATCTCCGAGGCCATGGTGACCACGGCCGCGGGGCTGATCATCGGCATCCCAGCCCTGGTGGCCCATCACTGGCTGCAGGGGCGCGCGAACGCCATCATCTTCGATCTGGAGCGCTACGCCTCCCAGACCCTCGACCACCTGCGGGAGCGCAAGCTGCGCCGCGGCGGGGGGGAGGCCTGAGATGGAGTTCGCGCCTCAGCGCCGGGGCAGCCGCCTGATCATCAACGTCACCTCGCTGATCGACGTGATGTTCCTGCTGCTGATCTTCTTCCTGGTCACGTCGACCTTCAAGACCCAGCCGGCCATCGAGCTGGACCTGCCCCACTCGACCACCGCGCAGCCGGTGCCCCTGGGGCCGGCGGTGATCTACCTGACCCAGGACGGCGCCGTCTACCTGGACGACCGGCGTCTGGAGGAGGCGGAGATCGTGCCCGCCCTGCGCCAGCGCCTGGCCGAAGGCGGCGACGACGCCATCGTCATGCGATCGGACGAACGCACCGATTTCGGCAGCGTGGTGAGGCTGATGGACATGATCAAGGAGAGCGGATTCACCCGCGTGAGCGTGTCCGCGCAGGTCGACGCCGCAGCGGCGCGTCTTGACGACGCTGCCGGCGGGCCCTAACATGCGTCGATTCGACCCGACACGAGGAGACCTGATGCCTGAGACAGTTCCCGCGCGGCGCGCGTACGCCGCCCTGACGACCGTGCTCCTGATCGCCCTGGCGCTGGCCGGCTGTACCAGCGAGTCGCCCGGCCCGGTCGGCACCGGCGTGCCCGGCGACCTGGAGGTGTCCGATCCCACGACCTCCCGCATGTTCGAGCTCTCGCCGGCGGGGCACCTGGCGCTGGCGGACGACGAGCGGGCCTACGACGAGGCCGAGGTCCTCCTGTTCGGCCACGACGAGGAGGATTCCTCCTCGATCCTGGTCCGCTACGACCTGAGCTCGCTGCCCGACAGCTTCCCCGACTGGACCCAGATGGATGACGAGACCATCCTGAGCGCCAAGTTGACGCTCTACCGTCTCAAGGCCTACACGCCGGACGACGAGGAGGAGGAGGAAGAGGAGAAGCAGGGGACCAACATCCGCCACTACGTGGTCAACGCCCTCGACGAGCCCCTCGACACCTCCCTCTATCCCGGCCCCGAGCCGGCCTACGGCGCCCTGCTGGCCGACGAGTTCGACTCGGGCCAGGAGCCGTTCATCGATCTCAACGTGGGCACGGTCATCGACTGGGCCGAGAACGGGAGCAACGGCATCATCATCCGGGAGGGGGACGAGTCCCACCCGGGCCTCGTGGGCTACGCCTCCCGCGACATCCTCGAGCAGGCCTACGGCGAGATCGAGAGCCTCATCAACGTGGACTCGACCCTGGGCATCTCGCTCAAGGTGGTCGCCTTCGACACCCTGACCACGGTGGTCGACGACACGACGGTCGTGTTCAACGAGCTGAACGAGACCTTCGTCTTCGGCCCCGTCGCCGACGTCTCCACCCTTCACGCCCGTCCGACGCCTTCGGCCGACCTGGGGGCGGACGTCATGCTGCAGACCCACCTGCGCATCTCGCCCTACTTCGCCTTCGACAACACCCTGCTGCCCCAGGACGCGTTCATCAACCGCGCGGTGGTGCGGCTGGCGATCGATTTCGACCGCACCTTCGGCCAGCTCCAGTCGATGGTGCTGCACGAGGTGGCGCCCTCGCTGGTGTCGGGCGTCGACACCCTGAGCCTGCAGACCCTGGAGGACGAGGCGACCACGGCCACCGGCCAGTTCTCGGTCGACTACGGGACCATGGAGGCGAACGAGCTCGACTGGGTCGGCTGGGACGTGACCTCCACCCTGCAGCGGATCGTCAACGGGGTGCTCGAGCCCGAGACGGTGTTCCTGCTGACCGCGGGCGAGTCCTTCTCCGGGTACCTGACCACCTCGGCCTACGAGCCCGACTTCTACTACTCGCGCTACGTGATGCGCGGAACCGACGAGCTGGTGCTGAAACCCCACCTCGAGATCACCTACACGCCCTTCTCGGGAGGTGCGCGATGAGCGGCCGGCACCGCAACACGACGGCGCTCTGCGCCCTGCTCTGCCTCGTCGTCGCGGCTGTTCCCGCCGCGGCCCAGAGTCCCTTCGCGCTGACCAACATCGGCGCCGACGTCCGCTCGACCGACGCGCGGATCGACGGGCGCGGCGGCTGGGGCCTGGCCGAGAGCGACACGCTCACGCCCTCGTTCCACAACCTCGCCGGCCTGACCGGGCTGCAGGCCATGGCCATCGTGGTCAGCGGCTACGGCGAGCGCACGTCCAGCAAGGACGCCTACGGCAACCGCACCACCCACCGGGTGCGCACGCCGACCCTGCGCGCCGCGGCGCCGTTCCGACAGGGGCGCCTGGTGCTCAGCGCCGGATTCCGTTCGCTGCGCGGCACCCAGTACGAGACCGCCCGCGCGAGGACCTTCCTGCTGCCGGACCCGGAGGATCCCCTCGGGCCCGACGCGGCGTTCGAGGGTACCGAATCCCTCGTGCGCGAGGGCACCCAGTTCGAGGTGCCCCTGGGCCTGTCCTGGCGACTCCACGACCGGGTGGCGGTGGGCGCCTCGTTGAACATCGTGGGCGGCGTGATCCGCGAGAACATCGCCCTGGTCTTCGACGAGCCGGCCACGTCGGACGGCACCAATTTCTTCCTCACCTCCTCGGAGACCCGGGAGGAGGAGATCGACGGCCTGTCCACGACCTGGTCGGTGCTGATCGATCCCACGCCCCGCCTGTCGGTGGGCGCGACCTACACGCCGGCCCACGATTGGGACGTCGCGAGAAAGCTCGACATGACCGGCCTGCCGGGCTCGGTGACCGACGAGTCCGTCCTGTCCATCCCCGAGACCTGGGGTGTGGGCGCGGCCTATCGTCTGGGCGACCGCTGGCGCGTGGGCGCCGAGTACGAGGCCCAGCCCTTCACGGCCTTCGCGGGCCGGGACGACTGGGCGGCCGTGATGGTGGACGCCTGGCGCATGGGGGTCGGGGTCGAACGGACCGAGGCCTTCGCGCGCCGCGGCGGGCGCAACAACCTGCCGCTGCGACTGGGCTTCTCCATGCAGCGCTGGCCCTATCTGGTGCAGGGGGACGAGGTGATCGAGCGTCGCGTCAGCGCGGGCACGGGCTTCGCCTTCCGCGAGCGCAGCGGCCACCTGGACCTCGCCCTGTCCTACGCCTGGACGGGCGAGCTGGGCACCAACGGCGGCCGCGACCGCACCTGGCGCTTCACGGTGTCGGTGGCGGGACTCGAGAAGTGGTGGTAGACCCAGACGCCGGCAGATCCGGATCCGGCCGCCCCGCAGGGGCCGCATGATACCCAGTGAGGAGTGATCCCATGTCGTACATCCGCAAGTCCACCCTCGGCCTCCTCGTCCCGGTCCTGCTCCTGGCCGCCGTCCTGCCCCTGTCGGGCTGCAAGGAGGGCGTGGAGCCCACGGAGATCGACCGCGCCCTGGCGAGCTTCCGCGAGCTGCCCGAGGCCGAGCGGGAGCCCGCCCTGCGCGAGGCCGCGGCGGCCATCGATCCCGACGCCAAGTACGCCTGGTACGAGCTCGGCAACATCTACTACCAGCGCGCCCAGCAGGAGCAGGTCGCGCCCGGCGAGGGCAGCCCCACCGCCGCCAACGCCCTGCTCGACTCGGCCCTGGTGTTCTTCACCAACGCCACCGAGCTGGACACCACCTTCGTCGAGGCCCTGGTCAACTCCGGCCTGATCTGGGACGACGTCTGCGACGGCCGCACGCCCGAGGCGCGGCAGGCCATGATGAAGGCCGTCAAGATCTACGAGCGCGCCATCGCCCTGCGGCCCGCCGACGAGAAGGCCCGCTGCAACCTGGGCGCCCTGTTCTTCCGCAAGCGGCAGCCCCGGCCGGCCCTGGAGCAGTTCCAGGCCGTGCTGGACGTCAATCCCGAGAGCGCGCTGGCCCACTTCAACCTGGCCATCATGTTCGCCGACTCGAAGATGTACCGCGAGGCCATCGTGGAATGGGAATTGGCCGCGAAGTACGACGACGGCGAGATCCGCGAGCGCGCCAACGAGAACATCCAGGTCATGAAGGACCTGATGGAGACCGAGATCCCGGAGACCCTCACCACCCGGACCGAGGTCCAGGGCAAGTGACCCGAGCCACGCCGTCGAGGTAGTCCATGACGTTTCCGCTGCCCGTGTCCCCGGAGCTCCGCGCGGCGGCGCCGCCGGGCACGCGGGTGCTGCTCGGCGTCAGCGGCGGCGTGGACAGCAGCCTGGCCCTGGCGCTGCTCGATCATCTCGGCTACGAGGTCCACTGCGTCACCCTCAAGAACTTCTGCACCGCCGACGGAGCCTTCGGCGGCGAGGACAACCGTTCCTGCTGCTCCCTGGACGCCATCGAGGAGGCGCGTCGCCTGGCGGCCCGATTCGGGGCGCGCCACTGGGTCCACGACGTGGAGGCGGGCTTCCGGTCGGCGGTGATCGATCCCTTCGTGGACGCGTATCTGTCCGGCCGCACGCCCAACCCCTGCGTCGTCTGCAACACGGACGTGCGCTTCCCCGAGCTGGCGCGCCAGGCCGAGATCCTCGGTTGCGAGCGCATCGCCACGGGGCATTACGCGCGCGTGGAGCGGGACGGCGAGGAGATCGTGCTGCGGCGCGGTCTCGACGTGGAGAAGGACCAGTCCTATTTCCTGCACGGCCTGGGCCGTGACCTGCTCGGGCGCTGTCTCTTCCCGCTGGGCTGGTCCACGAAGACGCAGGTCCGGGCGGCGGCGGCGAGCCTGGGCCTGGCCGCGGCGGAGCGCCCGGACAGCCAGGAGATCTGCTTCGTGCCGGACGACGACCGCCGCTTCCTCTTCGCCGGTCGCGGGGGAGAGGCGCCCGGTGAGATCGTCGACGGCGAAGGCCGCGTGCTGGGCGAGCATCGGGGCCTGATCCACTACACGGTGGGCCAGCGTCGCGGTCTCGGCGTGTCGGCGCCGCAACCGCTCTACGTGACGGCCCTGGACGCGCCGGCCAACCGCGTGGTGGTCGGCCCGCGCGAGGCCCTCGACGTGACCGTGATCGTCTGCGACCGCTTCGCGCGCATCGAACCCGGTTTCGCGGACCACGGACCGGTCGACGCCGCGGAGATCACGGCCCGGCTCCGCTATCGCCACCACGGCGTGCCGGTCGCCCGCTGGTCCGTCGACGGGGGGAGGCTGGAGGTCGAGCTGGCCGCGCCGGCGCGGGGCGCCGCGCCCGGCCAGTACCTGGTGCTGTACGAGGGGGAGCGGGTGCTCGGCGGCGCCCGCATCGTGTCGACGCGCCGCGCCGCGGCGTCCGGAGACTGAGGAGGATTCCATGTCCAGACCGTTGCGCCGCCTGCTGAAGTTCTTCCTCTGGTTCGCCGGGGCCGTGCTGGTCCTGCTGCTCGCCGTCCGCACGCTGGTGCCGGCCGACCGCCTGGCCGCGATCATCGCCGAGCGCATCGAGGTCGCCACCGGCGGGACCGCCGGGTTCGCCGGCGCGGAGGTGGACGTCTGGCCGGGCCTGCGCCTGGTGCTGAAGGACGGCGCGATCGTGGGCACCGGCGAGGCCCTGGCGGCCCGCAGCGGCGCCACCACGGATCTGGTCTCCTACACCGCCCGCATCGAGCGGCTCGAGGTCTCGCTGGCCTGGGGGCCCCTGCTGAAGCGGCGCGTGGAACTGGGCAAGGTGCGTCTGGTGTCGCCCCGCATCGAACTGGTGACGCGTTCGCCCGAGCCGGCGGCCACGGGCGCCGGCATGCCGTCCGCCGCGGCCGGCCGGGCCGCGCCCACGCCGGTGGTGCTCTTCGTGGCGGGGCTGGAGGTGGAGCACGGCGAGCTGGACTGGTCGGACGACGCCGGCGAGCGTCGCGTCCGCGTGGAGGGCTGGGATCAGCGTGTGGGGATCGGCGACGCGACCCTGTTGATCGAGCGGCTCACCGCCTTCTCGGACCGGCGACCCGCGCCCGGCTCGGGCGTGCCGGCCTCCACCCTGGACCTGCGCACCGGGATCGCCGCCATGACCCTGGAGGGCTTCCACGAGAAGGGTCCCCAGGTCTATCGCGACCTCGACCTGATCGGCACCCTCGAGGTGCCCCCGGAGGCCGACACCCTGCAGCTCAAGCTGCGCCGCCTGACCTGGAGCGGCGTCTCCGTCACCGCCACCGGCGCCGTGGTGCGCACGCTCGAGGGCGATCGCCTGCGCGGCCAGTGGCATCTGACCGACCTGGAGGTCGAGACCCTGCGCGCCGGGCTGCCCGACGTCCTGCCCGGTCTCGAGCCCGAACAGGCCGATTGGCTGGCCGAAACCCCCCTGTCGCTGGGGTCGGTCGCGGCCCGCGGCGATTTCGACCTGTCCTGGCCCCTGCCCCAGGCCGCCCGCTATCGCGACCTGGCGCCCGGCCTGAGCGCCACGGCCGAGGTGCGCGATCTCGAGGTCGTGCCGCCCCGCCAGGTCATGCCCTGGCGCGCCTCGGCCGCGCTCGAGCTGAACGGTCCGGTCGCCGAGCTGCGCGACGTGTCGGTGCGGCTGGGAGAGGAACGTCCGGACGGGGGCCGTCTGGACGGCGCCGCCACCATCGGCGACCTGCACCGCGAACGGGCCCTCTGCAGCTTCACCCTCATCGCCCGCGACATGCCCGCCCGCGCCCTGCTGGACGCCGTCGCCCCGGTCGCCACCCCCTACGTGGAGGGCGATGCGGATCTGGAGATGGCCGGCCGGCTGCAGCTCGGCACGCCGGAGGAGATACGCGACAGCCTCGTCCTGGCCGGCGACGTGGTCCTGAGCGACGGCGTGGTGCACGCCGAGTCCTGGCTCGAGGACATCTCGCCCTACCTGGGCGCGCGCCAGGATCTCAAGGACATCCGCTACCGGCATCTGGTGCACAAGCTGCGCGTGGACGAGGGACGGCTCCACCTGGACGACCTGATGGTCGACGGTCACGACACCGACTGGCGAGGCGGCGGCTGGCTGGGGCTCGACGGCGGCATCGACATGCGCCTGGACGTCAAGCTGCCCGAGGGGTTCACGCCGGATCTGGGCGACCTGGCGCTGCTGGCCGAGGTCCTGCGGGGAGATGACGGCCGCATCGCCCTGGGGATGACCCTGCGGGGCCGCGCCGCCAGTCCCACCGTGGCCCTGGACCTGGCGCCCGCCCGCCAACGCGCGCAGTCGCGCATCGAGGACGGCATCAAGGGTTTCCTTGACAAACTGAAGGGCAACGAGTAACGTGCTGGCCCGCGGAGTTTCCGGTTCCGGCCGGGACGCGCAGGGCTAACGGGCGGCGGCGCAGGCGTCTAAACAAGCGTCTCGACGTCCGCAGCGCCCCCCGGCCTTTTCGCTGGAGGGCTAGTCCTAACTGGTAAGGCAGCGGTCTTGAAAACCGCCGGGAGCGATCCCTTGGGGGTTCGAGTCCCCCGCCCTCCGCCAGATCGAGTCGGGGAGAGGTGGCCGAGTGGCTGAAGGCGCACGCCTGCTAAGCGTGTATGGGGAAACTCATCGAGGGTTCGAATCCCTCCCTCTCCGCCAGAAAATCGCATAAAGGTGCGCCCATAGCTCAATTGGATAGAGCGTCTGACTACGGATCAGAAGGTTGGGGG
>CAZSNA010000107.1:0-9941 GCA_964607825.1 uncultured Fibrobacteraceae bacterium | reverse complement strand
TCAGGTCCCGCCCTCGGTTCATGAATCCATCAACCGCCCCCCCCGTTTCATCCTTGCCATCCGCCACGCCGGACTCCACGATGACGACCCAACCCGAGGAGGCGACCATGCGAGCACTGATGATCCTGGCCCTGATGGCGACGCCGTTCGCGGCGATCGCCGGCGGCTTCGAGGACCTGGCCTGGCTGGAGGGGGAGTGGCAGGGCTTCGCCGTGGCGGGCGAGCGGAGCAACGTGACCCATGTCGAGTACCGGTACGAGCAGGCCGGACGGTATCTCGTGGAGCGGACCGTGGCCATGTTCCCGCCGGGCGAACCGTCGACCGAGTTCGAGACCCACCAGGACATGACCGTCTACTACGAGATCGGCGGCGAGGTGAGGGCCAAGGGCTTCTTCGTGGAGGGCTTCGTGCAGTCGTCGCGGGTGAGCGTGGACGGGCTGACGGTGGTGATCGAGAGCCTCGAGATCGAGGGCGGGCCGCCGGGCATGCGGACGCGGATGACCTACGAGCGGGCCGCCGACAGCGAGGACGCCTACTCCGGCCGTTTCGAGATCGATTGGGGCGACGGCGAACTGAAGTGCTACCACACCTACGAGTTCAAGCGGATCCGCTGATCCGGTCGGGAGGACCCATGCCCAAGCAGGACGCCCTGCCCCGCGAGATGTTCGCATTCCTGGACGACCTGGCGCGCAACAACCGCCGCGAATGGTTCCAGGCCAACAAGGCCCGCTACGAGGCCGAGCTCAAGGAGCCGGCGCTGGCCTTCATCGCCGATTTCGCGCCGCGGCTGGCCAGGATCAGCCCCCACTTCGAGGCGATCCCCAAGGCCGTGGGCGGCTCGCTGTTCCGCATCTACCGGGACACCCGCTTCGGCAGGGACAAGACGCCGTACAAGACCCACGTCGGCATCCACTTCCGGCACGCCAAGGGCAAGGACGTCCACTGCCCGGGCTTCTACCTGCACGCCGACGTGGACACCGCCTTCGCCGGGATCGGCATCTGGCGGCCCGACGGTCCCACCCTCAAGTCCATCCGCGACGCCGTGGCGGCCGATCCCGCCGCCTGGAAGAAGGCGGCCAAGGGCAAGGCCTTCACCAACGTCTGGCGGGTGGAGGGGGACAAGCTCAAGCGGCCGCCCAAGGGATATCCCGCCGACCATCCCCTGGTCGAGGATCTCAAGTACAAGGACTTCACGGCCATGATCGACCTGGATCCGTCGGATCTGGTCGCGCCCGGTTTCGCGGGAGAGCTCGCCAAGCTCTTCCGCAAGGGGAAGCCGTTCATGGAGTTCCTGTGCGACGCGGTGGGAGTCGAGTACTGACCCGGGGCCGGATCACTTCATGAGCGTCACGCGGCCGAGCGCCTCCGCGCCGGCCGCGTCGCGCATCCTCACCAGGTACACTCCGCTCGGCAGCGCCCGCCCGTCGTCGTCGCGGCCGGCCCAGACGGTGCGGCCCGCGGTCTCGGCTTCGGCGCGTTCGTGTATGGTGCACACGCGCCGCCCGCGGGTGTCGAAGATGCCGATCTCGACCGGGCCGGGCCGGGTGGCCCGCCAGTCGAGGCGCGTCCGCGGGTTGAAGGGGTTGGGGTGGGCCGAGAGCTCGGGCGAGAGGGCCAGGCCGGGCGTCTCGGGCGTCATCTCCACGCCGACGGTGTGGGCGTCGGTGATGAACGCGATGTCGTCGATGAAGAACCCCGTCTCGCTGACCGCATGGTCGGAACCGAACACCAGCCTGAACCGGGCGAAGTAGTGGTCGAGGTCGGTGAGATCGAAGACCGCGCCCCGCCACTCGCCGATCTGGCCGGACCAGCCCGGCTCCGCGTCCAGGGCCGTCACGCTGTCGTGCGTGTAGCCGGTCATCGGTTCGAGCCGGATCCACTCGCCCTCGTGCCGGTACTGCAGGTTCACGCCGTCGTAGCTCGATTCCGTGTCGCACCAGTAGTGGAAGCTGAGCCGGAGCAGATCGGTGTCCGGGAACCAGTAGTTCGCCGAGGTGAGCAGGGCGTAGGCGTTGTCGAGGTAGTCGCCCGACATGCCGACTCCCCAGCAGGTGTGGGGCGAGAAGCCCGAGTCGGGCCCCTGGACCGGGTGGCCCCAGCTCCAGTGGGGATCGGGCGAGAAGCCGCCCGAGGTGAAGAAGGTCTCCACGGCCGGGGTGATGCGCAGGTCCTGCCGGTTGAAGCCCGACGGCGTGTCCTCGGGCGTGATGACGAGCGCCTCGGCCCCGTGCCAGGGACGGCCGTCGAACAGCACGGTGACCGTCTTGCCGGCGGCGAGCCGGGGCAGGTTGTAGCCGCCGTCCGTGTGCGACCAGACCGGGATGATGGGCCGGCCCGGCACCGAGACGCGGATGTCGGCCAGCAGCAGCGTGTCCGTGCCCGCGATCAGCCCCGACAGGGTCACCAGGGGCAGCGGCTCCAGGGCGATGTCCATCACCTGGCCCTGGCCGGGCGAGACCGTGACGTTCCTGTACGCGGTCTCGTACAGGTAGTCGTCCAGTTCCAGGCTCAGCTCGCCGGGGGGCAGGTTGAGGCTGTACAGGCCGTTCCGGTCGGTGACCACGGTGCGGTCCAGGCCCGGGAGGCGGATGCGCACGTCGGGGATGCCGAGCTGGGTGACGGAGTCGCTGACCCGCCCGCTCAGGTTGCCCACCGACATGTTGGCCAGCGCCCAGGCGGCCGCGACGTCCGGACGGGGTCCGATGTGCTTGTGGCTCGACTGGTAGGGCGTGCCGGTGGCGGCGAGCACCTCGCGGACCACCAGGGGATCCAGGGAGAAGCCCATCTGCGCCCGGGCGAGCCCCTGCAGGTCGGCGACGACGCCCGCCACGATGGCCGCCGCGCTCGAGGTGCCGCTGAAGAGGTCGGTGTACCACAGCTCCTCGGGCAGCCCCTCGTCCAGTCCCTGCAGTTCGCCGTAGCCGCAGGTGACCACCTCGCGGCCCCAGGCGTGGACGTCCAGGCGCTGACCGTAGTTGGTGAAGAACTCGGGCGTCAGGTCCGGACGGGCGGCGCCGACCAGGATGGCGCCGGAATCCCGGTAGTCGCGATCGAAGAGTCCGGCGTAGACGGGATCGTCCAGGTCCTGCTGGCCGTTGCCGGCGGCCGCCACCACGACGCGGCCCGAGGCCGTGGCCAGCAGGATGGCGTCGAAGTTGTCCTGCCAGTATTCCACCGCCAGGTAGCCGTAGTCGCCGCTGCCGCCGTTGGCGTAGGGGCCCGGCGACTGGAGCTCCAGCAGGATGACGTCGCCGGCGTCGATGTTGTCGACGGCGTCGACGATGGCCTCGGCCAGGGAGCGGGTGTGGATCGAGCTGTAGCCGATCTCGCATTCGGGCGCGATGCCGCGGACGCCGGAGTCGTCGTCCCGCCCGCGGATCACGCCGGCCACGGCCGTGCCGTGATTGCGCCAGTCGAGGTCGTCGATGATCTCGCCGCTCCCGAAGACGGGGGCCGGCAGATCCTCGTGATCCCAGAGCCAGGACAGCTCCACGTCGATCACCTTGACGCCCTGGCCGCGGCCGCCGGGCAGCGCCTCGGTCGTCAGGGCGTTGATGCCCGTCGGCGGCGGGTCGAGGTAGCCCTGCTGGCTCGAGAAGTCGGTGGAGGTCGTCGCGTCGGGCGCCGTGTAGTGGGTGGGCTCGTCGAGGTCGGGCGGGGTGTAGGTCCCCGTGAAGGCGTCGAAGCCCAGGGAGCTCGGGACGTAGCGGGGCTCCAGGTAGGCGGTCTCCACCGCCGGATCGGTCAGGAGGTCGGCCACCACGGCCAGCAGGGCGTCGCGGTCGTCGGGCCCGAGGCCGGGATCCAGGACGGCGTAGGTGTTGAGGTCGGGCAGGCGCCGGCCGCTGCGGGTCTCGGCCGCGCTCCGCATCGCGTCGAGCCTGACGGCCGGCAGGTCGAAGCGGCGCTCGGTCACGGCGCCCGGCGCGGCGCGGGCCATCAGGACGGTCACGCGGTCGGCGGCCGCCTTGTCCGACGACGTCACGCCGCCGGGGATCACTCTGATCTTCGAGGCGTCGCGGAACTTGACCACGATGCGGCCGGTGGGCGCCGCCGTCTGCTGGGAGAGGGCGTGGTGCTTGGGCAGGCGCTTGCGCGACGCGCCGAGGCCGTCGGGCGCGGCGAGGGCGACCGACGTCAGGACCGTGATCAGGAGCACGAGCGCGATGCGGACAGCAGAGTGCAGGGGTGTCCTCTCTCCGTCGATGCGGCCGCGGCCGCGGGCGAAATCGTGCAACCGCCGTGCAGGCTTCCGGTTGCGCGAAATCATTATACGGACATCCGGGGAAGGCGGCAAATCGGGACGTCGATCCGGCGCACAGCCCACATACGAGTTACGGATTCCGCCGGACCGCGTTGCGGCGACGTTTGAATTCGTCGTCGGATCGGTTATCGTGACAGGAGTTCCCGTCATCGCCGCACACCGCCAGGAGGTCCGTCCGCATGCAGACCCGCGACAAGCTCAGCGCCCTGAGACGACTGATGAAGTCCCACCGGCTCGACGCCTACTACGTACCCAGCGTCGACCCCCATCAGAGCGAATACGTGCCCGCCTGCTGGCAGCGGCGCGGCTGGCTCTCGGGCTTCACCGGCTCGGCGGGCGACCTGCTGGTCACGGCGCGCAAGGCGGGTCTGTGGACCGACTCGCGCTACTTCCTGCAGGCCGAGGCCCAGCTCGCCGGCAGCGGCATCGACCTGATGAGGATGGGTACGCCCGGCGTGCCCACCCTGCTGGAGTTCGCGGGTCGCAACCTGAAGCGGGGCCAGACCCTGGGCGTCGACCCGAGGGTGATGTCCCTGTCCGCGGCGGACGACTTCGCCCGGGCCCTGGACGAGCGCGGCATCAAGCTCAAGTACGTGGCCCGCAACCTGGTCGACACGCTCTGGACCGACCGGCCCGCGCCCTCCGACGCCCCCGTGAAGCTGCACGGCCCCCGCTACAGCGGCGAGTCCACCGCGCGCAAGCTCGCGCGCCTGCGCGCGGAGCTGAAGACGGCCGGCGCCAAGGCCCACGTGATCGGCGCCCTGGACGTGATCGCCTGGTTGTTCAACGTGCGCAGCCGCGATATCGAGTTCACGCCGGTGGTCATCGCCTACGCCGTGGTCACCACGCGCGGCGCGACCCTCTACTGCGATCAGGACAAGGTGAGCCCGGCCGTCCGGCGCGGCCTGTCGAGCCACGTGAAGATCAAGTCCTACGACGACGCGGCCGCCGACCTGCGCGCCCTGGCCGCGCGCAAGCAGCCGGTGCTGGTGGATCCCGTCACCACCAACCAGTGGGTGCGCGGCCTGCTCAAGGGCTGCGAACTGATCGAGGCCGCCTCGCCGGTGGTGGCCATGAAGGCCGTCAAGAACCGCGTGCAGCGGCGCGGCCTGCGCGACTGTCACGTGCGCGACGGCGCGGCCATGGTCAAGTTCCTGAAATGGCTGGAGACGGCCGTGCCGGCCGGCGGCGTGACCGAGATCTCCGCCTCGGACCGGCTGACCGCCTTCCGCGCCGAGCAGCCGGGATACCAGGACAACAGCTTCGGACCCATCAGCGGCTACGCGGGCCACGGCGCCATCGTCCACTACAGCGCCACGCCCGAGACCGACGCCGGGCTGAAGCCCCGCGGCGTCTACCTGATCGACTCGGGCGGCCAGTACCTCGACGGCACCACCGACATCACCCGCACCGTCGCCCTGGGCCCCGTTCCCAAGCGCGCCAGGACCATGTTCACGCTGGTGCTCAAGGGGAACATCAACCTCACCCGCACCCCCTTCCCGGCCGGCATGTCCGGACAGCGCCTCGAGATCCTGGCCCGCCAGGCCCTCATGCTCCACGGCCGGAACTACGGCCACGGCACCGGCCACGGCGTCGGCCACTACCTGGGCGTCCACGAGGGCCCCATGAGCGTGTCCCCCCGCGACACCGCCAACGTCCCCCTCGAGCCCGGCCACTTCCTCAGCATCGAACCCGGCCACTACGAGCCCGGCAAGTACGGCATCCGCATCGAGAACCTCTGTCTCGTGATGCCGGACGAGAAGCTCTCGACCGACGAGATGCCCTGGTACAAGTGGGAGCCGGTGACGATGTGCCCCATCGACCTGAACATGGTCGAGAAGAGCCTGCTCTCGTCCGAGGAAAAAGCCTGGCTGAACGACTACCACAGAACGGTCTACAAGAAGGTCGCGCCTTTGCTGGACAAGTCACACCGGAGCTGGCTCAAGAAGGCGACCCGGTCCATCTAGCGACGGGCGAGAGGGGTGTGAGGGGCGCGAAAAGCGGCGTCCAATGCCTTCCGACGCTTTTCGCGCCCCTCACACCCCTCTCGCCACCCCAACTGGAACGGGGACTTCTTGAGTCATCTCGGTGAGATTCTCGCTATCGTGGCGGCCATCATGTGGGCCTTCGGCGCCACTCTGTTCGGGATGGTCGGACGGCGGAGTTCAGCCCTTCTGGTCAATGCGATTCGGCTTCCGTGCGGGGCCATTCTCCTCTGGCTCACCTGGGTCATCACGACCGGTACGTTCTGGCCGGCCGGCTTCACGTTCGAGCATCATCTGTGGTTGGGGTTGAGTGGGATCTTCGGGCTCGCGATCGGGGATTCGTTCTACTACATGGGGATCATGCTGGCGGGGCCGCGGCGGGCTTCGTTGATGCTGGCGGTGACGCCGGTGGGGGCTTCGTTGCTGGCCTGGCCGGTGCTGGGGGAGCGATTGGACCTGTTGGCGGTCGTGGGGATCGGCGTGGTGATCGGGGGCATCCTGCTGTCGGTGCTGGGGAAGGATCGGGGGGCCGGGGAGCATCGGGACCTGCCGCGGGCGCAGGTCTGGCGCGGGTTGGGGGCGGCGCTGGTCTGCGCGGTGGCGACCTCGATCGGGAACGTGCTGGCCAAGCTGGGCATGCCCGGGGATACGCCGCCGCTGGCGGCGACGCTGGTGCGCGGGCTGTGGGCGGTGGCGGCCATGGGGCTCTTCGTGCTGGGCCGGCCGTCGGTGTGGGCGGGGGTGCCGCGCCTGCGGGATCCTCGGGTCTGGAAGCCGCTGTCGGTGGCCGTGGTGATCGGGCCCTTCATCGGCATGTGGGTGGCGGTGTCCGCATTGAAGCACGCCGAGGCCGGGGTGGCGTCCGTGCTGATGAACACCGTGCCCATCACCGTGCTGCTGCCGGCATGGCTCTTCCATCGCGACAGGCCGTCGCCCACGTCGCTGGCCGGAGTGGCGGTGGCCCTGGCGGGCGGGGCGCTGCTGTTCCTGCGTTGACGAAGATCGGGATCCCCTCTCGGTTGGCACTCGCCCAAATGCCAGCCTTTAAAGGGACCCCGATCCTACAGATTCGCGAGTTCTACTTGATCAGGAGACGCAACGAATCTTCATCGGTATCCATTGTGTGAGATGGCGGACGATACGTCAATTACCACAAAATTACTATCTTTTGCCTATATCGATAGGTATTATGGAAGGGTAAAAAGGAGGTCGGGGGCATGAACGAACCTTGGCAGTCGATCGACTTGCCCGATCTGCTGAACGTGGGTCTGTCGCTCGTGTTGTGGCACCCCGAGGAACCGGATCGGTCCCGGTGGATCTGGGCCAACAAGGCGCGTTGCCGCATGGTGGGCCAGACCCGGGAGGAGGTGCTCTCGCAGCCGCCCATGGCGCGGGTGACCCGCGAGACCCGGTCCATGCTCGAGATGATCAGGGGACAGCTGCTCTCGACCGGCCGGGCCTCGGTCCAGTCCACCCTGCTCCACAAGTCCTATCGCCCGGTCCCGGTCATGATGCATCTGAACCTGATCGAGCGCGACGACGGGGACCTGCTGCTGACCGAGTTCCACGACATCTCCGTCTACAAGGAGACCGAGGCGCAGCTGACCCTCGCCCAGGACCGGACGCGCAACATCATGAAGATGGTCAGCGACGAGAAGCGGCACATCTCCCGCAACATCCGCGAGAACCTGGGCCTGGTCGCCATGCCCATGATCGAGCAGCTCAAGGCGTCGGCGTCGACCGAGCAGCTGGACCTGCTGGACGTGCTCGAGCGGCGGCTGCGGCACGTGACGCGCCAGCTGGGCATCCGGCTCCAGGCCGGGCCGTCCGACGCGGGCCTGACCCGGCGGGAGCTGCTGGTCTGCGAGATGATCCGCGACGGGCTGTCCAGCAAGGCGATCGCCGCCGCGCTCGGCTGTTCGCCGAGCACGGTCAACAACCACCGCAACGCGATCCGCCGCAAGCTGGGTCTGGCGGGCAGCGGGACGAACCTGCAGACTCACCTCGACCGGCTGGCCCGGGAGGCGGCGACGACCGGCGAGTTCGCCGACGGCGAACTCGATCGCCTGATCTGACATACCGGCGCTTGCGCACGGGGGGGGAGACGACGCACCTTTAGACATCTGCGCCGCCACCCCTGACGCACGAATCACGAACCGGAGACCTCGGCATGGCTTTTCCGCGCTTCCGCGCCGTCCTGCTCGCGCTCACGCTGCTGTGCGCCGGCGCACACGCCCAGACGGAGTTCGAGTACGGCTTCCTGGCCGGCGCCAACCAGAGCTGGCTCAAGGGCGACACGACGCTGCTCTTCGACGGGCCCGAATTCGAGCTCTTCGAGTCCATCGGCGGCCGCATGGACGACGGCAAGCTGGGCATGGCCATGGGTCTGTTCGTCGCCACCCGGCCCTACTCCGGTCCGGGCCTGCGTCTCGAGCTCGTCTACACCGAGCTCGGCGGGCAGGGCGATTTCGATGGCGTGATCCAGCTCGATCCCTACGGCGAGACCGACATCTCCGGCACGGTGTTCCTCAAGACCACCTACCTGGAGCTGCCCGTCCTGGCGGTGGTTCCCCTGGACCCGGACACCGGCCGCTGGCACCTGCTGGCCGGCATGTCCGTCGCCTTCAGCCTGCGCTCCGAGATGCGCCTCAACTCCGAGATCCAGAGCGGGTACTACTCCGACGCCGTGGATCTGACCGACTTCGTCCACACCCGCGACTACCACGCCGTCCTGGGCGGGGAGTTCCTGGCGGTGATCAAGGAGACCGAATTCCGGATCGGATTGCGGTACAAGCGGGGGCTGCAGGACGTGGAGAACGGCATCGGCGCGGATCCCGAACGGGTCTACAAGCACGAGGCGATCGTCGCGTCCCTGGGCATTATCTTCTGAGTCCCGCGACCGCATCCTGGCCCCTGCGCACGGCGCTTGCTAGGATGGGTCGTCCGCGGCGCGAGGCCGCGGCGCCGACCCCTCCACCGGAGCCGCGATGAACCGACGACTCACCTCAGGATCCGGGCCCGACGCGGCCCGTCTCGTCATCTTCCTGACCGGCTTCTCCTTCCTGCTCTACGAGGTGAGCTGGCACCGGCTGCTGTCCCTGGTGCTCGGCGCCACCGTCACCGCCGCCACACTGGTGCTCGCCGCCTTCATGGCGGGCTTCGGCGTCGGTGCGCGGGTGCTGGGCCGTCGCGCCGACGCCCATCCGCGACCCGGCGCGCTGCTGGGCGGGCTGCTGATCGGCCTGGGCGCGGTCAGCGCGCTGGACTACGTCCTGTTCACGCGGGCCCTGCCGCGGCTGTACGCCGGCCTCGCGGACATGGGCCTGGGCGACGGCGCGGTCGAGGTCTGGGTCTTCGTGGCCGCCGCCCTGCTGCTCTTCGCGCCGGCTTTCCTGATGGGCGGGGTCTTCCCGCTGGTCAGCCGGCTCGCGACGGGCGGGGACGCGCCCCTGGGCGTCACCCTCGGCCGGCTCTACGCCTGGGAGACCCTGGGCAGCGCGGTCGGCGGGCTGCTGACGGGCTTCGTGCTGCTGGGCGCGCTGGGTCAGCGCGCCACCACCGGCCTGGCCGTGGTCCTGGACGTGGGCCTGGGCTTGTGGGTGATCGTCTCCGGTGTGTTCGCGACCGGGGCCGCGGCCGCGGACGATCCCGCGCCCCGCCGGCGCGAACCGGCGCCGCCCGACGCGTCCGCG
>CAZSNA010000106.1:0-10123 GCA_964607825.1 uncultured Fibrobacteraceae bacterium | reverse complement strand
CGGGCCGCGGGCGCCGGGGCGCGCGAGGTGGTCGAGGCCCAGATCGGCGCCGCCTCACGCAGCGTCGAACTTCTCAGCCGTTATCTGTAGGGAATGGGATCGGTCTCGCCGGCCCGCGCGAAGCCGCGCAGCCGCAGCCGGCAGCTCTCGCACACGCCGCAGGCCGCGTCCTCGTCCACGTAGCAGGACCAGGTCAGGTGCAGGGGGGCGCCGAGCTCCAGGCCGCGCGCGACGATGGCGGCCTTGTCGAGGCTCAGCAGGGGCGTGCGCAGCTCGATACGGGTCTCGGGCTTCGTGCCCGCGTCGATGGCCGCCGCGAAGGCCGCGTAGAAGGCCGCCGTGCAGTCGGGATAGCCGCTGCCGTCCTCCTCCACCGCGCCGATGCACAGGGCCTCGGCTCCGAGAACCTCCGCCCAGGACGTCCCGACGGCCAGCAGGTGCGCGTTGCGGAAGGGGACGTAGGTCGAGGGCACGCCGTCGCCCTCGGGCAGGCCGGTCTCCACGTCGCGTGCGGGGTCGAGCAGGCTGCTGCCGCCGATGGCCTCGAGGTGGGAGACGTCCACCACCAGCCGCTCCGCCACGCCGTAATGGTCGGCGACGGCGTGGAAGGCCCGCAGCTCGCGGGCCTCGGTGCGCTGGCCGTAGTTCAGGTGGAGGACGCAGGGTGTGAAGTCGCGGGCGGCCTCGGCGAGACAGACGCAGGAGTCCAGGCCGCCGCTGAGCAGCACGACCGCCCTGGGTCGATCGCCGCCCATCTCAGACGCCCCGATCCCGGCCCGGCCACAGCACCTTGTGGAGCTGGATCTGGAAGCGCACGTCCAGGCGGTCGGCGAGCACCCAGTCGGCCAGCTCGCCGGGATCGAGCCGACCCTCGGCCGGGGACACGCTCACCGGCACGTCGGCGGGCAGGCGCGCGCCGTCGCGGATCAGGTCGCGGGCCCATTCGTAGTCGGCCCGGTCGCAACAGACGAACTTGAGCTCGTCGTCGGCTCCCAGGACCGCGAAGCCCGTCCAGTCCACCTGGTCCTCGGCCACGCCGCTGCCGGGAGTCTTCACGTCGACGATCCGGCGCACCCCGGGAGGCACCTCGGCGAGGGCGCGGGCGCCGAGGGTGCCGGAGGTCTCCAGCAGCACCTCGCGTCCGGTCGCGAGCAGGGCCGCCATCAGCTCCGGCGCTCCGTCCTGCAGCAGGGGCTCGCCGCCGGTCACCAGGACGCGGGGGCAGTCCAGTCCGTCCACCTCCGCGAGGATCGCGTCCAGCTCCATCTCCCGCCCGCCGTTGAAGGCGTAGGCGCTGTCGCAGTAGCTGCAGCGTCGATGGCAGCCGGACAGGCGCACCACGGCGCAGAGCGTGCCCGTGTGACGGGACTCGCCCAGCAGGGCGGCATGGATCTCGTTGACCAGCAGGTTCGGCATGGTTTGGCGTGGCGTCCGTTGATGCGGATGTGTATCCTGGGCCGGATGTGCCGGCTCCCCTACGAGATGGGAAAGATAATGCCGCGGACCCGCAACTCCAAGCCGCTGCCCGCCGGGCTGTACGTCCTCGCAACGATGCTGCTGCTGTCGCTCGCCCTGGCCGGCTGCGGCGGCGAGGGCGGGGACGACGCCGTCGAGACCTCACGCACCCTCCCCCTGCGGATCACGAGCGACCCCGAGCAGCGCCCCCTGATCGACTGCGATCTGAGCGCCGTCGCGGCCTGGCTCGACGTGGCGCACCGCATCGCCGCCGGCGACAGCGTGCCCCCGGCGGACTGCGAGCACCTGCTCGCCATGCCCGCCTACCGCGTGGTCGACGACCTGCGGCCGCGCGTGGTGGGACGGGTCATGACCGAGGTGTTCAGCGCCGCACCCGGCTCGCCCCACGAGACCCGGCTCAAGTCCCGCGCGCTGGTGGACAACTACCTCTACCTGCGGGACCGGCTGGACGCGTCGCCCGACCTGCCGGCCGAGCTCTTCGTCGAGGCGCGCCTGGACGGCCTGCGCGACATCCTGACGAGCGTCGCCCCGGCCGACGCCTGGCCCGCGCGGATCTCCCTCGAGATCTTCGCCGGCCATCCCAAGATCAGCTTCATGGAGCCCGGGCGCTTCGCCGTCGACCTGGGTCTGGCCGCCGCGGGCGATCCGGACCAGATCATGGCCCTGCTCGCCGGCCGCATCTTCCAGACGCTCGCCCCCCTGGATCACGCCCTGCCCGAACTGGCCGCCGACGGCCGGGACAAGGTGATCGGCGTCCTGTGCCGGCTCCGCCACGACGGCCTGGGCGCCTGGCTGGCGCACAAGCCCGAGGTGCACTTCGACGCCGCCCACGCCCGCCTGGGCGGGCCGCCCCCCGGGGCGCCGGGCCTGCTGGACGACGCCGCGATCCTGCTGGACCGCGTGATCGTGTCCCTGGACGCCATGCTCACGCCCATCTCCGACCTGCAGATCCAGTCCATGGGCGCGCGCCTCGACAAGACCCTGGACTTCAACGAGCGATACGAGAACCTGGGCTGGGCCATGTCCCGCGTGATCGTCGCCGAGCGCGGCGAGTCGGGACTGCACGCGGTGGCCGGCGACACGGAGGCCTTCCTGCGCGCCTACCAGGCCGCCGCCCTGAACACCCAGGACGAGCCGGCCCTGGAGAGCATGCCCCCCTTCCCCGACGACGTGTTCGATGATCTGCTGACCCTGCTCGGTCAGCCCTGACCCGCGCCTCACGGAGGTTGAGGATGAGCCGCTTCGATCCCCATTCCTGGTGCGACGACGCCCAGGCCGTCATATCCCACATGGACCTGGACTGGACCGTGGATTTCACCGCCCGCACCCTGGACGGACGCGTCGTGCTGAAACTGCGCGAACCCGCGGGCGGTCCCCTCGACCTGGATGCCCGCGATCTCTCGATCCGGGCCGTCCGCACCGACGAGGGCGCGGAGATCCCCTACGAGGTCGCCGAGAGCGAGCCCGTGCGCGGCGACCGCCTGCGCCTGGACCTGCCCGACGGCACCGCCGCCATCGAGATCGACTACGCCACCGGTCCCGAGGCGCTGGCCCTGGGCTGGCTCGAGCCCCAGCAGACCGCGGGCGGCGAGCAGCCCTTCATGTTCACCCAGTGCCAGCCCATCCACGCCCGCACCCTCGCGCCCTGCCAGGACACGCCGCGCCACCGCGTCACCTACACGGCCCGCGTGACGGTGCCCGCGCCGTTGCGGGCGGTCATGTCGGCCGCCGGCGTCGGCTCGGAGACCCTGGACGACGGCCGCCTCCTCTGGCGCTTCGAGATGCCCCAGGCCATCCCCACCTACCTGCTGGCCCTGGCCGTCGGCCACCTGGTGGGCCACGATCTCGGCCCGCGCTCGCGCGTCTACGCCGAGCCCGAGACCGTGGAGAAGGCCGCCTGGGAGTTCGCCGAGGTGGAGAGCATGATCGACTCGGCGGAGGGCCTGTTCGGCCCCTACGTCTGGGACCGCTTCGACATGCTGGTCATGCCGCCGGCCTTCCCCTACGGGGGCATGGAGAACCCCCGGCTGACCTTCCTGACGCCCACCCTGATCGCCGGCGACCGCTCCCAGGTGAACGTGGTGGCCCACGAGCTGGCCCATTCCTGGACCGGCAACCTGGTCACCAACGCCACCATGAACGACTTCTGGCTCAACGAGGGCTTCACGGTCTACGCCGAGCGGCGCATCCTGGAGGAGATCTACGGCCAGGACTACGCCGACCTCCAGGGCGTCATCCGCCGCAACGCCCTGCAGGTGCACCTGGACAAGTTCGGCCCCGGCTCCCCCTACACGAAGCTGCGCACGGACCTCGCGGGCGTCGATCCCGACGAGGTCTACTCCCTGGTGCCCTACGAGAAGGGCGCCCAGCTCGTGCTGCTGCTGGAGGACGCGGTGGGTCGGGAGGCCTTCGACGCCTTCCTGCTCGACTACATCGAGACCTTCCGCTTCCAGTCGATCACCACGGAGGAGTTCGTCGACTTCATCGAGACCAGGCTGCCGGGCGTGCTGGACCGCGTGGACGGCCGCCGCTGGATCTTCGAGCCCGACATGCCGGAGAACGAGCTCCCCTCGGCCTCGGCCCGCGTGGACGGGCTCCGCGCCCTGGCCGCGGGCTGGATCGACGGCGCCCGCCCCGACGCCGCCGTCACGGCCGACTGGTCCGCCGACGAGTGGCAGCTCTACCTGCAGGACCTCCCCCGGGTGCTCCCGGAGGACGACTGCCGCTGGCTCGACGAGACCTTCGGCCTCAACGACCGCCTCAACTACGAGGTGCTGGTGGAATGGCTGACCGTCGCCGCCGGCTCGGCCTACGCGCCGGCCCTGCCCAAGGTGCGCGAGGTGCTGACCGAGGTGGGGCGCATGAAGTACCTCAAGCCCCTCTACACCGCGCTGGCCGGCAACCCGGACACCCTCGAGTTCGCCCGCGAGGTCTTCGCGGCGAACAGGGACAGCTACCATCCCCTGAGCCGCGGCTCCATCGCGGGGCTCTTCGAGACCACCGCCTGATTCCTGCCGTCGAACGCGAAGAGGCCGGCCCCGAGGGGCCGGCCTCAACGATCTCCGGTCGTGCCGGAACTACCGGCTCGACATCTCCGTGTAGTAGTCGATGGCGTTCTGGAGCAGGTCCATGGCGAAGTGCGGATTGTGCACGCCGTGGCTGCCGTCGCCGTAGACGAAGTAGGCGGCGTAGGCGGCCTCGCGCTGCCAGACCTCGACGGTCCCGGCCGTGCTGTCCCAGTTCTGCTCCATGTCGTGGAAGTCCGTGTACCCGAACAGGGCCGCGAGCTCGTCCATCTTGGCGTCGACGGAGGCCTGGAAGGTCTCCATGTCCGAGAAGTCGGACCAGCCGCCGTGGCAGTCCACGCAGTTGCCCACGTCGGGCTCGAAGGTGTGGAACGAGTGGTCCTGCAGCTCGCCGTGCAGGATCGTCTCGCGGACCATGTGACAGTCGACGCACGACTGGCTCACGCCCTGATGCGCATGGGTCGCGTCGTAGGTCTTGCCCGGGATCAGGTACGCGCCGGCGCCGATGACCATGTCCATCTGCGCGCTGTGGTGCGGCCCGAAGTGGTCGTAGCCGTCGGCGATCTGGCCGGCCACGTTGTCGTTGTCGCGCCGGCCCTTGTGACACTGGGCGCAGGTCTGGGCGGTGCCGTAGCCCTCGAAGCGCGGCCGCTCCTCGTCTCCCGGCTCGGTGGCCGGGTCGTAGTTGACCTCGACCGGACCGACCTGGCGGAGCTGGTGTTCGTTGCCCGAGCCCATGGCGCCCGCGTGGGGATCGTGGCAGGCCACGCAACCGATGAAGCTGGAGCCGCCGGTGAACTCGTAGTCCGCATAGGCCGGATCGTTGGCGGCGATGAAACCCTCGGCCGTGTGGCAGGGCTTGCAGCTGCTGCCGTTGGCGTAGTACTCGGACCGGAAGGCCGAGATGTCCCCGTCGGCGGCCATCGCGTGTCCGGATTCGGCCCATTCATCGATCTGGGTGTGGTGGCACTTGTAGCAGAGCGAGGTCGAGACGTCGCCTTCCATGTGGTCGGAGAAGGAGATGTCCGGGCGGTGGGTGTTGAAGTCCGGCCCCATGGCGCCGTGGCAGGACTCGCACTGGACGCCCTCGAGATCGGCGCGGCGTTCGGCCGCCTCGTCGCCCTCGACACCCCAGTAGTCGTCGTAGCCGTTCATGTCGGGACCGTAGGCGCCGATCTCGGTGTCGCCGTAGGAGACCTCGGAGTCCCAGCCGGTGGTGTGGCACTGGAGACAGTAGGGATTGTCCTGGCTCTTGTCTTCCGACGCCAGGTTGTCGTAGGCGAAGGTGTGGCCCGTGAGCGCCACCGACGCCACCGTGCCCGAATGGCAGTGGGAGCAGGACTCCCCGTTCTTGCCCATGTAGGTGTACTCGGGGCCGTCGTCGCCGGGAGGCCCCTGGGGGCCGGCCGGGCCCTCGCAACCGGACATGGCCACCAGACAGAGCACAGCCAGCGGGACCAGCGCGATCCATTTCCTGACAGCTGACATCATGATCCTCCTGTGAAACGGGAGCGTCCCTCCAACTCCTACTAATCTACTAGTACTTTAATAGCCGACTTTTTCCCGGTCAATTGATAATGTCACAATATTAACATAATGATACTGAATACCTAGTATAAAAATAGCCTCTCTCTGGTATGAGAGAGGCTATCCGTCCCGGTCGAGCGGCCGCGTGCCGGCTAGTCGGACACGGCGTAGCGCGGCAGGATGTCCACCGTCACGCCCTCCAGATCCGCCAGCCCAGCGGCCAGCGCGTCCGACATGACGGCGTAGGTCTCCATCATGGCCTGGCCGGCCGCGTAGTCGCCCTCGGCCTGCATGAGCAGGATCTCGTGGACGAGCTGCTCGATGGCCCCGGGGAAGGCCTCGACGTCGATGCGGAAACGTCCGTTCTCCGTCGCGATCACGCCCTTCTCCAGCAGCCAGTTGAACTGGATCGCGTTGGCGGCGCCGTGGGCCTCGGCGATGCCGAAGCGCACCGACCGGAACAGGCCGGCCAGGTAGGTCACCGCCTGCTGGGCGTAGATGCTCTCGGGGAAGTAGCCCTTCTCCTGCATCTTGAAGACGCACCACGGCCCCATGGCGTCGGCCTTGGCCTCCTCGATGGCCGAGTAGATGTCCTTGAACTCCAGGCGCACCTCGGTGCGGCGCCCGTCCACCTCGATGCGGCCGGGGCCGAGCCCGTGGCTCATCTCGTGCCACAGGGTGTGCAGGAAGAAGGACTCGGACGCGATGTGCTCGAGCTGGTCGGAGACCACGAGCGTCTCTGCGATGGGCGTGAGGATCTTCTCGAACTTGGCGTTCATGATGTTGCGAAGCAGGACCTTCTTGCTGCCCTTGGCCTCGCGCACCTTCTCGTCGTTGGGCAGGTTGAAGGCGATGGTCTGGACGCCCGTGCGCGTGTCGCCCGCGGTGTAGGCCACGTCGACCACGCGGATGGGCGAGTCGGTGCCGCGGTTGGGATTCTTGTGCTCGTCCGGGATGGGCAGGTTGGCCTCCAGCCAGGGCAGCTCGCCCTTGAACTTGTCCAGGCGCTCGGACTCCACCGGATCGGCCACGCAGACGAAGGCCTCGAAGGCGGCCTTGAAGCCGAAGAGCCCGTCCTCGTAGGTCTCGATGGGGCCGAGCACCACCTCGATCAATCCGTCCAGGTCCATCCACAGCACGTCCGAGTCGAAGTAGTCGTCGCTGCGGAAGGCCGCGCAACGCGCCTCCAGGAAGGCCTTCAGCGACGCGTTCTCCGTGGCCGCGGCGGCCTTCTCCATGTAGCCGATGGCCCGGTCGTACTCCGCCGCGAAGAACTCGGAGTAGGGGATCGCCGTCAGGGCGCCCTGCTCGTCGCGCCTCACCATGGAGTAGAGGCCGTTGAGCCCGTGGGTCTCGTCGGCGATGTGGGCCTCGTCCACCTCGGTCAGATCCAGCGGATAGAAGTTGGCGCCCTCGGGATGGACCCAGTCCCCGAAGAAGGGCTCGTGGTGGAAGCGGCGGTCCCAGGGCCCCGCGTTGATCTCGAAGTACTGCCGGACCAGCGGGTCGGCCCGGTCGGCCGCCGGCCGGATCTCGTCGGCCATGGGCAGGGCCTGGCGCAGGAAGGCGTCGTGCATGACCTCGGCGGTGCGCACCAGCCATTTCAGCGCCTCGCGCTCCGAAGGCGGCAGCACGTCGAGGTTGGCGGCGATCCGCGTCTCGGCGTAGGCGTCGAGGCGCGCCTCGAGGTCGTCGACGATCCGGTACATGGGCGTGTCCTCCTTGTCGCCGCAACCGGCCAGGGCCGCGAGCGTCACCACCACGACCGCGACGAGCGGCGTGATCAACCTGCGCATATCCGTATCCTCCCGTTGGAGTCTTGACGCCGCCGGACACCCCGGCGGGAACCGTTCGCATGCGGCGTCAACCATATCGGGTCGGACGGGCCGCGTCGAGGCGAAACGGGACAGACGAAGGCGGGCCCGCGTCGCCGCGGGCCCGCCGGGAACAGCCGGTCGCTCGGACCGGTTCGGAAACGTCTACCGGTACAGGGTCTTCAGAGCGCCCCAGGTGACGTCCTCGTTGGGAATGGGCACGTCCACCGTGCTCACGCCGCAGGTGTTGGCCGGGTACTGGTAGGCCGTCTGGTCCGAGACCATGACGTCGTCATAGTCGGGGTGCGGCACGATCTCGAACTGCGCCTGCACCGGCGTCGCGTTCTCGGACACGATCAGCGACATGGTCGCGATCAGGCCCACATCGTCGCCGAACACGGGGACCGGCGCGTACAGGCCCAGCTCCAGGCCGTTGTACAGGTCGCCCTGCTGGACGCCGTCGGCGTAGGTCGTGCCGAGCAGCGTGAAGACGGGATCCAGCGCGTCGAGCTTGAGGGCCACGCCCTGCATGAGCATCTCGGCGTCACGGACCATGACGTGGGCTTCCAGGAGCGTCTGCGGCAGATAGGCCGTGTCGGTCTGGGTGCCGGCCTCGTCGAAGTACACGCACACCGTGGGGATGGCGTGGATCTTCAGGTAGGAGGTCAGGCCCAGGGCCTCGCTCTGCAGCGCCTGGTTGTTGGCGACCACGGGCGTGGCGTACTGGGGGTGCGTGCCCACCGTGAACATGGCGTCGTCGATGTTGTAATCGGCGATCACGGTGAAGGAGCCCAGCAGGCCCTTCTGACCGGCGAACACGGGCACGGGATTCTCGAGACCGATCTCGACACCGCTGGCGAGGTCGCCCAGCGCGGTGGACCCGAGGGGCCACGACGGCGGGAAGGCGGTGACGCGCGGATCGATGTCGACGGTGAACGCCGCACCGGAAAGCAGATCCTCCATGCCGTCGACCAGGATGTAGCAGGTCGCGGCCTCGGGGAGTGTGCCGGCGAAGCCGTAGAGGCTGGTGCCTTCCTCGTCGAAGTAGACACCGATGGTCGTCTGGGCGGCCGCGGGGACGGCCACGAGCAGGACAGCGGACAGCAAGAGCAGGTACCTCTTCATCGTTACCCTCCTGAGGGTTGGAGAGAGCGGGGGTATTGTCATGACGGGGGTATAGTAGCGCAAATTACCTGAACACTTCAAGCTCGTTTTGAACCAATATGCGCTTTTAATGCCTGATATTTCAACATATAGAGTTGTTGTTGATATTTGATACTGCCCATAATCCTATAGACAGGATCGCAGGCCAAAAAAAAACGCGGCGAGCCGCGTTTCGAGAGGGTGTTGTGGCGGGAGCGACGAGACTTGAACTCGCGACCTCCGGCTTGACAGGCCGGCGTTCTAACCAAACTGAACTACGCCCCCGCTGACAACGGAGGCAGAATATAGTCCGCAGGCCGGTGCCTGTCAACCGGCGACGCGCTTTTTGTTTAGGGCCGCTGCGCCGGCCTGCGGGCGATGAAACCGGACAGGACGTCCGGCCGCAGATCGTGTCCCGCTTCCACGCTCCAGCCGGAGGGCAGCCGTCGCGCGAGACGGTCGGCGTGGGACGGGTGTCCCAGGGCCACGAGCGAGCCGGCGTCGGCCAGGTCCCGCGTGAACGCCTCGACTTCCGCAGCTTCGAGCGGGGCGTGCGAGGCGACCAGCGCCTGGCCGAACGCGGCCGTCCCCGTGTCGCCGGGCGACCAGGCCCTCACCTCTCCGTTCCAGCCGGCCTCCGCGATCGCCGCGTCCGTCAGGTCGCCCCAGCGATGGTCCGGCGCCGGGCGCCACACCCGCAACGGCCCCCGTCCGGGATCCAGGACCGGCGACGAGGCGAGCGTCCAGGCGCGGAGCCAGCTCTCCGGCGTGTCCTGGCCGAGCGGACCCGGCGGATCGACGTCCGGGCCGAGCCGCGGGCCCGCCCCGTCCGGCAGGGGCCAGGCCGACCAGGGTATGCCGCGGCACAGCCAGAGATCGCAACCGCCCCGGGCCGCCGCCTCGAACCAGCTCAGCGGCAGGTCGCCGGGGTTCCGCAGGCCCGCGGGGCCCTCCTGCCCCAGGGCGGGGCCGAGAGCGCCCATGGTCAGGTCGTCGCTCAGCAGGCGCGCTCCGGGCGCCTCGCACCGCAGCCGGGCCGCGGCCTCGGCGCTCACCGACGCGGGCCGCGCGTCGTCCGGCAGGCGCAGGTGACCGAGCATGACCGCGTCAGCGCCGGCGTCCAGGGCCGCCCGCAGG
>CAZSNA010000105.1:0-10519 GCA_964607825.1 uncultured Fibrobacteraceae bacterium | reverse complement strand
GGAGTCCACCTTAAATGTGCCGCTGAGCTGTCCAAGGAATGGGGTCCACCTCTTGTTTCCATGAACAATCTGGTACCGATCCGACGGCTGGTCGCCGTGGCGGCGCTCCTGGTGTTCGCCATGCCGGTCCTGGCCCAGAACCCTGCCATCGACTACATCGGCTTCGGCTGGGAGACCGGTGGCTTCCTGCCGAGCGAAATCGGCGACGAGATGGTCTTCGTCTGTCACGCGGTCACCGCCGACCCCGTGTACGGCGTCGATCTGGGCGTCAACGAGCTGACCTTCCATCTCTACGACCTGGTCAGCGAAGGCGAAGTGAACATCGGGGGCGGCAACCTGATGATCAACTACTCCGGCGGCTACCTGGACATCTGGCGCGACGGCGCCCAGAACGCCGAGTACGGCGTCTACCCGCCCAACGCCACGGTGCCGTCCACGTTCACCGACGGCACGCTGTTCTTCCGGGGTTCCTTCAACTACCTGACGCTGTTCGTCAACGGCGTGGGCAACGGTACCTTCGAGGGCGGCCTGAACGGAGTCGAGGGCGAGGTCATCGGCGGCGTCTGCACCGACTGCTCCTACACCTGGGGCGGCGCGTTCCTCAGGGGCGTCGGCGCGCAGATCCCCGACGGCTACGACCTGCAGGTGGACGGGCTGTTCGAGCTGGACGGCGCCGTCGCCAACGATAATTCGACGTGGGGCGGCGTGAAGTCCCTCTACGACAACTAAGGACGACCGAGACCCCGGAGGTCACGCCATGAAGATCAGACTCGTGATGCTGATGATCGCCGCGCTCGCGGTCGCCTCGCCCGCGGCCGCGCAGGTGCAACTCTTCGATTTCTTCGGCCAGGCTCTCGTGCCCGGCGGCGTGGGCGGCTCGCTGTTCATGTACAGCGTGGTCAACGACCCCTCGCCCGCCGAGACGCCCCTGCCCCTGGACTTCGCCAACTTCCAGTACACCCTCGTCATCGCCGGCCTCGTGCTGGACGTCGACGGTAGCCCCCAGAACTATTCCGGCGGCACCATCACCATCTATGAGGATGCCGGCACGGCGGCCGACTACGCCCTGCCCGGCACCTTCTTCGACGGCACGGCGATCCTGTCCGGCACCTTCGACTTCCTCGACCGCACCATGTTCACCGCCACCCTCGGCTCGGCCGTGGGCCAGGTGGACTGGACCGGCGGCGCCTGGATCGACATGATCGCGCCGGACGACCGCGTCGACTGGCCCTTCTTCACGGGCATCAACGCCCACGCCAGCCAGGTCGTCGACGGTTACGACGAGGCCTGGGACGGCAAGGTCGAGCCCTTCGAGCCCATCGTGGGCAACGAGGACAGGACCTGGAGCGAGGTCAAGAGTCTCTGGTAGGCGATCGCGCGGACACGCAGGACGGGAGCCGCCCCTCGGGGCGGCTCCTTTTTTTTGCGCGCACCGGACCCGGGGCTATCCGAAGCGTCCCGTGATGTAGTCCTCGGTCTCCTGCAGCGCCGGGTTGGTGAAGAGATCCTCCGTCGCGCCGTACTCGATGAGCCGCCCCAGGTACATGAACGCCGTGTAGTCGCTCACCCGCGAGGCCTGCTGCATGTTGTGGGTCACGATGAGGATGGAGTATTCGCCGCGCAGCTCCTGGATCAGTTCCTCGATCTTGCCCGTGGCGATGGGGTCCAGCGCGGAGCAGGGCTCGTCCATCAGCAGCACCTCGGGCTCGGCCGCGATGGCGCGCGCGATGCACAGGCGCTGCTGCTGTCCGCCGGACAGGCCCAGGGCGCTGTCGCCGAGGCGGTCCTTGACCTCGTCCCACAGGGCCGCGCCGCGCAGGCTGCGCTCGCAGACCTCGTCGAGCAGGGCGCGATCGCGCTCGCCGTCGATGCGCAGGGGGTAGACCACGTTCTCGTAGATGCTCATGGGGAAGGGGTTCGACTTCTGGAAGACCATCCCCATGCGCCGGCGCAGCTCGATCACGTCCACGCCCCGGGCGTAGATGCTGTCGCCGTTCAGCCGCATGTCGCCGGCGATGCGCACGCTGTCGATCAGGTCGTTGAGGCGGTTCACCGAGCGCAGCAGGGTGCTCTTGCCGCAGCCCGAGGGGCCGATCAGGGCCGTGACCTGGCCGCGGGGCACCGACATGCCCACGTCGAACAGGGCCTGCGCCTCGCCGTACCACAGGTTGAAGGCGTCCACGTCCAGCACGCTCGGCGCCCGGCCGACCGAATCGTGGATCTCGCCGGCCACCGGCAGGCCGCGGGCGATGGCCTCCATCATCCCGCCGCCGGGCGTTCCCGCGATCTTGGGTTGCGTTTCCATCCGTCGGTCTCCCGTCAGAACTGCGAGGCCGTGAACCTGCGCCGCAGGCGCGTGCGCAGCCGGACGGCCAGGATGTTCAGCGTGGTGATGATCGTGATCAGCAGCAGGGTGGTCGTGTAGACCATGGGCTTGGCGGCCTCGGAGTTCTGGCTCTGGAAGCCCAGGTCGTAGATGTGGAAGCCGAGGTGCATGAAGCTGCGGTCGGGGTGCACGAACGGCCAGATGGAATCCACCGGCAGCTCGGGGGCGAGCTTCACGGCGCCCACGAGCATCAGGGGCGCCACCTCCCCGGCGCCTCGCGCCATGGCCAGGATCGCGCCGGTCATGATGCCGGGCAGGGCCCGCGGCAGCACGATGCGCCGGATCGTCTGCCACTTGCTGGCGCCGCAGGCGTAGCTGCCCTCCCGCATGGAGCCGGGCACGGCCGCCAACGCCTCCTCGGTGGACACGATCACCACCGGCAGGGTCAGCAGCGCCAGGGTCAGCGAGGCCCACAGCACGCCGCCGGTGCCGTAGGTGGGGCTGGGCAGGTGCGCCGCGAAGAAGAGCTCGTCGATGCGCACGCCGATGATGTAGCAGAAGAAGCCCAGTCCGAACACGCCGAACACGATGCTCGGCACGCCGGCCAGGTTGTTCACGGAGATGCGGACCAGGCTGACGATGGGGCCCGACTTGGCGTACTCGCGCAGGTACAGCGCGGCCAGCACGCCGAAGGGCACCACCAGCATCGACATGATGACCGTCATCACCACCGTGCCGAAGATGGCGGGGAAGACGCCGCCCTCGCTGTTGGCCTCGCGCGGGTCGTCGCGCAGGAACTCGGCCCAGCGCGACAGGTAGATCCCGAGCCGGTCGCCGAGCCCGAGCCGGTTGGCGGGATAGGCCCGCACGATGTCCGCCAGGGCCAGGCTCGCGACGCGGCCGTCGGCGGTGGCCAGGCGCAGCTCGAGGCCGGCGTTGCGGGCGTCGAGCGCGTCGATCTCCTCGCGCAGACGGGTGTACTCGGCGTCGGCCCGGGCCTCCGCCTCGTCGAGCTCGGTCTCGCGACGGCGCAACTCCGCCGCGTCGGCGCCGTCGAGCTCGGCCTGCCGGAAGTCGAGCCGCATGGATTCGAGCTCGTGGTTGACCCGGCCGATGTCGCGGCGCTCGAGGCGGCGACGGGCGTGGTAGCGGTCGCGCACCTCGGGGTGGAGCTCCTCGAACAGGGCCCAGGCCGCCTCGGGCTCGTCGTCGACGATCACGCCGTCGCGCTCGAAACCCACCACCTCGCCGTAGAAGCGGCCCCAGGTGAGTCGCTCCACCACCACGCCCCAGCGGGGCCGGGTGGGGTTGTCCTCGATCACGTCGGGCTCGTCCACCCAGCGGAAGTGCTCCTGGGTCAGCTCGAAGTTGCCGGTGCGCACCAGGAAGCGGCGCACGTCGGCGTCGGCGCCCTCGGGCCGGTAGGCCTCGCGGCGCGTGACCTCGCCCGCGACGACGGTCCCGTCGACCAGCTCGTAGCGCAGCAGGGGCTGGGGCCAGAAGGTGCGCGCGCCCTGCCAAAGCACCAGCGCCAGCAGCCCGGCGATCATCATGACGCCGACGACCAGGCCGCCGCCGGTGAGCCACTGCCAGGGCTCGCCGCGGGCCAGCACGGCCGAGGCCGGGCCCTGGGTTCGCGTGCGGCCGCTCACAGCTGGTACGCCTTCCTGCGGAAGCGCATGCGGACGACCTCGGCCAGGGTGTTGATGACGAAGGTCATGGCGAACAGGCTCAGCGCCGCCAGGAACAGGGTGCGGAAGTGGGTGCTGTGCTGCACGGCCTCGGGCAGCTCCACGGCGATGTTGGCCGACAGGGTGCGGAAGCCGTTGAAGATGTTCACGTCCATGATGGGCGTGTTGCCGGCGGCCATCAGCACGATCATGGTCTCGCCCACCGCGCGGCCCAGGCCCACCATGGTCGCGGAGAACAGGCCGCTCATGGCCGGCGGCACGACCACGCGGATCGCGGTCTGCCAGGACGAGGCCCCGGCGCCCAGCGACGCGGCGCGCAGGTGGTCCGGCACCGAGGAGAGCGCGTCCTCGGCGATGGTGTAGATGATGGGGATCACGGCGAAGCCCATGACGAAGCCCACCACCAGGGCGTTGCGCTGCACGTAGGTGCCGACCAGACCGCCGCGCGGGTCGAAGCCGAGCCCGGCCAGCATGAGGCCCAGCAGGATCGCGAGCGCCAGGATGGAGCCGGCGCTGAGCAGGAACTTGAGCAGGTCGACCGCCACGAAGCGCGCGCGGCTCCAGGTCCGCGCGGCGCGGCGCAGCCGGGGATCGACGTTGCGCACCAGGACCGTGCCGACGGTCAGGACCGCCAGGGGGATCATCAGGAAGGCCCAGCCGCCGGCGCCGCCGCCGATCTGGCCGTCCAGCCAGGACATGATGTCGCCGGCGAAGGCGAAGCGCTCGATCGCGATCCCGGCGGGCCCGGAGAGCCACAGCCCCAGCGTCATCATCAGGCCCATCCCGACGAGCTTCCAGCGCTCGTGGCGGATGGCCGTGTCGGTGGGCAGCAGCTGCCAGAGCTGGGCGCCCAGCAGCAGGCAGAAGGGGACGGTGGCCACGGCCGCCAGGGCCTGCGGCACCCGGTCCTCCAGGTAGGGCGCGAAGACCAGCGCGGCCAGGAAGCCCAGCACCACGCTGGGCAGGCTGGCCATCATCTCGATGGCGGGCTTCACGCGCATCTTCACGCTCGGGCGCATGAACTCGCTGGTGGTCAGGGCGGCCATCAGGGCCAGGGGCAGGCCGAAAAGCATGGAGTAGAAGGTGGCCTTCAGCGTGCCCACGATCAGGGGCGTCAGGCCGTACTTGGATTCGAAGTCGTCGGTGCCGCCGGTGGACTGCCACACGTGGGCGGGGCCGTCGTAGCCCTCGTACCAGACCGCACCGGCCAGGGCGCGGACGCTCGCCTCGGGGTGGGGCGCGTCCAGGGCGGTCATGCGCAGGCCCGCGCCGGTGGCGGCGAACAGGGCGTCGTCGCGCGGCGAGAGGGCGATCGCGACGACGGGGCCCTCCTCGGCGGGCAGCTCCAGCAGGCGCCGCTCGTTGGTCACGTGCCAGAGGCGCACGACGCCGTCGGCGTGGCCGGCCGCCAGCAGACGGGAACGGTTCGAGGGGGAGAGCGCGGTGACCGCGGCGGCCGGCGCGCCCGGCTCCAGGACGTGGGCGCGGACGAAGGCGCGGCCGTCCTCGGCGGCGGCGTGCTCGTCGAGCACGTTGAACCAGATGGAGACGCGGCCGCGGTCGTCGCCGACGGCCAGGGAGGTGCGGCCGACCAGCCAGGTCAGGGCGCCGATCCCCGCGTCGGGAGACTCGAACAGCCGCACGGTCTCCAGCAGGCGCGGGGCGTCGATCTTCGCGGTGTCGTAGCGCTGCAGCCGGCCGTCGGTCCAGACCGCCAGGAGGTTGTCGCCGCGGCCGTTGAGCCCGATCCACGCCGGGGCGTCATCCGCCGCGGCGTCCAGACGCACGCTGCCGCCCCGCAGACGCACGGTGGTCCGGCCGGTCAGCAGGTTGCGGCGGCGCGAGACCGAGCGCAGGTGGACGACGCCCGTCGAGTCGAGAGCCGCCACCACGGGACCCGAGGGGCGGACGGTCATGTCGATCAGCCGCGCGCCGCTCTCCGCGAGGGCGACGGGGTCGTCGAGCTCCACCGCGAGTTCGCGCAGGAGGAACTGCCGCTCGGGCGTGCGACGCAGGGTGCCGCGGCCGAAGGCGACGGCGTCACCGGGCGACAGGTCCGCCAGGGCCGGAGGCACGTCCGCGTCGGAGAGGTACTCGGAGGAGAAGCCGACCCGGCCCAGGACGATCGACCCGTCGGCCAGTCCGAAGACCGCTTCGCCATCGCCGGCGAAGGCGCCGACGCGCACGGACGGGGGCAGCCCCCCGTCGGTGCGTTCGAGGACGGCGCCGTCGTCCAGGCTCCGGACCGTGAAGCCCGCGGCGGGCGACCAGGTCCAGGCCAGGGTGCGGTGCTCGTCCGCGTGCGGCGGGGCCGCCGGATCGGCGACCCGGCCCGGCAGCGCGACGGCCTCGCCGGCGTCGGGCGAGCGGAAGAGAGGCGCGGCCACCACCACCAGGAAGACGCCGACGAGTGAGACCGCCAGGATGCTCCCGACCCCGCCGACGGTGATGATCGACCGCGCCAGACGGTCGACGACCCGAACGGACCGGCGGGGCTTGCGCTCCCGCCGGTTGCCGGTGAATGACTTGCCGTTGCGCTTCGTTCCGGGCATGTCGCGTCTAGTACCAGGGCTCGACGCCGACGGACTTCAGCTGCTCGCGGGCGATGGTCGCGGGCACGGGAAAGTAGCCGTCCTTCAGGACCACTTCCTGGCCCTGGCGGCTGAAGATGTAGCGCACGAACTCGCGTCGCAGCGGATCCAGCTCGCCGCCGGGAATGAAGTTGGTCGACAGCAGGAGGAAGCGGGCCAGCGGGTACTCGCCGCTGTAGGCGTTCTCGGGCAGGGCCTCGATGAACTCGCCGCCCGGCTCCACGGCCAGGGCCACGGCCGCCACGTCGGCGGTCTTGTAGCCGATGCCGCTGTAGCCGATGCCGTAGAGGTCGGTGGCCACGGCCTGCACCACGGACGAACTGCCCGGCTGCTCCTTCACGGAGTCCTTGTAGTCGCCCTTGAACAGAGCGTGCTTCTTGAGGTAGCCGTAGGTGCCGCTGGCGCTGTTGCGTCCGTAGAGGCTGATGGGCTTGTTGGCCCACTCGCCGGTCAGGCCCAGGTCGCCCCAGGTGCGGATGTCCGTGGGGTGGCCGCCCTTTCGGGTCCTGGAGAAGATGGCGTCCACCTCCTGCAGGGACAGGCCCCGCGCGGCGATGGGGTTGTCCTTGTGGACGTAGACGGCCAGCATGTCGATGCTGGTCCGCAGCTGCACGGGCTCGTAGCCGAAGCGCGCCTCGAAGGCGTCGATCTCCTTGGACTTCATGGGGCGGCTCATGGGACCGAAGTGGCTGGTGCCCTCGATCAGCGCCGGGGGCGCGGTCGACGAGCCCTTGCCCTCGATCTCCACCCGCACGTTGGGGTAGTGGACGTTGAAGCCCTCGGCCCACAGGGTCATCTCGTTGTTCATGGTGTCCGAGCCGATGCTCTTCAGGTTGCCGGACACGCCCTTGACCGGAGCGTAGTCGCCGAGCCCGGGGTCGATCTCGACGCCCGCCGCGCAGACGGCCGCGGCCGCGACCAGGCCCGTCGCGATCGCGAGGGACAGGATCCTCTTCATCATGTCGACATCCTCTTCGGGACAGGGGGTGGTGTCGTCCGGCCCGGCCGGATCGGAACTCCTCAGCGCGGCACATGGTAGTCGGCGAATGTTCGGCGTCGATCAGGGGAGTGTTAAAAAACGATGAAGATCGGCGTCGCGCCGGACGCCGCGGTTTTCACAGCTTTTTCACGGTCTTATCCGGGATCTGATGCTACCTTCTCGGTCGAGCCCGCCGATCGAACCCTTGCCCGGGCGGTTTTTCATGGCGAAGGAAACGATCCTCGTCATCGAGGACGAGGAAGACATCCAGGAACTGCTGCGCTACAACCTCGAGCGCGACGGCTACGGCGTCGTGCCCTGCCTGAGCGGCGAGGACGGTCTGCGGGCCATCGAGGTGCGGCGTCCCGACCTGATCCTGCTCGACCTCATGCTGCCGGGCCTGGACGGCAAGGAGATCTGCCGCCGCCTCAAGCGCGAGGACGCCACCGCCGACATCCCCGTGATCATGATCACGGCCCGGGGCGAGGAGAGCGACATCGTGTCCGGCCTGGAGCTGGGCGCCGACGACTACATCACCAAGCCCTTCAGCACCAAGGTCCTGGCGGCCCGCGTGGGCGCCGTGCTGCGCCGCGCCGCCGCCGAGCGGTCGCAGCCCGCGGAGGAGAGGCGCGACCGGGTGATCGAGGTGCACGATCTGGTCATCCATCCCGGTCGGCACGAGGTGCTCGCCGACGGGGAGCCGGTGGCGCTCTCGTCCACCGAGTTCGACATCCTCCGCTTCCTTGCCGGGCGGCCGGGCTGGGTCTACACTCGCCGCCAGATCCTGCGGGGCGTCCACGGCGAGGACCATCCGGTGCTGGACCGGTCGATCGACGTGCAGATCGCGTCCCTGCGCGCCAAGCTGGGCGAGCGCGGGTCCCTGATCGAGACCGTGCGCGGCGTCGGCTACCGCTTCCAGGAGTGATCGGCCGGACATGAAGACCCGACGCTTCCTCTGGCAGCTCTTTCCCGTCTTCCTGATCATCATCCTGCTGTCGCTGGCGGCGGTGATGGTGACCGTCACGCGCTCGCTGCGCGACTTCCACCTCGACCAGCGCTCACGCGAGCTGCACGAGAAGGCCCGCGGCCTCTCGGACCACGCCATGGCCTGGGCGGACCTGCCAGCGGCGGCGGTCCGCGACTCGCTCTGCCGCGACATGGGCGAGCGCCTGGGCTCGCGCATCACCCTGATCGCGACCGACGGCGTGGTGCTCGGCGACTCGCGGCGGTCCTCGACCGCCATGGACAACCACGCCGGACGCGAGGAGGTGGCGGCCGCCCTGGAGGGCCGTCCCGGCAACTCGATCCGCTACAGCCACACCGTCAAGTACAACTCCATGTACTCGGCCATACCCCTGCGGCGCGACGGGGCGCCGGTCGGCGTGCTGCGCCTGTCCGTGCCCCTGGACGACGTGGCCGGCGAGACGCGCCGCCTGACCGGCAACCTGTTGCTGGAGGCGGTGGCCGTGGCCGTGATCGCGGCCCTGATCAGCCTGCTGATGGCGCGGCGCTTCAGCCGCCGGCTCGAGCGGCTGCGGCGGGGCGCCGAGCGGTTCGCCGCCGGCGACCTGCAGTACCGCCTGCCGTCCGATTCCACCACCGAGATCGCCGAGCTCGCCGACGACATGAACGACATGGCGCGCCAGCTCGCCGAGCGCATCGCCGTCGTGGAGGCCCAGCACCGCGAACTGGCGGCCGTCTTCGCGAGCATGATCGAGGGCGTGCTGGTGGTGGACGACGACCAGCGCATCGTGTCCATGAACGACGCCGCCGCCGAGCTGCTCGGCCTGGACGAGAGCCAGGTCCTGGGCGCCGTGCTGGAGGAGGTCTGCCGGCATCCGGCCCTGGCCCGCTTCATCCGTCGGGCCTACGTCTCGTCGCGGCCGGTGGAGGAGGACATCGCACTGATGTCCGGCGACGACACCGTCCACCTGCAGGCCCACGGCCTGCGCCTGGAGGGCTCGAGCCGGGCGCGCCGCGTGCTGGTGGTGCTCAACGACGTGACCCGCCTGCGCAAGCTGGAGCAGGTGCGCCAGGATTTCGTGGCCAACGTCTCCCACGAGCTCAAGACCCCCGTGACCTCGATCATGGGGTTCGTCGACACCCTCGAGGACGGGGCCATCGACGAGCCCGAGACCGCGCGGCGCTTCCTTTCGATCATCCAGCGGCAGTCGCATCGGCTGCAGGCCATCATCGAGGACCTGCTCTGCCTCTCGCGCCTGGAGCAGGGGTCGGGCGCGGTGAGCCGCGAGGTCGACGTACGGCCGGTCTGCGAGGTGCTGCACCGGGCCGTCCAGAGCTGCGAGCCCGCCGCGGAGGCCCAGGGCATGGACGTGGTCGTCGACTGCCCCGAGGGGCTGCGCACGCGCCTGGACTCGGACCTCATGGAACAGGCCCTGGTCAACCTGATCGAGAACGCCGTCAAGTACAGCGGCCGGCCCGGACGGATCGACGTCAGCGCCGGCCTGGTGGACGACCACGTGCTGATCACCGTCCGCGACCACGGATCCGGCATCGAATCGCAGCACCTGCCGCGCCTCTTCGAGCGTTTCTATCGTGTGGACAAGGCCCGCAGCCGCGAGCAGGGCGGCACGGGGCTGGGCTTGGCCATCGTTAAGCACATCGCACGCTTCCACGACGGCCAGGTGACGGTCATGTCCCGCCCCGGGGAAGGCAGCCAGTTCACCATCCACCTGCCCCACGCCGTGGGCTGACGCCCCCGTTTAACGGTTTTTTAACACGCGGCACACGGCGGGGACATACGACGGGTATAGGTTGTGCGCTGTCCCGGGCCAGGCCCCTGGCCGGGCCGAGGGCACTCGTCACCGAAGCCGAGGAGTACGGAATGAAGAGCTTTGCCGTCGCGGCCCTGTTGGCCGCGGTCACCACCGTGGGCGCCCAGGCGGGCGACTGGACCGAGACCTTCAGGATG
>CAZSNA010000104.1:0-10671 GCA_964607825.1 uncultured Fibrobacteraceae bacterium | reverse complement strand
GTGGCCCTGTCCCTGCAGATGCTGCGCCGCCTGCGCACGCTGCCCGGCGTCGACGCCATCCGCATCCGCTGCGGCCTGCCGGCGCCGCCGGCGCGGCCGCGCAACGGCGGTTTCCGCAAGCGCTCGGCCGGCGGCTGAGCGACGCGGGCCGGGCCGCCGTTCTTGACACCGGCGGTCGCCTCCGGATAGATTGAGCCCCTTGAATGCACGAGCTTATCGCCGACGCGCCGGATCGCGGCGCGTCCCAGCATGCGGCGCCCTTGCAAGGAGCCCGACGGCCGATGAACCTGAAGAAGACACCCTGGCTCGACTTCGAGAAGCCGATCGTCGAGCTGGAAGAGCGCATCCGCACCCTGGAGGACTCGGCGTCCCTGCGCGGCCTCGACGTGACCGACGAGGTGGAGCGCCTGCGCGAGCGCGTCGAGACCCTCGGCCGGGAGATCTTCGCCAAGCTCGATCCCTGGCAGCGGGTCCAGCTGGCCCGACATCCCCGCCGGCCCACCACCAACGACTACATCGAGCTGATCTTCGACGACTTCATGGAGCTGCACGGGGACCGCTCGTTCCGCGACGACCCCTCGCTGGTCTGCGGCGCGGCCTGGCTGGACGAGCGGCCGGTGACGGTCATCGGCCACCAGAAGGGACGCGACACCAAGTCGAACATCCACCGCAACTTCGGCATGGCGCACCCCGAGGGGTACCGCAAGGCCCTGCGGATCATGGAGCAGTCGGCCCGCTTCGGCCGGCCCATCGTCACCTTCATCGACACGCCGGGCGCCTACCCGGGCATCGGCGCCGAGGAGCGCGGCCAGGGGGAGGCCATCGCCCGCAACCTGCGCGAGATGGCGGCCCTCGAGGTGCCCATCCTGGTCTTCGTGACCGGCGAGGGCGGCTCCGGCGGCGCGCTGGCCATCGGCGTGGGGGACCGGGTCTACATGCTGGAGAACGCCATCTACAGCGTGATCAGCCCCGAGGGCTGCGCGGCCATCCTCTGGCGCGACCGGGCCAAGGGGCCCGACGCCGCCCGCGCCATGAAGATCACCGCCCGCGACGCCCAGAAGCTCGGCGCCATCGACGCCATCCTGCCCGAGCCCATCGGCGGCGCCCACCGCGACTACGCGGGCATGGCCGAGACCGTCAAGGCCTGCATCCTCAAGGACCTGGCCGAGCTGGAAGCGCTCCCGGCGGACGACCTGGTGGACGGTCGTATGGAGAAGTTCCTGGCCATGGGCATCTTCAACGAGAAGAAAGCGGACGACTGATCAAGAACCGACCGGCCAGCGGGGGAGTTGACATCCTCGCCGGCTTGGTTTATCCTTTTTAACGCCAACCTCTTCAAGTATCCTTCCCCCGTAAACGCCTGCCGGCGGATGTGGGGAGGGCCCCAGCCTCAAGGCTCGCCCGTTCTCCATCGGACTACGGTTGCGTGCGTCCGTGCGTATTCTGGACGACGCGACGATTTCGCTGCAGGCCAACAACGACCCGACCGACGACCACCGGCGGAGGTTGACGAGTGCTGAAGCCCGAACTGCTGGAAATCCTGGCTTGCCCGGCCTGCAAGGGTCCGCTCGACGTGCATGCGGACCATGCCGCCCTGGACTGTCCCGCCTGCAGACTCCGCTTCAGGGTGGAGGACGACATACCGATCATGCTCCTCGACGAAGCCGTCGAGCTGACCGAGCGCGAGGAGAGCTGATCATGGCGTCCCACCCGTTCCTCCGTTCCGCCGTCGTGCGCTCCGCGCGCGCCGTGACCGGCGCGCTGCTGATCGCCGCGCTCTTCGGTGTCGTACCTGCGGACGCCGCCCACACCGTCGACGTGCCCGAGGTCGTCCTGCTCGAGAGCGGCGAGACCTCGACCGTTCTGGAATACGTCTTCCCGTTGAAGCGCGACGTCGGGGCCACGGAGCCCCGCCTCGCCGCGGACCTGGACTGGACCCGGCCCCGGGTCATGACGCCCGGTCCCGACGGCGACCTGGAGCCGCAGCCCCACGCCGAGGTCGCGACGGTGGCCGTGCCCACGCGCGGCGTCCTGGGCTGGGAGATCGTCGCGCACGACTGGCTCGTGCCGCCTCTCGACCTGGTCGCGATCCGCGAGGCCGTGACCGTGGATTCCCCGCGCGTCTACCGGGGCGTGCCCCTGGTCTCGGTGACGGTGAGGCCCGAACTGGGCGGCGGCGTGCTCGGCTCGCTGGTCGTCCGACTGCGCCACGCGCCCCAGCCGCGCTTCGCCGCGGCCCTGTCCCTGAAGGCCGTCGAGCCGATCGCCGCCCGGGACCGCAACCGCGTCGTGTCCAACCCCGACCTCTTCGCCGACCTGAGCGCCGGCCTGCGGGCGCTGGACCGCCGCGACAAGGCCGGGCGCCAGGGCGAGACCCCCTTCACCCTGAGCGACAACTGGCTGCGGGTGGAGATCTCGCAGACGGGCGTCCACGAGGTCTCCGGCTTCGACTTCACCTGGGCGGGCGTGATCGGCGACGCGCTGGCGGACGTCGATCCCGAAAAGTTGCGCGTCTTCCGCGCCTGGTCCGCCGAGCTGCCCGACGATCCCGAGATCGAGCCCGCCACCTGGCAGTTCGACTACGCCGGCCTGACCGAGATCGCCTGCGAGCTCGAGGAGGACGACGGCGTCTGGGACACCGCCGACCGGATCCTCTTCTACGCCGTGGGTCCCGACGACTGGGCCGACCGGCACCGCGACGGCGCCGGGCCCATCGACTGGCAGCAGCATCCCTACGCCGACCGCACCGTGTACTGGATCACCTGGGAGGACCACCAGACCGCCTCGCCCCACGACGGCGATCCGCGCCGCGTGGAGGTCCGGGACGCGACCGCGACCGGCGGCGCCGGGACGGACAGGCACCTGCACCGGATCCATCGCGAGGAGGACGTGGTCGAGTCCTTCGGTCGCCTGAGCGACAACTGGGCCTGGGACACGTCCGTCGAGCTCACGCGGTCCATCGCCTTCGACGTGCCCGATGCGGTGACCGACAGCGCCGCCTTCTTCGTGGCGGAGCTGCGCATGAAGCACAAGACGGGCACCCGGAATTCGGATTGGGTCGAGGCCGGGGTCTGGCTCAACGACGGCGACCAGACCGGCGAGACGGCGGTCCACACCTGGACGGTGGGCAGCGAGACCTCCGCGGACAGCACGCGCGTCCGCACCTCCGGCTGGAGCGACCGCCTGCTCGACGGCGCCAACACCCTGACCGTCAGCCGGCGGGACGCCGGCGGGAACGTCTCGCACTGGCTCATGCTGGACTCGGCGGACCTGATGGCCTGGCGACGGCTGGTCCACGACGACGGACAGGTCCCGTTCGTGCACTGGGGCCACCAGGTCCAGACGCCCGGCGAGACGGTCGACCTCGAGCTGTCCTACGCCTCCGGTTCCGCGCCCCGGGCCTGGGACGTAAGCGACCCCGACGCGCCCGTGGACCTGACCGGCACCGTGGCCGGCGCGCCCACCCGGACGCTCACCCTGGGTCTGAGCCGCGATCCCGACTCCGACGTCCACCTGGTCGCCTTCAAGACCGAGGACCTCCTCGAGCCCGACACGGACGCCATGAGCCTGCGCGACCCCGGCTTCCTGCGCTCGGTGAATCCGGGCGTGGACTACCTGATCGTCCACCACCCCGATTTCGCCGCCGACGCCCGCCGGCTCGAGGCGCACCGCGCCGGCGACCTCATCACCCTCTGCGTGAGCACGGACGAGGTCTACGACGCCTTCGGCGGCGGCGTGAAGGACCCGCTGGCCCTGCGCAACTTCTTCAAGTGGCTCTACACGGAGGGGGAGGGGACGCTGGCCGCCGTCTGCATCTTCGGGGACGCCTCGCGCGACTACCGCCACCGCTCCGACCAGTTCGAGGACTTCGTGCCGACGGTCGTGCGGGCCAACTTCCCGAGCGTGGTCACCATCTACAATCATCCCTACGCGACCGACGACCACATCGTCAGCTTCGATACGGCGCCGAACTGGAGCCACGACCACCCCGACCTCGCGCTGGGCCGGCTGACCGTCCGCGACGAGACCCAGGCCCGACGCCGCGTCGACACCCTGATCGCCTACGACCAGGAGACGCCCGAGGGCATCTGGCGCAACCGGGTCGTCATGGTGGCCGACGACTTCTGCCAGCCGTCGGACGACGAGTGCACCGAGACCATGCACATGGACCAGGCCGAGTTCCTCGGCAACGAGTACGTGCCCCTCTCGGTCGACGTCGAGAAGCTCTACCTGGTGGACTACGCCTACGATCCGGGCGGCACGTTCAAGCCCCTGGCCCGCCAGGCCGCGCGCCAGTACTGGAACGAGGGGCTGACCGTCTTCCATTACATCGGCCACGGTTCGGAGAACACCCTGGCCGACGAGCAGGTCTTCCTGACCGACGACATCTACGGCCTGACCAACGGCGTGCGCCGGGGCGTGTTCTCGGCCTTCAGCTGCGACGTGGGCATCTACGACAGTCCCACGCGCCAGAGCATGGCCGAGACCTTCGTCGACCAGGAGCACGGGGGGGCCATCGCGTCCATCGCCGCGTCGCAGGTGACCTACGTGACTCCGAACGAGCGCCTGTCCGAGGCCTTCTACGAGGCGCTGTACCCGGATCGCCGGGTCGTGCCCGGCGTGACGCTCGGCCGAGCCCTGCACGAGGCCAAGCTGGCCATGTCCTCCGGCGGGCTCAACCACATCTCCAACAGCCAGAAGTACCTGCTCTTCGGCGATCCCGCGATCGCCCTGCCCAACCCCGCCGCGGGCCCCGAGTTCGACGCCGCCAGCGTCGACACCCTGCGCGGGGGCTGGCGCGAGGAGGTCGTCTGCGTGCTGAGCGACCACGGCCTGAGCGCCGGCGGCGGCACCGGCTACGACCTGGTGGTCCGGGAGCATCGCGAGGTCAAGGTGGCCACGGAGGACAACACCTCCTACACCTACTGGCTGCCGGGGGCCACGGTCTTCCACGGCACCGGCACGGCCGCCGACGACACGCTGCGCATTCCCTTCAAGGTGCCGACCCAGCTCCGCTACGGCGCCCAGGGCAAGGTGCGGCTGGTGATCGACGCGCCCGAGGGCGGCCACGCCGTCGCCCGCGAGCTGCCCGTGGTCCAGGCGCCCACCGGCCCCGTGGACGACGTGCTGGGTCCGGCCATCGACCTGGCCTTCGAGGACGGCCGCTACAGGGTGAAGCCCGGCACGACCCTGCACGCGACAGTCAGCGACACCAGCGGCATCAGCATCCTGGGCACCAGCCCGCTGAACAGCCTGCTGCTGGTCTTCGACGACAGCGACTACATGAGCGACGTCTCCGACGGCTTCGTCTTCGACCCGGGCAGCTACACGTCCGGGACGCTGGAGATCACCATGCCCGACAACCTGGCCCTCGGCGAGCACACGGCCGCCCTGCTGGCCAGCGACGTGCTGGGCAACGTGGGCTCGGACACCCTCTCCTTCCAGCTCGTGGCGGGGGAGCAGGTGGCCATCGAGGACGTGACGCTCTTCCCGAATCCCACGGCCGGTCCCGCGCGGCTGGTCTTCGAACTGAGCGACCCCATGACGGTGAGCTGGTCCGTCTTCACGCTGGCCGGACACCGGGTGTTCGCGATGTCGCGCAGCTACGCCGCGGCCGGTCCCCAGGTGATGCACTGGGACGGCCGCGACGACGCCGGCGACGAGCTCGCCAACGGGGTCTACCTGTACGTGGTGAGCGGATCCGGTTACGACGAGGAGGGCCACCGGTTGAACGTGACCGGCAAGCTGGTGGTCATGAAATAGGGCCTGGGCCCCTGGATTACGACAGCGCGAGAGAGAGGCGGCCCCGTCCGCCGCATACGACCAACGGAGGTTTTCGATGTCTAGCAAGTCCCTACTGATCATGCTGCTGGCCGCGCTCACCGTGCTGGGCGCCGCGACCAGCGCCTTGGCCATATCCGGCGCCGGCGCCATCGCCCTGGAGTTCCCCATCGGCGCGCGCTACAACGCGCTGGGCGAGGCCGGCACGGCCCTGTCCCAGGACGCGACCGCCATGTGGTGGAATCCCGGCGGCCTGGGCTTCGCCACCGACGTCCACGACGGCCGTGTGCACGCCATGCAGTCCAAGCTGGTGCCCGATCTGGCCGACGACATCGCCCTGTACTGGGGCGGCTACGTGGGCCGCAAGTGGGGCGGCTCGCTGGGCTTCAACATCACCTACCTGAGCATGGGCGAGCAGCTGTCCACCGGCGACGACGGCACCGAGGGCGAGCTCTTCAACTCGAACATGTGGGCCGCGAGCCTGGTCTACGGCACGCGCCTGTCGCCCAACCTGGGCTTCGGCATCGGCTTCAAGTTCTTCCGCGACAACCTGGCCCCGGACGAGGTGCTCCAGGACGGCCAGGGCGGCTCCGGCAGCACCTTCGCGGTGGACGCGGGCGTGCTGTGGAAGGTGCCGTCCCTGCGTTCGAACTTCGCCGTGGTCCTGAGCAACCTCGGCCCCAACATCACCCACGTGGACGCGGACCAGAGCGATCCGCTGCCCCGCAAGCTGACCTTCGGCGTGGCCCACAGCATCATGCACACCGAGGCCACCTCGCTGCTGTTCGTGACCGATCTGCTGGTCCCCCTGCTGAGCTGGGACGACACCAACGACGACTACAAGGTCGGCACCGACTTCGGCGAGACCGAGTGGGGCGTGGGCCTGGAGTGGTCCTACCTGCAGTCGTTGTTCATCCGCTTCGGCTACAAGAAGGGCACGGGCCAGATCGAGGACATGACCTGGGGCCTCGGCATGCACATGGGCAAGTGGGTCGGCCAGAACGTGACCTTCGGCTACGCCTCGGTGCCCCAGGCCAAGGGCCTGAAGAACGTCAACAGGTTCTCCGTCGGCTACGATTTCTAGCCCCCTGGGATCGCGAGGAGTTGTCTTGAGGAATAGACTGGACGCGACCTACGGTCGCGCGCTCGTCCGCATCCTGGTCCTGGCGGTGCTGGCCTGTCCGGCGGCGGCTGCGGCCCATGAGCCCGCCCCGCAGGAGAAGGTGCCGGTCCACCGCGTCGACATGGAGCGCCTGTACGCGGAGCCCGGCGGCGCCGAGCGGCGCGCCCGGGACCGGACCCGGCTCGACGTGCTGTCCGAGCGCAATCATCGCATCCACGACCTGCTGGACGGGAGCCACGTCTCGCGACGCTCGCGCGAGCGGCTGACGGCCGCCGGGCTGGGCACCGCGCGCTCGCCCGCCGACCCGGCCGCCAAGCAGGAGGAGACCGTCCTGCGGGTGCTGCTGGTGCGCGTGGGCTTCGAGACCGACAGCAGCGGCGACCTGACCAGCGTCACCACCGACGGCGATTTCCAGCTCGGCGAGCCCGGGCCCGACGATCGCATCGATCCTCCGCCCCACGACAAGGACTTCTTCGAGGCGCACCTGTACGGCCTCTCGGAGTACTACCGCGTGCAGTCCGGCGGGCGCCTGGTCATCGACGGCCGCGTGCTGCCCGATGGCGAGACCGACTGCTACAAGCTCTCGGACCTGGCCGACTACGCGCCGGGGGCGGGCGGCTACTGGACGCTGGAGCAGCTGGAGACCCTGGTGCGGGAGTTCATCCTGCTGGCCGACGCTGAGGCCCCGGCCGACGGCGTCAGCCTCGCCGACTACGACGACGACGATCCGCTGACCTACGTGATCTTCGTGCACTCCGGCGCCGACTGGCAGAGCGACATCAACCAGGACTCGCCCAACGACATCCCCACCTTCTTCATCTCCCTCGGCGAGGCCCAGGCCCTGGCGTCCCTCGACGGCGAGACCGGCCAGCCGGGCGCGTTGAGCGAGTGCTCCATCATCCCCGAGACCACCAGCCAGGACGGCTGGCTGGGCAGCATCGCCGGGGCGCTGTACCACGAGTTCGGCCACGCCCTGGGCCTGCCCGACATCTACGACACCACCACGGGCCTGCCCACGGTGGGCTACTGGGACCTGATGGACTCGGGCCCCAACCTGGTCGCCAACATCGGCTTCGAGCACGCCACGATCCCCGACTCCGTGGAGGTCTACGGCGTGGCCGGCCTGCTGCCGCCGTCGCTCAGCGCCTGGTGCAAGTGGTATCTGGGCTGGCTGGAGATCGACACCCTGACCGGCGCCGACACCGACGTGCACCTGCCCGCGGTGCAGGTGGACCCCGACGACTACGCCCGCTGGTACTCGGGATCGTCCGCCGACGGCACGCCCTACGATTTCGCCCTCGAGTATCCGCAGGCCCTGATCGGCGGGATGTCGCCGCGGGAGTTCTGGCTGCTGGAGAACCGCTGGGTGCCGCTGACGTCGGGCGAGCTGCCGGACGTGACGGACATCGGCTTCGTGCGCGATCCCGACTCGGGCGTCTTCCTGTACATGGGCGGCGACCTCTACGACCCCGACGGCAACGACCCCCTGCCCGAGCGCTACCGCAACACGGGCATGTACGACTACTTCCTGCCCGACGGGGGCTTGCTGATCTGGCACGTGGACCGCGACGCCATCGACGCGGGCATGCCCGACAACACCGTCAACGCCGGGGGCGGCGGCCTGCGCCTGCTGGAGGCCGACGGCATCCAGGACGTGGGGGTCTACGAGGCCTACACCCTGGGGTTCTTCGGCTCCTCGCGCGATCCCTTCCACTCGGAGACGCGCGACCGCCTGGGGCAGGAGGGCCGGCCAAGCAGCCGCGCCTACGACTATTCCTGGACCGGGCTGGAGCTCGAGGACATCTCGGACAACGTCGCCACCATGCGTTTCGACGCCCGGGTGGCGCCCCTGCTCGACGGCGAGCCGGTGGTGCTGGCGCCCGTCGGCGACGCGCCCCGTCGTCTCGACCCCGCCACGCTGACGCCGTGGCGCGTGTCCGGCCTGGGCGGCGCGGAGGCCGTCGACCTGCTGCTGGCGGCCTCGGTACCCGACACCAACGGTCCCGGCCATCTCTTCGCGCACACCGCCGCCGGAGACCCGGCGCTGGCCGAGCTCCCCGGCGCGCCGACCGGCGCCATGCTCGAACTGTCGGCCCCGCTGGCCGGCCCGCCCCTGGTGGCGGCCTTCGGCGGCACCGGCCGCGAGCACCTGGTCGTCGGCACCCGCGACGGCGACGTGCGCGCCTGGGTCGACGTGGCCCTCGGCGACGCCCTGCTGCCCTCCTGGGGACCGGCGTCCGCCGGCGACTCGCTGTCCTTCGCTCCGGTCCCGGCCGTTCTCGCCGACGGCACGCTGCGCCTGCTCTGCTGCCTCGAGCCCGGCCGACTGCAGGTGCTGGACGAGACCGGCGCCCGGGTCGGCGCCGGTTACGACCTGGACGCCGCCGCGGGAATCGACGTGGGCCGCTTCAGCGCCCCGCCGCGTCCGGTGACCGCGCCCTGGGGCGTGACCCGCTGGTTCGTGACGACCGAGCGCCATTTGTTCCTGATCGATCCGGCCGCCGAAGACGGGCAGCCCCTGCTCTGGCGACCCATCGAGGCCGCGACCGACGTGCACGGCCGCCACGCCGTGGCCGTCCTCGAGCAGGACGGCGGTTCGCGTCTGGTCCTGATCGGCGCCGACGGCGCCGAGTCGCACCTGTTCCGGGCGCATCTGCCGGTGGAATACGCGCCCTGGCCCGCGGTGACGGGGGAGGTCCTCGTCGATCCCGCCGTGGCCGACCTGGACGGCGACGGCCGCCACGACCTGGTCTTCGCCACCGCCACGCACCTGCACGCCCGAGCCGCCAACGGCGCACCCCTGGCCGGCTACCCCCTCGAACTGCTGAACCAGTTCCCCCTGGACGCGGGCACCCGCCTAGACGGAGGCCTGGCCGTCTTCGACGCCGACGGCGACGGCCGCAACGAGGTCTTCGCCACGACCGACGGCGGTCACCTGATGGGCTGGGACGCCGAGGGCGAGCGCCTGGCGCGCCTGCCCCTGCTCTGGGGCGACCACGGCGGCAGCGCCCTGGTCGTGGGCGATCATCTCGACGGCGGCCGCGTGCTGTGGCTCGCCGACGCGGGCGGCCGCGTCACCGACGCCAGCGCCCCGAATCCCTCGGGCGGCCGCGCCGTGGGCTACCTGCCGTCATCGGCCGCCACCGCCGGCGGCACCTCCGAGTGGCTGGGGCCGCAGGGCGGCGCCCGGCGCACGGGCCCCCGCGGCTCGCCGACCGACCTGGGCGACCTGTCGACCCTGGTCGCCGAGCAGGACCGCTTCTTCGTCTATCCCAATCCGGCGCGGGAAGACCGGGCCGTGTTCCGCTACTTCAGCCCGGTCGCCGGCTCGGCCCGGCTGGTCGTCTACAATCTCGAGGGCGAGGAGGTCGCCTCGCTCTCGCACGACGGCGCCGCCGGCGCCGTGGAGGAGATCCCCTGGTCCCTGTCCGGCCTGGCCTCGGGCGTGTACCTCTGCCGTCTGGACGCCCCCGCGTCCGACGGCGGCCGCACGCGCCGGGTGATCCGGCTGGCGGTGGAACGATGAAGTCCGCCGGCGCTGCCGGCCGCATAGAGGAGATCGACATGACCGCACGCACTCTGTTCACGCTCACGGCCCTGGTGCTCCTGCTCGCCGCGGGCGCCTCGCCGGCCGCGGACGCGGCCGCCCGGCGATTGAGGGTCGAAATAAATGCGGTAGCCAAGGGGGCGGACGCCCCCGCCCGGCGATTGAGAGATGACGCGAAGAATTTACCCAGCGGCACCACCCCCGGAATGCCTTTCGCATT
>CAZSNA010000103.1:0-10743 GCA_964607825.1 uncultured Fibrobacteraceae bacterium | reverse complement strand
ATCATCCGCCGCGTGGGCGGCGTCTACATGCGCGCGCTCAGCTCGCCCGACGACTACTTCTCGCTCTTCCTGCTCACCGCCTGGTTCGGCGTCGCCTTCTTCGCGGTGCCCAACGACATCTCGGGCGGGGAGGGGCTGATGAAGACCTACTTCTTCATGACGGCCTTCTTCCTGGTCTACGTCCCCTTCAGCAAGATCTCGCACTACCTGTACTACCCGTTCACCCGCTACTACCTGGGCAAGACCATGGGCCATCGCGGCGTCTTTCCCGTGAGACGCGTCTCGTAGCCCGAGGAGGATAGACGATGGGCAAGAAGAGGTCCCACAACGCGCAGAAGGTCATCGACCGGATGGGCAAGAAGCTCAACCGCCAGATCGTGGGTTCGCTGGCGGGTTGCGTGCACTGCGGCATGTGCACCGACTCGTGCCACTACGTGCTGGCCAACCCCGGCGACCCGACCTACGCGCCGGCCTACAAGGCGGACCAGATCCGCAAGATCTTCAAGCGCCACTACGACTGGACCGGCCGCGTGCTGCCGTGGTGGGTCAAGGCCAAGTCCGTGAACAGCGACGAGGACCTGGAGGCGCTGAAGGACATCGTGTTCGGCAAGTGCACCAATTGCCGCCGCTGCACCCTGAACTGCCCCATGGGCGTGGACTACGCCACCTTCAACCGCATGGCCCGCGGCCTGCTGGTGTCGGTCGGCGTGATGCCCGAGGGCGTGGCCGTGGTCAGCAAGGACCAGTGGGAGATCGGCAACCAGATGGGCGTGCTCAAGGAGGACTACCTCGAGACGCTGGACTGGATGTCCGAGGAGCTGCAGGACGAGCTCGGCGACGAGACCGCCGGCATCCCCATCGACAAGATGGACGCGGACGTCGTGTACTCCATCAATCCCCGCGAGGCCAAGTACGACCCGCGCACCATCGCCGACGCGGCGAAGATCTTCCACATCGCCGGCGAGAACTGGACCATGCCCAGCGACGGCTGGGACATGACCAACTTCGGCCTGTTCTCCGGCGACGACGAGCTGGGCGGCGCCGTCGCGCGCAAGCTCTACGACAAGGTCACCGAACTGCGCGGCAAGACGCTGGTGATCTCCGAGTGCGGCCACGGCTACCGCTCCACGCGCTGCGAGGGCCAGAACTGGGCCGGCCTGGACGTGGGCTTCACCATGGAGAGCTCGGTCAACACCATGCTGCGCTACGTGAAGGAGGGGCGGATCCGGGTCGACAAGTCGAAGAACCCGGACCCGGTCACCTTCCACGACTCGTGCAACAACGCCCGCAGCTGCGGCCTGACCGAGGAACCGCGCGAGCTGCTGCGCCTGGTCTGCGGGGACTTCCGCGAGATGTACCCCAACCGCGCCGAGAACTACTGCTGCACCGGCGGCGGCGGGGCCATGTCCATGTCCGAGTACACGCCGCGGCGCCTGAAGTCGGGCAAGGTCAAGGCCGAGCAGCTCGAGGCCACCGGGGCGAGCGTCGTCGTGACCTCCTGCCACAACTGCGTGGACGGGCTGCAGGACGTGATCCGCCACTACAAGCTGGACATGAAGGTCACCCAGCTCGTGAACCTGGTCGCCAACGCGATCGTGGTGCCCGAGCCGGCCGCGGCGCCCACGCCCGCCGAGGAGGTCGCCGCCGTGACGGCCGAGGTCGAGGCGGCCGAGCCGGCCGCGGTCGATCCCGCGAAGCCCCTGGCCGGGTACACCATCCTGGTCACCGACGACGAGCCCGACTTCGTCGTGTTCGCCTCGGCGATCCTGGAGGACAACGGCGCCCGGGTGCTGCAGGCCCACAGCGGCGAGGAGGCCATCGAGGTCGCCCGTCGCGAGAAGCCCGACCTGATGACGCTCGACCTGGGTATGCCGGGCACCTCCGGCACCGAGGTCTACATGACGCTGCGGGCGGACCCGGACCTGCACGGCATGCCCATCTGCATCATCACCGGGCAGCCCGAGCTGCGGCAGCTGATCTACGAGGGCGACGGCCGCAAGCCCGAGGGCTACGTGGACAAGCCCATCACCGAGAAGAGCCTGCTGACGAACGTGCGCAAGGTGCTGAACGTGCCGCACGCCTGAGGCCGGCGACGGGAGTGATCCGACGTGAACGAGGAGACGTACAGGGGCTACTTCGACGCGATGCCCTGCTACCTGTCCATCCAGGACCGGGACCTGAAGATCGTCGACGCCAACGAGCGCTTCGTGAAGAACTTCGGGGACCCGTCGGGGCGCTACTGCTACCAGGTGTACAAGCGCCGTCCGGAGAAGTGCGAGGACTGCCCCGTCGAACGCACCTTCCAGGACGGCCGCCGCCACCGCAGCGAGCAGCTCGTGCGCACCCTTGACGGCCGGGACGTCTCGGTGCTCGTCTACACCACCCCCCTGCGCAACGACGACGGCGAGATCGAGGCGGTCATGGAGATGTCCGCGAACATCACCGAGATCAAGCAGCTGCAGGACCAGCTCCGCACCAGCAAGCGCCGCTACCGCTCGCTGTTCGAGGACGTGCCCTGCTACATCTCCATCCAGGACCGCGACCTGCGCATCATCGAGGCCAACCGCCTGCACCGGGAGGCCTTCGGCACCTTCTACGGGTGCAAGTGCCACGAGGTCTACAAGCACTGCGACGCGGAGTGCGAACCCTGCATCGTGCGGCAGACCTTCGCGGACGGGAAGACCTACGTGCACGAGGAGGTGGTCACCAAGCGCGACGGCGAGAAGATGAACGTGATGGTCACCACCGCGCCCCTGACCGGCGCGGACGGGGTGATCGAGCACGTCATCGAGATGAGCGTGGACATCACCCAGATCCGCGAGCTGCAGTCGAAGCTCTCGTCGGTGGGCATGATCATCAGCTCCATCAGCCACGACCTGAAGGGCCTGCTCAACGGGCTCGACGGCGGCATGTACCTGGTCAACAGCGGCCTGAACAACGACGACCGCGGCCGCACGACCAAGGGCTGGGAGATGGTCGAGCGCAACGTGGAGCGCATCCGCAGCACGGTGCTCGACATCCTCTACTACGCCAAGGACCGCGAGCCGGACGCGCAGCCGGTGGCGGTGGGCGAGGTGGTCGACGAGGTGTGCAGCGTGCTGCAGGCCAAGGCCGACAACCACGACATCGTGTTCGCCGTGAAGGTCGCCGACGCGGCCGGCACGGTGGAGGCGGACCCGCAGGCCCTGCGCTCGATGCTCGTGAACATGGTCGACAACGCCTTCGACGCCTGCCGCGTGGACAGGCGCAAGACGGAGCACACCGTCTCGCTCGACGTCGCGGGCGACGACGAGGCGGTCCGGTTCGTCATCGAGGACAACGGCATCGGCATGGAGCCCGACGTGCGCGACAGGGCCTTCACCCTGTTCTTCTCGTCCAAGGGGTCGGGGGGCACGGGGCTCGGGCTGTTCATCGCCAACAAGATCGTCCAGGCCCACGGCGGCGGGATCGAGCTCGACTCCGAGCCGGGGCGCGGTACGCGATTCGAGATCACGATCCCCCGCGAGCACGTCGCCGCCGAACCCGCGGGCGAGGCGGACGCCGACGCGACGGACGAGGCCCGGGCCGCGGCCTGGGGCGAGGCCCTGGAGGGACCGGCCGGCGACTGAAGACTGATAATCAACGACTGGACGCGGCTCCCGACGGCGAGCTATAATCCGGTAAACGAGTAGGAGTTCGGGCGCCGACGGCGCGCCGCGGCTCCGACACCTTCACGGGACAAGGAAGACCGACATGGCAGATGCAAAGACGATCCTCGTCGTGGACGACGAAGCCGACGAGAGGGACTGGCTGACCGCGTTCTTCGCCGACCACGGCTACGCCACCGAGACCGCCGTGGACGGGGAGGAGGGCTTCGCCAAGGCCCGGGGCGTCGATCTGATCACGCTGGACATCACCATGGACAACCAGTCCGGCGTGCGCATGTTCAAGAACCTCCAGGAGGAGGCGGAGACCAAGGACATCCCCGTGGTGATCATCACGGGCGTGGCCCGCGAATTCCGGGCCTTCCTGGAGCGCACGAACCAGGTCGCCGACCCCCAGGGCTACTTCGAGAAGCCCGTGGACCGGGACGCCCTGATCGCCAAGGTGCGGGACCTGATCGGCTGACGAACCGCCCATACCGGCAGTCCGTCCGGCGGCGGCGCCGGCCCGCGCCGTCGCCGGATCGCTCCCGATCCGGACTGCAACCTTGACATCCCCCGTGACCGGGTTACATCATCCACTTGTCCAGAACCCGCATCACCCCTTCCGGATGGGCAGACCATGGCCGAAGACAAACGCAGACCGATCCGCATCCTGCTTGTGGACGACGAGGCCGATCTCGTCGATTTCCTGGCCCACCGGCTCCTCAAGAAGGGCTTCACCGTCTCGGCGATCACGAGCCCCACCGCGGCGCTCAAGACCGTCAAGCAGCAGATCTTCGACGTGGCCATCCTCGACCTCAAGATGCCCGAGATGGACGGCATCGAACTGCTCGAGCGGATCCGCGAGATCCAGCCCTATCTCGAGGCCATCATGCTCACCGGCCACGGCTCCACCGAGTCGGCCCTGGCCGCGGGACGCCTCCGGGCCTACCGCTACCTGATCAAGCCCTACGACTTCGACGAGATCGTCGAGCTGATCGAGGGCGCCTGGGAGCGTCGCGAGGAGGTCCTCGAGGCGGCCTACCAGAAGGAGCTGCAGGAGGCCATCTCCCCGGGGCACACCTCCCAGGAGATCCTGCATCTCGGCGACGAGCTCCGTCGCAAGTATGAGCGAGATTGACACACGTGTCGCCATCGTCGGCGGCGGGCGGGCCTGCCACGACTTCCTGCGCATGATTCACGGCGCCCCGCGCCGTCTGGGCCTGTCCGTGGTCGGGGTCGCCGATCCCGACGCGGACTCCGCGGGCCTGAGCTACGCCCGCGAGATGGGCGTGGACCTGCTGACCTCCGATTTCCGCGACCTGCTGCGGCGCGACGACATCGACCTGCTGGTCGAGCTCACCGGCGACCGCGACGTCAGCGACGCCATCAAGGCCGAGCTGCCCCCGCACATGCACTTCGTGGACCACTTCGCCTCGCGGTTCTTCTGGGACCTGTTCGCCATGATCGAGCAGACCAACCGCCTGCGCCGCAAGTCCGCCGAGCGGCTGCGCGAGGAACGCAACCGCCTGCAGCACATCCTCGACAGCCTGCCCTTCGAGATCCTGGTGATCGGCGTCGACTACAAGGTGCAGCTCGCCAACCGCACCTTCCTGGAGAACAACCTGCTCGACATGAGCGAGGTGCTGGGCCACTACTGCTACGACGTGGAGATGCTCACCCGCGGCCCCTGCGACGTGAGCGTCGAGGGCTGTCCCCATCACAGTTCGCTGAAGGACGGCCGCGCGGTCTCCACGGTGGTCAGCTCGATGGACGAGGACGGCCACGAGCACTTCGCCTCGGTCCGCGCCGCTCCCATCCGCGACGACGAGGGCCGGGTGCTGGGCGTGGTCGAGTCGATCCTGGACATCAGCGACCGCGTGGAGACCGAGACCCACCTCCAGCGCACGCGCCAGAGCCTCGACCGCTTCCTCGACACCGCGCCCATGCTCATCTACCGCACCGACACCTCGCACCGCATCCGGCGGGCCAACCGCTTCGCCCTGGACACCCTCGGCCTGGAGGACAAGCAGGTCGTCGGCCGGACCATGCGCTCGCTGCTGCCAGAGCCCGCGGCGAGCGAGCTGCACGCCGCCGAGCGCCGCGTCCTCCAGTCGGGCCAGAGCACGGTGCACGCGGGCACCCTCCACCTCGAGGGCCGGGACCTGCACTACCGCGCCCTGCTCTTCCCCGTGCAGTCCGACGACGAGGTCGTCGGCCTGTTCAACCTGATCGAGGACACCACCCGACTGGCCGAGAGCGAGCGCAAGCTGGCCCTGCGCAGCGCCGAGCTGACCGAGGCCCGGCAGCTGCTGGCCGGCGTGCTGGACAACAGCCGCGACCTGATCTTCCTGACCGACGTCGACGGCAAGCTGGTGTCCTTCAACCGCGGCGCCGAGAACGCCCTCGGCTACGACTCCGCCGAGACCCTCGGCCGCCCGGTCGCCGACTTCTGCCGCGATCCCGAGCAGTGCCGCGAGATCTACGCGCAATGCCTGGAGGAGGGGCACGCCGAACTCTTCGAGATGCCCCTGGTGCGCCGCGACGGCGAGACCGTCCTCTGCAACGTCTCGCTGACCTCCATCCTGGAGGAGGACGACGACGACACGGAGATCATCGCCATCTGCCGCGACATCACCACCCGGCGCCGGTTGCAGGACGACCTCGTGCGCTCGGACCGCCTGGCGGCCCTGGGCAAGATGGCCGCCGGCGTGGCCCACGAGATCAACAACCCCCTGGCGGTCATCGAGTCCATCGCGGGCGTGCTCGAGGACACCCTGGTCGACGAGGGCGATCGCCTGACCACGTCCAGCCGCGACGTGCTGATCCGCGCGGCCGACCGGCTTCAGGCCCAGGTCAAGCGCTGCTCCAACATCACCCACGGCCTGCTGGGCTTCGCGCGCAAGTCCGACTCGGCGCACCAGGAGGTGGACGTGCAGTCCCTGCTCGAGGAGTGCCTCGAGCTCCTCCAGGTCGAGATCAAGGGCGCCGGCGTGGAGGTGGTGCGGCGCTACGCGCCCGGCCTGCCGCGCGTGGTCACCTCGCCGCCGCTGGTGCAGCAGGTGCTGGTCAACCTCCTGAAGAACGCCTGCGACGCCATCGAGGAGGCCGGCCGCGGCTCGGGCGTGCTGACGGTGTCCCTGGTCGCCGCCGAGGGCCGGCTGGTGGTGGAGGTGGAGGACGACGGCGTGGGCATCCCCGCCGAGCAGCTGGACAAGATCTTCGACCTCTTCCAGACCTCGAAACCCGTCGGCAAGGGCACCGGCCTGGGCCTGGCCATCGTGCACGACATCGTCGAGCGGATCGGCGCAGAGGTGCAGGTGCGCAGCGAGCACGGGCGGTGGACGCGGTTCAGTCTGTTGTTGCCGCTTCGATCAACAACGACCCCTTGACACCCGCCGCCCCCTGAGCGATACTTTGATCGGAAACCGTACAAAGCCGGAGCATCCCCCTCATTCCGGCCCCCAACCGCGTCTCCCGCCCCGGAGGATCGCCGTGATGACCCCGCGCCGCCTGTCCATCGTCCTGACGCTGCTCGCCCTGCCCGTCCTGCTCGCCGGCTGCAGCAAGCGCGACGTCGACGGTCTCGAGACCGCCCGCGCGCCCGTCGATCCGGTGGTCTTCGCCGACGACCTGGTCGGCCTCGGCGGCAACGACCGCGGCGACGTCTACTACCAGCCCTTCAGCGGCACCTACGCCGAGGCCGTGTCCGTCGACGACCAGACGGCCCGCACCGGCGACTACTCGCTGAAGGCCGTGGTGCCCGGCGACGGCTCGCCCCTGGGCGCCTACACCGGCGGCGTGCTCACGGCGGTCGGCACGCGCGACATCACCGACTTCAACGCGCTGACCTTCTACGCCAAGTCGAGCGCGCCGACCATGCTCAACGAGGCCGGCTACGGCAACGACAACACCGGCACTTCGCTCTACACGGGCGGCCGCAGCAACATCCCCCTGGGCACCGACTGGACCTTCGTGGTGATCCCCATCCCGAACCCTTCGCGCCTGATCGCCGAGCGCGGCCTCTTCATGCTCGCCGAGGGCTGGGAGGACGGCCTGCCCGAGGGCCATACCATCTGGTTCGACGACATCCGCTTCGCCTCCCTGGAGAACATCACCGACCCCTTCCCGGTCATGCCCTCGTCCCTGAAGCAGTACTTCATCGGCTCGACCGTCGGTCTCCAGGGCACCTACACCCGCTACAGCGTCGACGGCGGCTACGTGGTGACGCAGCACATGCCCGGCTACTTCGACTTCGACACCACCGACCAGACCGTGGCCGTCGTGGAGGACAACGAGATCCGCGTGGTCGGCGAGGGCACCGCGGCCGTCACCGCGACCCTGAACGGGGAGCCCGTCAACGGCACGGTGGTTCTGTACGGCTTCCTGCCGCCCACCGCCCCGGCGCCCGCGCCGGCCCATCCGTCCGGCGACGTGATCTCCCTGTTCAGCGACGTCTACGACGACGAGATCATCGACGAGTGGAACCCCAACTGGGGCGCCCCGACCGAGATGGCCGACTACGACGTCCAGGGTGACGCGACCAAGATGTTCACGGGCCTGACCTTCGCGGGCATCAGCTTCTACGACCACCGGCTCGACGTCACCGCCATGACCCACCTGAGCCTGGACGTGTTCGCCCCCGCGGGCGCCGACTTCAAGGTCAAGATCGTGGCCTTCGCGGCGGACACCGGCAGCTCGGCCGTGGAGATCGAGCTGGTCTTCGACGACACCACCACGCCCGCCTTCGCCCCCGCCGCCTGGTCGACCCTGGACATCCCCCTGGCCGACTTCGGCTTCACCACCACGCTGGAGCACGTGGGGCAGCTCGTGATCAGCACCACCGACGCCCGGCTGGTCCTTGTAGACAACCTGTACTTCCACCGATAGACTCCGCGACGTCACACAACGAGCTTCGCCAACAGGAAACGCGGATGAACAACGACAATCTGACCCGCAAGGGCCTGCGCCGGACGGACCCGGACAGGCCCCGGCCCCTGGCCGACGCCGTTCTGCGCCTGATCTGGGAGCAGAAGACCATCTCGCGCGCCGAGATCGCGCGCCAGGCCGGCCTCTCGCGCTCCACCGTCTCCGAGATCGTCAACGAGATCCTGCCCATGGGGCTGGTGAACGAGATGGGCGAGGGCCCATCGCGCGGCGGGCGCCGTCCCATCGTGCTGGCCTTCCGCGACGACGCCTGCGTGGTCCTGGGCGTGGAGATGAGCGCCACCCACGTGGTGGTCGTGCTGACCGACCTGCGCGGCCGCGTGCTGGCCTCCGAGTCGCGCGCGCATCCCGTGCGCAACGACCCCGACGGCTCCCGCGCCGTGATCTCCGAGCTGTGCCGCATCTGCCTCGGCGCGCCCGCCGGGCACAACAAGCCCCTGGTGGGGATCGGCGTGGCGGTGCCCAGTCCCGTGGATCCGTCCGAACCCGACGCCCTGTCGACGGTCGTCATGCCCGCCTGGGACGGCCGGCTGGGGCTCGACGGACTCTCGGAGCAGTACGGCGTGCCCATGCTGGTGGACAACGACGCCAACCTCGGCGCGCTGGCCGAGCAGTGGTGGGGCGAGGGCCGCGGCGTCGACGACTTCGCGTACATCAAGGTGGCCACGGGCATCGGCTCGGGCCACGTGTTCGGCGGCGAGATCTACCGCGGCGCCACCGGCGTGGCCGGCGAGATCGGCCACACCGCCATCGACCCCCAGGGCGAGCCCTGCATCTGCGGCCTGCGCGGCTGCCTGGTCACGCTGATCGGCGGCAAGGCCCTGCTGGCCCGCGCCGCCGCCCTGGGCGCCGAGTATCCCGACAGCGTCGTGGCCGACGGCCCCGACAGCATCGCCGACCTGGAGAGCGCCGCCCTGGACGGCGACCCGCTGGCCCTGCGCGTGGCCAACGAGGCGGCCGGCCATCTGGGCATCGCCGTGGCCGGCCTGCTGAACCTGCTCAACCCGTCGATGGTGGTCGTGGGCGGCGATATGGCCCGCCTGGGAGACATCCTGCTGGAGCCCCTGCGCGAGACCGTCAGCCAGCGCACCCTGGTCAGCTCGGTCAAGGCCGCGGAGATCCGCACCAGCGTGCTGGGTCCGCGCTCGGTGGCCGTCGGCGCCGCCACCCTGGTGCTCAAGGCCGCGCTGGACGACTCGCGCCTGTTCCCGCACGTGGAGGCCGCGCCCCGTCCGGCCGCCGGAGGGAACGCATGAACCGACTCATGACGCTACCGCTGGCGATCCTGTGCCTGACCCTGCTCGGCTGCGTCGCCGAGGAGGAGGCCCAGGCCCCCGAGTACGGCCTGGTCTGGGCCGACGAGTTCGAGGGCCCCGCCGGCACGCCGCCCGACCCCGAGCGCTGGGTCCACGACCTCGGCACCGACTGGGGCAACGCCCAACTCGAGTACACCACCGACCGCGTCGAGAACGCCTCCCTCGACGGCGAGGGCAACCTGGCCATCGTCGCCCGCGAGGAGGAGTACCTCGGCCAGCCCTACACCGCGGCCCGCCTCAAGACCAAGGACCTGTTCGAGCGGACCTACGGCCGCTTCGAGGCGCGTATCAAGCTGCCCATCGGCCAGGGCATCTGGCCGGCCTTCTGGATGCTCGGCCACGACATCGACGAGGTGAGCTGGCCCCACTGCGGCGAGATCGACATCATGGAGTACCGGGGCCACGAGCCGCGCGTCCTGCACGGCACGATCCACGGCCCCGGCCACTACGGCAACAACGCCATCGGCAGCCGGCACGAGCTCGCCCAGGGCGGTTTCAACCTCGGCTTCCACATCTTCCGCATCGACTGGGACCGCGACGGCATCACCTGGAGCGTGGACGGCTACGAGTACCACCACGTCACTCCCGCCGACCTCCCGGCCGGCGCCTCGTGGGTCTACGACCACCCCTTCTTCATGCTCCTCAACATCGCGGTCGGCGGACGCTGGCCGGGGGATCCCGACGAGACCACGGAGTTTCCGCAGACGATGCTCGTGGACTACGTGCGGGTGTATGGGGAAGTGAACTAGGTTCTTCCAGACGGATACGAAGGCCCGTTGGATCGCGTGGGGTGAGGGGGGCGCGTCGTCGGGGGCGCTCGCCGCCCACCTCCTGTGGGCGGCTCGCTCGAGTTCCGG
>CAZSNA010000102.1:6563-11405 GCA_964607825.1 uncultured Fibrobacteraceae bacterium | reverse complement strand
GACCGCCGCAGTGCGACGGTCCGGGAATTAAGCACTCCCGACCGCTTCGTGTCAAGTCGCTCGCCCTATTCCGTCTGGACCCCGCCAGTATACTTATTTCCCAAGCGACTGGCTACCCTCGGGTGCCGCCCCCGTCGTAGCCCTCGGGGTGGGCGCGATGCCACGCCCAGGCGTCGGCCAGTATGCGCTCGATATCGCTGCGCCGGGGCTCCCAGCCCAGTTCCGCCCGGGCCAGGCGCGAACCGGCCACCAGCCGCGAGGGGTCGCCGGCGCGGCGCGGCGCCACGGGGGGATCGAGGGGCCGGCCGGTCACGCGCGCGGCGGCGTCGACGATCTCGCGCACCGAGCAGCCGGTCTCGGTGCCCAGGTTCATGACGGACAGGCCCGGGCGCCCGTCCCACTCCAGGGCCAGGATGTGGGCTTCGGCCAGGTCGGCGACATGGATGTAGTCGCGGACGCAGGTGCCGTCGGGCGTGGGGTAGTCGTCGCCGTAGATGGCGAAGCTCCGCTCCGGCTCCAGCAGCGAGCGCAACAGGCTGGGGATCAGGTGCGTCTCGGGCGCGTGATCCTCCCCCAGTTCATCGACGGCGCCGCAGGCGTTGAAGTAGCGCAGGGCCACCGCCGTGGTGCCGCGGCTCTCGGCGGCGGCGGCGAGCATGGTCTCCATGGCCAGCTTGGTGCGGCCGTAGGGATTGACCGGCGCGGTGGGCGCCGCCTCGGTCAGCAGGTCCGTGTCGGGCTCGCCGTAGACGGCGGCCGAGGAGGAGAAGATCAGGCGAGGTACGCCGGCGGCGACCGTCGCGTCGAGCAGCTTCGCGGTGCCCGTCACGTTGTTGCGGTAGTAGCGCCGCGGATGGGCCACCGATTCGTCGATCAGGCTGAAGGCCGCGAAGTGCATCACCGCGTCGAAGCCGCGCCCGGCGACGTCGGCCAGGAAGGCCCCGTCCAGGAGCGTGCCCTCGTGCAGGACGACGTCGGTCGGCAGCGCCGCGCGGTGGCCGGTGCTGAAGTCGTCGAGGATCTCCACCTCGTGACCGCGCGCGGACAGGGCCCGGGCGGTGACGCTGCCGATGTAGCCGGCGCCGCCTGTGACCAGCACTCTCATCAGGATCCCTTTCGCTCGATGGTCCGCGCGGCGGCCTCGCGCCGCGCCTTCAGGTGCCGTCCCGTGGGCGAGGTCCCGACGCGGGCCAGCTCGCGGGGCGTCCCCTCGGCCACCAGCGCGCCGCCGTCGGCGCCGCCGCCCGGCCCCAGGTCGACGACCCAGTCGGCCCGCTCGATCAGGTCCAGGTTGTGCTCGATGACCACCACCGTGTGCCCCTGGGCGACCAGATCATGGAGCACCTTCACCAATCCCGCAACATCGTGGACGTGCAGGCCGGTGGTCGGCTCGTCCAGCAGGTAGAGGTTGTGGCGTCCGCCCGGCGAGGCCAGCTCGCGGGCGATCTTCAGCCGCTGGCTCTCCCCGCCCGAGAGCGTGGTGGCCGACTGGCCCAGGGTCAGGTAGCCCAGGCCCACCTTCTTGAGGATCCACAGCTTCTCGCGCACGGCGTTCTCGCGCTTGAAGAAGGCCAGGGCCTCGTCGACGGTCATGGCCAGGATCTCGGCGATGGAATGCCCGCGGAAGCGCACCTCCAGGGTGGCCGGGTTGAAGCGGCTGCCGCCGCAGATCTCGCAGGGCACGCTGATGTCGGCCATGAAGTGCATCTCGACGCGATGCTCGCCCAGTCCCTGGCACTCGGGGCAGCGCCCGCCCGCGGTATTGAAGCTGAAGCGGCCGGCCACGAAGCCCCGCGCGCGGGCGTCGGGCGTGGCGGCGAAGAGCTCGCGGATGGGCGCCAGGAAGCCGAGGTAGGTGGCCGGGTTCGAGCGGCTCGACTTGCCGACGGGGCTCTGGTCCACCAGCACCACCTTGCTGACGGCGTGGGCGCCCTGGAAGCCCGTGAAGGGCAGGCCGCGGTCCTGCCCGCCGACGACCTTGCCCGTCAGACCGTCGTGGAGACAGTCGTTCATCAGGGTGCTCTTGCCCGAGCCCGACACGCCCGTCAGACAGGAGAAGCGCTCCAGGGGCAGGCTCACGTCGATGTTGCGCAGGTTGTGCTTGCGAGCGCCCTTGATCACCAGGTGCGCGGGCGCCTCGTCCCGCCGCACCGGCGGATCGGGCAGCGTGCGCTCGCCGCGGAGGTACTCGCCGGTGAGTGTGTCGCCGCCGTCCAGCAGATCGTCCAGCGGTCCCTGGTAGACCACGTGGCCGCCTTCGAGGCCGGCGCCCGGCCCGAGCTCGATCAGCTGCGAGGCGGCGCGCAGCACCGCCAGGTCGTGCTCCACCACCACCACCGTGTTGCCGCCCTCGACCAGGTCGCGCAGGGTGCCGATCAGGCGCTCCACGTCGGCGGCGTGCAGGCCGGTGGTGGGTTCGTCCAGCACGTAGAGGGTGTCGGTCAGGCGCGAGCCGAGGGCGTTGGCCAGGTGGATGCGCTGGGCCTCGCCCCCCGAGAGCGTGCGGGTGAGCCGGTCCAGTGTGAGATAGCCCAGCCCCACGCGCACCAGGAAGCCGAGGCGATGCACGACCTCCTCGCGCACGTCGTCGGCGGCGAGCCGGTCCGACTTGGACAGGCGCAGGCCCTCGAAGCGCGGCAAGGCCTCGGCCAGGGACATGCGCGCCACGCCGCCCATGTCCAGCCCGCCCACCTTGACCGCCAGGGCCTCCTGCCGCAGGCGGCTGCCCTCGCAGGTGCGGCACCAGGTGTCGCCCATGAAGCGACGGGTGAAGAAGCGGTGGTGGCCCTTCTTCATCTCGCGGCGCATGTCCTCCAGGTAGGGGATCGCGCCCGTGAAGTCCTTGCGGCGCGTCTCGAGCACCGCGCGCTGGTGGGCGCGCCTGAGGCGGCGCCAGGGCAGGTCGACGGGGATCTCCTGCTTGCGGCAGAAGCGGATCAGGGCCGCGTGGACCCGCGCGAAGGTCTCGGTGCGCCAGGGCTTGAGCGCCCCGTCCATGAGCGTGAGCGTGTCGTCGGGAACGATGAGATGCTCGTCGAACTCCAACCGGTTGCCGAAGCCGTTGCAGTCGGGGCACGCGCCCTGGGGCGAGTTGAAGGAGAAGAGGTGCGGCGTCGGTTCGGGGAACAGTCGGCCGCAGCCGTTGCAGACCAGGCGCGCCGAGAAGTCCCGCGCCTCCGCCGGCGCCTCGGCGCGGCGCAGTCGGCACCAGCCGTCGGTCTGGCGGAAGGCGAGCTCCACGGCCTCGGTGAAGCGGGAGCGCTGCCTGGGTGCGAGGGCGACCCGGTCGATGACCACGTCGACCTGCTCGCCGGCCGCGGGGGTCGGCGCGTCCTCGGCGTCGGCCTCGTCCAGGCGCAGCAGCGCGCCGCCCACCACCGCGCGTCGGAAGCCCTGGGCCAGCAGGGGCTCGGCCCAACCGCTGCGCGACCCGTCGCCGCTGACCTCCAGGGGATAGCCCACCAGCACCGCTTCTCCGGGCCAGTCCCGGCGGACCTGGCGCCAGACGCCCGCCGGTGTCTCGGGCTCGACCCGCTCGCGGCAGTCGGGGCAGGTGATGCGGCCGACGCGGGCGAAGAGCACCCGCAGGTAGTCGTTGATCTCGGTCACGGTGCCGACGGTGCTGCGACCGCTGCGGGCCGCGTTGCGCTGCTCGATGGCGATGGCGGGGCTGATGCCGTCGATCAGGTCCACGTCGGGCTTGGGCATGCGGTCCAGGAACTGCCGCGCGTAGGTGGACAGGGACTCCACGTAGGTCCGCTGGCCCTCGGCGTAGAGGGTGTCGAAGACCAGGGACGACTTGCCCGAACCGGAGACGCCCGACACGGCGGTCAGCGCGCCGCGGACGATGTCCACGTCGCAGTTGCGCAGGTTGTGCTGGCGGGCGCCGCGGATGCGGATCAGGTCGCTCATGCCGGAGTCCTCGCCGGGCTGCTGATCGATTGTCTCGGGGGACCCTCCATGATATCCGCACTTTCGGATCGCGCACAAGGGCTTATACTCTGCCGTCAGACACGCCCCCATCCCCCGCAACGGAAGCCGAACGATGAGCCTGCCCCATACCGAGTCCCTGCTGCGCACCATCCACACCCTGCGCTCGCCCGGCGGCTGTCCCTGGGACCGCAAGCAGACCCTGCCCGACGCCGCCCGCTACCTGCTGGACGAGGCCGGCGAGCTGCTGGACGCGACCCTCGGCGACGACCCCGCCCACGTCACCGAGGAACTGGGCGACCTGCTGTTCATGGTGGCCTTCTGTACCGAGATCCACGGCGAGACCGCGGGCGTGGACTTCGACGACGTGGCCCGCGGCGGCGACGAGAAGCTGATCCGGCGCCACCCCCACGTCTTCGGGGAGGAGCGGGCCGAGAGCCAGGCCGAGAGCCAGGTGCACTGGAACGCCATCAAGGCGGCGGAGAAGTCGGCCAACGGCGAGACGCCCGAGCCGACGGTGCTGAAGGACCTGCCCGCCTCGTCGTCTCCCCTGCGCCAGGCCCACGACTACCAGAAGCAGGCGGCGGAGGTGGGCTTCGACTGGCCGACGGTCGACGGCATCTGGGACAAGCTGGACGAGGAGCTGGGCGAGCTGCGCGCGGCCGCCGCGTCCGGCGACCGGGACGCGGTGGCCCACGAGATGGGCGACATCCTGCTGGCGGCGGTGAACCTGGCCCGGCGGCTGGGCGTGGAGGCGGACGACTGCCTGCGGCAGGCGAACCGACGGTTCCGGGGGCGGTTCCGCGGGGTGGAGAAGCGGTTCCCCGATCACGCCGCCATGCAGGCCGCCGGGATCGACGCGCTGGAGGCGGCGTGGCAGGCGGCGAAGCGGGACGAGGGCCTGGACTAGTC
>CAZSNA010000102.1:0-6463 GCA_964607825.1 uncultured Fibrobacteraceae bacterium | reverse complement strand
AGGGCCTGGACTAGTCGGGACAGCCGTCGTCGTCCTCGACTCCGTCGTAATCCTCGGCCTCGCAGGGACACTCGTCCTCGTCGTCGGGCAATCCGTCCAGATCGTTGTCCTCTTCCGGACACCCGTCCCCGTCCTCGAAACCGTCGAAGTCCTCGGCCGCGTCGGGGCAGTCGTCTTCGGCGTCGGCCAGGCCGTCGCCGTCGGCGTCGAGGAACTCCTCGGGGCAGCCGTCCTCGTCCTGGTAGCCGTCGAGGTCCTCGGCCTCGTCGGGGCAGTCGTCGGCCTCGTCGAGGATCCCGTCCAGATCGTTGTCGTTGTCGGGCAGGCCGTCCTCGTCCTGGAAGCCGTCGAGGTCCTCGGGGTAGTCGGGGGCCAGGTCGCGGTCGTCGGGGATGCCGTCCTCGTCGTTGTCGGGGTCGGGACAGCCGTCGTCGTCCTGATAGCCGTCGAGATCCTCGGCGGCCAGGGGACAGCGGTCGAGCCGGTCGGGGATGCCGTCGCGGTCGCGGTCAGAGCCGCCCACGGCGAAGCTCCAGGACAGGCCGGCGTGCAGGACGAAGTCGGGGTAGGCGGCCACGAAGGGCGTGGCGGGGTCGTCGTAGCCCAGGGGCACGTCGTAGCCCCATTCCAGGGCGGCGCCCTCCTCCCCGCCCCAGCGCAGGCCGGCGCTCAGGTAGCGCGGCCGCTCGCGGGACGAGATCTCCGCGCCGTCGCCGTAGAACTCGTCGGTGTACTCCACGAACAACGTGACCAGGGACTTGCGGAACTCCAGGGCGCCCGAGAGGACCCAGGCGTCGTTGCCGCCGCCGCCCGCCGCCGGATAGAGGGGCGGCCAGGGTTCGAGCCGGCCGTCGGCCGCGGCGCCGAACCCCCCGTCCAGCGGGTGCAGTCGGCGGCCGAGGTTCAGGTGCAGGCGCAGCTCGGGCATCTGGGCGCGGGACCAGAAGGCGGCGCTGAGCGCCAGGCCCGCGTAGGGCGAGAGCTCGCCCTGGCCCAGGCCGTCGGCCTCGGCGCCGGTGGGCAGCGAGGCGCGCAGGTCCAGCGCCGCGCCCAGCCGCTCGCCGGAGACCGGCAGGCCGATCAGCAGGCCGACCTCCGCGTCGCCGGGGCCGCTGCCCTCGAGGGGCAGATCGTAGAGACCGCCCGACCAGCCGCGCCAGGGCAGCCGTGCGCGCAGGTTCAGCCAGGTGGCCGGTCCGTATTCCAGGTCGAGGTTCAGGTTCTGGAAGTCGATCGCGAACGGGGCGTCGGCCTCGCCGTAGGTGACGCTCCAGAAGTCGCCCGAGAGACCGGCGGACAGCAGGCCGTCCGGCGGCAGCAGGCCCGAGACCGCCCGGTGCAGACGCGCCGAGCGTTCCTGGTTGCGCAGGGCCAGACCCGCCTCGGCGGCGCCGGCGCAGAGCAGCAGCGCCGCCAGCATGAGCCCGCACCATCCCGGACGACGTCGAATCATGCGTCGGCCTGTTCGTCGGTCGGAGCCTCGGCCTCGTCCTCGCCGGACGTCTCGTCCGCCGCCTCGTCCTCGCCGGGCGCCTCGTCGTCCGCCCCGCCGTCCGCGTCGGCCTTCTCCTTCTTGACCTCGTCCATGTAGTTGAGCTGCAGGTCCATCACCATGCGGTCGAGCATGCCGACGATCTCGGCGTTGGTGTTCTCCTTGCACTTGGCCTGGAGCATCTCCAGCACGTCGATGGCCCAGCGGGCGCCCTCGAGGCTGCGGGTCATCTCGCCGCTGGCCGGATCGGCCATCTTGCCCATGTGGACCATGGCGCCGCCCTGCAGATTCATGGCCAGGGCCAGCAGGACCTGGTCGTGCTTGCTCACTTGATCGGTCATCGCTGCGTATCCTCCTGGGGTTTCGCGGGGGCGTCACGCCCCGGGGTCGTGAGGGAACGATCGAACTCGTCCTCGATGCTGCCAACCAGAATCTCGAGCAGGTCCTCCAACGTGACCAGCCCGACGGGGTTCCCGGGACCGTCCGCGACCAGCGCCATCTGCTGGCGCTGCCAGCGCATCTCCTCGAAGAGGGCCCAGGGCGACATGGCCCGGTCCACGTAGGACAGGGTGCGGATCAGGGTGGGCGGTATGCCGTCCCAGGGCGCGTCCTCGTCCACCAGCAGCAGGTCGCGCACCAGCAGCCAGCCGAGGATGCGGTCGTCGTCGGGATCGTGGACGGGGAGCCGGCTGTAGCCCGAGGTCGCCGCGGCGGCGCGGGCCTCGGCCAGGGTGGCCGTCCGCGGCAGCATGCGGACGCGCGGCCAGGGGCGCATGATGGCGCTCAGGTCGAGGTCCGCCAGGTCGAGACAGCGATCCAGCAGCTCGGTGAAGCGGCGGTCCCGCGCGACGGCGGGATGGGTGGTCAGCATGACGGTCATGGCGTCCCGGCCCAGGGCGGTGCGCTCGGCGGCGGCCCTCCCGGGCAGCACCGCGTCGAGCAGGCGCGAGTAGCCGCGCAGCAGCCACCCCACCGGAGCGAAGACACGCCGGGAGAGTTCGAGGAGCCGCAGCGAGCCGAGGGTCAGACGCTCGGGATACTCGCGGTACAGCACCTTGGGCAGGATCTCCCCGAAGACGATGACCAGCCCCGAACCGACGGCGGCCGCGAGGATCTCGCCGTGGCGGGCGTAGCGCGCGGTGAACGCCACCGTCAGCACCGCGCTGAAGAGCACGTTGAAGAGGTTGGTGCCGATCAGGCAGTCGAGCACCGGCGCCTCGAGGCGGTCGAGCAGGGCGGCCAGGCGACCGAGACGGGCGTCGTCCCGTCCCAGCGACAGGAAGCGCAGCCGGATGCGACTGACGCTCATCAGCCCCGTCTCCACGCCCGAGAAGAAGGCCGAGGCGCAGAGGCAGGCCACCACGATCGCGGCCGTCTGGTCCCAGGGCAGCGCGCTCACGACGCCCCTCCCCGTCCCGACCCGTCGAGGGCCTGCACCCGCACGCGGCGGACGCGGTGCCCGTCCATCTCGAGCACCGTGTAGCGGAAGCCGTCCTCGACGGCGCGATCGCCGCGCGCCGGGATGCGTCCCAGCAGGGCCATCACGTGGCCGGCCAGGGTCACGTAGTCGTGGCTGGCCGGGATGCGCGTCCCGCAGACCTCGTTGACCTGGCGCAGGTCGGCGCCGCCCCGGACGACCCAGTTGCGGTCGGCCACGGGCATGACGTCCGCCGCCACCACGTCCGTCTCGTCGCGCCAGGGGCCGGTCAATGCCTCCAGGCAGTCCTCCAGGGTGACCAGGCCCGTGAAGTCGCCGTGCTCGTCCACCACGAAGGCCATGTGCTGGCCGCCGTGGCGGAACTCGTTGAGCAGCACCGCCACCGACTTCGACTCGGGCACGAAGATCGGCGGGCGCTGCAGGGTGCGGGCCGGCGGAGCGCCGCCGGTGTCGGCGAGCAGATCCTTGAGATGGAAGACGCCGGTGGGCCGGGACGCGTCCGCCGCCGTCACGGGGTAGCGGTTGTGACCCTCGCGGGCGGCCAGGGCCCGGATGGCGTCGCGGTCGGCGTCCAGGTCGATCGTGACCGCGTCCGTGCGGGCGGTCATGATCTCGCGCACGTCGAGCTCGTCGAGCTGCAGCAGGTGCGAGACGAAGCGGCCCTCGGTCTCGGTCAGGGCGGCGTCCTGGACCGCCAGCTCGGTGGCCGTCACCAGTTCCTCGACGCTCAGGGCGCGGCTGCCGGTGCGCTCCAGGGGCAGACGCGAGAGCAGCGCCTCGCCGGCGCGATCGATCACGTGCAGCACGGGGCGGATGGCCGTCAGCCAGAGGGTCAGGGGCAGTCGCGCCAGCAGCGCCATGCGCCGGGCGTAGCGCAGGGCGATCAGCTTGGGCGTGATCTCCCCGGCCAGCAGGATGGCCACGGTCATCACGGGCACCGCCACGGCCAGGCCGGCCGAGCCGAGACGTCCCACCAGCCACGAGGTGGCGAGCACGCTGGCCACGGTGTTGACCAGCAGGTTGCCGATCAGCAGCGCCGCCAGCAGGCGCGACGGACGCGCCAGCAGGGCGATCACGCCGCGGCCGCCACGACCGCCGTCGCGGCGCAGAGCGGCCAGCTCGGCGTCGGGCAGTGAGAAGAGCGCCGTCTCGGTGCCGGAGAAGCCGGCCGACAACAGCAGCAGCAGGATCAGCAGGACGGGTTCCAGCAAGTCGCGCTCCCGGAAGTTCGGTTGGGACGGTCGGGAGCATAGCCGCTTCCTTGACACCCTGCAACCGCCTGCTAGGCTCCGTCGAGCTAGCTGTCGAGACCCTGCAGCCCCGCGCAACCGCCGTCGGAGGGCGATGTGTCCAGGATCCTGATCATCCGTTTCGGCGCCCTCGGCGATCTCTGCCTCTGCGGCTGGTTCGCCGCGGGGCTGGCCGACACGCTGCCGGAGACGCGGATCGTCCTGGCCACCAAGGCGCGCTTCGCCGATCTGGCCGCGGGCTTCGACGGCGTGGACGAGGTGGTGCCGCTGTCCGGCCGCGATCCCGGCGCGGTGTGGTCCCTGGCGAGGCGGCTCCGCGGCCGCCGCTTCGAGCGGCTGCTGGACGCCCACTCTGTGCTGCGCAGCCATCTGCTCTGCCTCCTGCTCGGCCGCACCCCCGACGCCCGCCTGCGCAAGGACACCCGGGCCCGGCTGGCCCTGCTGCGCCGCGGGGGCGACACGGCCCCGCCCCCGCCCGGACTCGACCGCACCCTGCTCGACCGTTACACGGCCCTGGCGGACGACGCCGGCCTGAGCGCGTCCGTCCCCCGTCCACCGCTGCTCTCCCTGCGGCCGGAGGACGAGTCTCCGAGACGCATCGCCATCGCCCCCGGCGCCCGCTGGCCCAGCAAGCGCTGGCCCACCAACAGGTTCGCCGACCTGATTGACCTGTTGCGCGAAGATGGAGCCACGGAGATCCTGCTCATCCTGGGCCCCGACGAGACCGCCGCCCTGGACGGCGGCCCGCTGGCCGACCTCCTGCGTCGCCGACCCGAGATCGAGGTGCTGCGCCAGGCGCCCCTGCCGGAGGTGGCCGCGGCCCTCGCCCGCTGCCGCCTGGCGGTGACCAACGACAGCGGCCTGCTGCACCTGTCCGAGGCGGTGGGTACGCCCGTGGCGGCGCTCTTCGGACCGACCGTGCGCGCCTTCGGCTACTTTCCCCGTCTCCCAGGCAGCGTGGTCCTGGAACGGGAGCTCGACTGCCGGCCCTGTTCCCGCACGGGGTCGCGACCCTGCCACCGGGGCGATCTGGCCTGCCTCGAGAACATCCCCGCCGCCGAGGTGCACGAAGCGGTCAGGGCCCGGCTCGAGGGAGGCGCGACATGAGGCCGCCCCATCCGAGCGAGCGGCTCTACGCCGCCCTGGCCCGGGCGACCCGTCCCCTGCTGCCGCTGGCCGCGCCGTTCTCGGCCAAGCTGCGGCGCGGGCTCGCGGGACGACGGGGACTGGCCGAACGCCTGGACGCCGCCGCCGAACACGCGGCCGGCGGGGTGTGGCTGCACGCCACCTCGGTGGGCGAGTACGAGCAGGCCCTGCCCCTGATCCGCCGCCTGCGCGAGCTGGACGTCGGCCCGCTCGCGGTCACCCACTTCTCCCCTTCCGGCCGCGACTACGCCCGGGACAACCCCGCGGCCGACGTCCACGACTACCTGCCCTGGGACCATCCCGAAGAGGTGCGGGCCCTGGTGCGCGCCTGGCGGCCCCGCGCCCTGGTCTTCGTCAAGTACGACTGCTGGCCCGCGCTGGTCCGGGCCGCCGACGAGGCCGGCGTACCGGTGCTGCTGCTCTCGGGCGCCCTGCCGCCCCACTCGGTGCGGCGACGTCCGCCGTGGCGTCCCTTCTTCCGCGCCGTCTTCGAGCGCTTCGCCCACCTGGGCGTGGGCAGCGAGGCCGACGCCCGCCGCTTCCGCGACGACCTGGGCGTGTCGACCCCGGTGACGGTGACCGGCGACACCCGCGCCGAGCAGGTGCTGACCCGCTTCGCGGCCGCGGCCGACGGCGGCCTGGCGGACCGGCTCGCGGACTGGGGCGGGCGACGCCTGATCCTGGGCAGCACCTGGCCCCCCGACGAGGACCTGTGGCGGCCCGCGCTCCCCGGCCTGCTCGCCGACCATCCCGACCTCAACGTGATCCTGGTGCCCCACGAACCCGAGCCCGAACGCATGGCCGCCCTCGCGGCCCGTTGCCGCGCCGACGGACTGCCCACACACCGCCTCTCCGACGGCCCCGACCCGGGCGGCGCCCGCTGCCTGCTGGTCGATCGCGTGGGCGTGCTGGCCGAGCTCTACCGCGTCGGCTTTGCGGCCTACGTTGGCGGCAGCTTCACCACCGGGGTCCATTCCACCCTGGAGCCCGCCGCCGCCTCCCTGCCGGTGGGATTCGGCCCCCGCATCGCCAACGCCGAGGAGGCCCTGGCCATGGTCGCCCGCGGCGCGGGGACCGTGCTGCGCACCGCCGACCGGGCCGACGCCTGGCTGCGCGGCCTGCTCGCCGACGACACGG
>CAZSNA010000101.1:0-11480 GCA_964607825.1 uncultured Fibrobacteraceae bacterium | reverse complement strand
CCGGCCGCGGCCTCGGCCCGCTCGGCCAGATCGCCCGGCACCGCGCCCTTGTGGAGCTGCTCGGCCGCCACCAGGACCGTACCGGGACGGCCGGCGTCCAGGGCCTGCAGCAGCTGGACGGCCCAGGCGCGCAAGGCGCGGGCGTCGGCGCGCCGGTAGGCGGCCGCGCGTCGCGCGTTGCCGCCGGAAGCGCGGGCGAAGGCGCGGGCCTCCGCCGGCTCGAGGGCGTAGAGGTCGGCCAGGATGTCGGCCAGCTCCGTCTCCGAGTAGGGCTCGAAGGCCGCCGTCTGGCAGCGGGACAGGATGGTCGGCAACATGCCGCCGCGCCGGTCGCTCAGCAGGATGATCAGGGCGTCCGGCGGCGGTTCCTCGAGCATCTTCAGGAAGGCGTTGGCGGCGCCGGCGCGCAACCGGTGGGCGTCGCCGACCACGGCGACCTTCAGCCCCCCCTGGAAGGGACGGACGCGAAGGAACTGCAGCAGCGAGCGGACGGTGAAGGGGCCCGGATGGTCCGGATCGCCGATCAGCACCTCGCTGGAGGCGGCGAAGGCGGGCACATGGAAGGGATCCTCGATCTTGTGCGCGAACAGGTCGCCCGCCTCGGAGTCGGTGATCGCGGCGGGGGCGGGACAGATCCAGCGCACGTCGGGGTGCTGGTGGCTGCGGGCCTTGTGGCAGCTCTCGCAGGCGGGGGTCTCGGCGCAGGTCTCGGGAGTGGCGCACTGGAGCAGGCGGGCGATCTCCAGCGCCGTGGCCTCCTTGCCGCTGCCCCCGGGGCCGGCGAAGAGCCAGCTCTGGCCCAGGGCGCCCCGACGACGCAGATCGAGGAAGCGTTCCACTATGTCGCGGCGTCCGGCGAAACGGTAGGACATCCCCGCCCTTCTGGGTTACAGGTCCTTGCGGTCGACCACGAAGCGCGTGCGCAGCTCGGTCACGTACGCGGCCAGCTCGACCTCCAGCTTCTCCGACTCCACGGCCTGCCGCACCTGGGGACGAACCTCTTCCAGGGTGAGACGGTGACCGTAGACCCGCTCCTTGACCAGGAAGATGTAGAAGCCGGCCGGGGTCATGAAGGGCGGCGTCAGGTCGCCGGGGCCCATGTCGGCCAGGGCCTCCTGGATGGCGGGCGAGAGGTCGCTCAGGGCGAAGGTGCCCAGATCGCCGCCCAGGGGGGCGGAGGTCGGATCGACGCTCACCTCGCCGGCCACCAGCGGGAAGGGCTCGCCGGCCAGCAGCCGCGCGTGGGCCGCCTCGGCCTCGCCGCGGGCGCGGGCCACGTCGGCCTCGGTGATCGTCAGGGGGAAGAAGATCTGGCTCACCTCGCGGCCCTCGGCGGAGACCGAGTCGAGATGGATGATGTGCAGCCCCTGCTCGGTCACCACGGGCTGGCTGGTCTCGCCGGCCTCCAGGGAGAAGATCGTGTCCTCCAGGATGGAGCTGCGCAGATCGCCGCGACGGACGCGCCCGAGACGGCCGCCGCGCTCGGCGCCGGGGCCCTCGGAGAAACGCCGGGCCGCATCGGCGAAGGGCATGCCCTCGCCGAGGGCCTGCAGGGTGGCGCCCAGCTTGATCTGCAGCTCGCGCTGCGCCTCCGGCGCCGGCTGGACCGGAATCAGGATGTCGGCCAGGGTCAGGCTGTCGGGCGTCGCCGGGATCTCGTCCAGGTGGGCGTCGTACCAGGCGTCGACCTCGTCCTCGCGCACCTCGACCTTGGGCCGCACGAACCGGCCCACCACCGCGCGCATGTAGTGCTGGTCGCGGAGCTGGGAGAAGGCGCGTTTACGGTAGTCGTTGATCGTCATGCCGTTGCTGGCCAGCTCGGCCTCGAGACGCTCCTGGGAGCCGTAGTAGCGCACGAGCTGGTCGATGTTGCCCTGCACGTCGTGGGAGATCGCCTCGTCGGAGACCTCGATCTCCTCCTGTTTGGCCGCGGCGATGATCAGCTTGCTCTCGATCAGCCGATCGAGGACCTCGTTGCGCAGGGTCGCCTCGTCCTGCTCGATCTCCACGCCGGCGTTCTCGGCCTCCAGCCGGTAGATCGTCAGCTCCCGTTCGATCTCGCTGAGGAGGATGGCCTCCTCGTCGACGATCACCAGGATGCGGTCCACCAGCACGGGCGCGGAGGCGTCCGGTGCGGCCTGTCCCTGTGCGGACGCGGGGATCGCGCCCGCACAGAGCGTCGCCGTCAGGGCGAACGTGGCGGCGATGAGGCTTCGTCTCGTCGTGCAGGCCATCGGCATGCCGGGCGTCCTTTCGCGCGGAGCGGTGGTCGGGGCCTCCGCCCCTACTGGGCGGACTGCAACTCTGTCCAGGAAGGCATGGCCTCCAGCGCGGCCTCGTCGACCACGACTCCGAAGTTGCCGCGCCACTCGTCCAGCAGGGTCTGCAGCGCCTCGTCCTTGCGTCTCATCTTGATGCGCTGGCTGACCTCGTCCACGGCCTCGGTCTTCTCGCGCTGCACGGGCGGCACGATGTTGTCCAGCTGCGTCAGGCCCCAGCCCGCGCCGATCTGGAAGACGCTCGACACGCCGCCGATCTCCTCGATGCCGAACATGGCGTCGCGCTGGATGCCCATGTCGGAGTAGGAGATGGTCAGGGCGCCCTTGTTGACCGCGTTCTCGCCCGCGTTGTAGCGCTCGAAGACCAGATCCCAGGCCTCGCCGCCCGCCAGGGCCTCGCGGGCGGCCGCGGCGTCCTCCTCGGTCCGGCAGAGGATCAGATGGCCCTCGCGCAGCTCGTGGGTCATGTACTCGTGGCTGTGCTCGGCCCAGAAGGCGTCCACGTCGGCCGCCGAGACGTACTCCTCGTACTTGACGACGTCGCTGTGCAGCCGCTCCACGATGATCTGCTCCAGCCGCTTGGCGCTTTCCTCGGTCACCCGCGGATCATCCATGTAGCCGCGTTCGATGGCCTCGCTCAGCTGCAGCCGCCTGATCACCATGTCGGCCAGGATCTTCTGACGCACGCCGCCGAGCATCTTGATCTTCTTGGGACGCTGGAAGACGCTCATGTCGTTGTAGATGGCCTTGTAGCGGCCGATGGTCCACACGTCGGGCTCGTCGTCCAGATCGAAGCGGCAGGAGAAGAAGACGCGGTCGGACTCCTCGGCCGGCACGTCCAGGGGATCGAGCTCGGTCTTGGACACCGGCTGGTCGGTCGCCGGATCCAGGTACTCCTCGCGCTCGGGCAGGCCCTCGAACACGAGCCACAGCGCGGTGTCGTCCATGAAGAACTCGTGCTTCTCCATGGAGGCCTCGTAGAATTCCTTCTCGTTCAGCTGGGCGCGGCGCTGGGAGATCACCTTGCGGATCTGCTCGCGGTAGTTGTCGTCGAGGGGTCGCTCGCGCACCTCCTCGATGTTGGTCAGCCGCACGATCCAGAAGCCGTAGATCGTGTCGATGGGCTGGCTGACCTCGCCGAGCTCGATGGAGAACAGCGACTGCTCGAAGGTGTCCTTCACCATGCCGTACTGGACCGCCATGGTGTAGTCGCCCTGGGGGCCGGTGGAGCCGTCGTTGAACTCGCGGGCCACGTCCTCCCAGAGTCCGCCGTCGAGGATCTGCTTGCGGGCCTCGAGGGCGTCGTCCTCGAAGTTGCAGATGATGAACTGGAAGTGGCGCTTGGTCTGGCGCTTGGCGTAGTACGCCTCGATCTCGGGCCCGGTGACGTCGCCGGGCTGGACCTCGATGAGATCCCGGCCCATGGTCTCGCGAGCGAGCATCTCGGAGATGAAGCGCTGGCCCTTCTGGTACTCCTCGGTCTGGTCGAAGCCGAGCTCGTGGGCCTGCAGGACCATCAGCTCCTTGTTGATGATCACGTCCAGGAAGGCCTGCTTGGCGGCCAGGGAGGCCGGATCCAGGACCATGCCGTCCTCGCCCCTGGGCAGCTCGTTCTCGTCGAGCCGGACCAGACGATCCTTGTAGTAGGTCTCGGTGATCTCGCGATCGCCGACGGTGGCCAGGACTCCGTCGCCCCCGCCGCCGCAACCGTTCAGCATCGGCAGGCAGATGGCCAGCAGGAGGGCGGCGGCCGTCAGGGCTCGCCGCGGGGCATCCGTGCGGATCGCGCGGAAGATGGACTCGGACATGATCGACTCCTCGTTGGGTCAGGGGCTCAGTTGCTCGACGTCTGTTCGGGGGCCGGGCCGGAGTCCTCCGTCCGCAGCCTGTCGATGAGGTCGAGCATGGAGAAGGCCGCGGCGGCGGCTTCGGGCCGCGCCACGGGCACTTTCATCACAAGTTGATCGACCGCGTTGAACGTCAACCCGGCAGGGCCGGTTCCCATCAAACCGTGAATAATAACGGGTGAGGGTTCGCGACCGCCAGCAAAAAAGAAATTCAGGCCGGAACGGGTGGCGCGCACCTCCTCGACCCCGTTGCGGGCCGCCAGGATGCGGATGCGGGCCAGATCGAGCAGGTGGGCGACGACGTCGGGGGGGCTGCCGTAGCGATCGCGGATCTCGTCGGCCAGGCGGCCCACGTGGGTGGGCTCCTGCAGGCGGGCCAGGCGGCGGTAGAGGTCCATCTTCTGCTCGGGCTCGGGCACGTAGCCGTCGGGGATGTAGGCGGGCTGGCGCAGATCGACGCGCACGTCGGCGGTGGCGGCCCGGCCGCCGCCCTTCAGCTCGGAGACGGCCTCGTCCAGCAGGCGGCAGTAGAGGTCGAAGCCGATGGCTTCCAGGTGTCCGGACTGCTCCTGGCCCAGGATGTTGCCGGCGCCGCGGATCTCGAGGTCGCGCATGGCGATGTGGTAGCCCGAGCCGAGGGCCTGGAACTCGGTCAGGGCCGAGAGGCGCCGGCGGGCGTCGCGGGTCAGGGTCTCGCCGGGCGGGGTCATCAGGTAGGCGAAGGCCCGCTGGCTGGAGCGGCCCACGCGACCGCGGATCTGGTAGAGCTGGGCCAGCCCGAAGCGGTCGGCGCGATCGATGACGATGGTGTTGACCCGCGGCATGTCCAGGCCCGACTCGATGATGGTGGTGGTGACGAGCACGTCGAATTCGTGGTCCAGGAACGCGCGCATCACCTCCTCCAGCGCCTTCTCCTCCATCTGCCCGTGGGCCACGCAGATACGCGTCTTGGGCAGCAGGGCGCGCAGGGTGGCCGCCATGCCCTGGATGGTCTCCACGCGGTTGTGCACGAAGAAGACCTGCCCGCCGCGGTGCAGCTCGCGCAGGACGGCCTCGCTGAGGATCTCCTCGCTGAAGGCGCAGATCTCCGTGTGGATGGGCAGGCGGTCGCGGGGCGGCGTGGTGATCAGAGACATGTCCCGGGCGCCCATCAACGAGAGATAGAGGGTGCGCGGGATGGGCGTGGCGCTCAGGGTGAGCACGTCCACCTCGCGGCGCAGGCGCTTCAGGCGCTCCTTGTGACGCACGCCGAAGCGGTGTTCCTCGTCCACGATCAGCAGGCCCAGGCGGTCGAAGCGCACGTCGCGCGAGAGCAGGCGGTGCGTGCCGATCAGCACGTCCACCTCCCCCTCGCGGGCCCGGCGCGTGATCTCCCGCTGCTCGGAGGTCGACTGGAAGCGGCTCAGCACCGCGACGCGCACCGGGAAGTCGCGGAAGCGTTCGGCGAAGGTCTCGCCGTGCTGGTGGGCGAGCAGGGTGGTCGGGCAGAGCACCGCCACCTGGCGGCCGGCCTCGACGGCCTTGAACGCCGCGCGCATGGCCACCTCGGTCTTGCCGTAGCCCACGTCGCCGCAGACCAGGCGGTCCATGGGCCGGGCGGCCTCCATGTCGGCCTTGATCTCGGCGATGGCCGTGAGCTGGTCCGGGGTCTCGGTGTGGATGAACGAGGCCTCGAGCGACCGCAGCAGGTCGCCGTCGGGCGGGAAGGCCAGGCCGGGACGGCTCGCGCGCTCGGCGTAGAGCTGGAGCAGCTCGGCGGCCATGGCCCGGATCGCCTTGCGGGCCCGCTTGGTGACCCGCGCCCAGGAGGCGGTGCCCAGGCGGCTGAGTTCGGGCGTCGCGTCCCGGTCGCGGCTGTAGCGCTCGACGGTGTCGATCTTCTCGACGGGCACGTAGACCTTGTCGTCGCCCGCGAACTCCAGCAGCAGGCATTCGCGCTCGCCGCCCTCCACCGTGATGCGGCGCAGGCCCCGGTACAGGCCGATGCCGTATTCGACGTGCACCACGTGCTCGCCCGGCTGCAGGTTCCCCGAGTCGACCACCACCGCCGCGCCCCGGAAACGTGCGCGGGCCGGCCGGTGGTAGCGGTCGAAGATCTCGTGGTCGGTCATCAGGGCCAGGCCCGCCTCCGGCCACACGAAGCCCTCGCTCAGGTGGCCCACCACGGGCAGGGTCGGCGGCGCCGCTCCCTCGTGCTCCAGCAGCAGCTCTGTCAGACGCGAGGCCTGTCCCTCGTTGTCGCAGAGCACCGCCGCCCGGCGGCCCGCGGCCGCGTGACCGGCCAGGGCCTCGACCAGCCGCGGGATCTCGCCGCCCCGCAGGCCGGGGCGTCGGGTCTCGAAGGCATGGTGGACGACGGCCGGTCGGCCGGCCCAGTCGCCGCCGGCGTCGCCGTCCAGCCAGGCGCCGGCCAGGTGGACCTGGGGGCGGTCGTCGAACGCCAGTTCCGCGGCGGTCGCCAGCAGGGTCTCGCGCGCCGGCAGCCAGGGGTCGTGCCGAAGGCGCGTGTCGCGCATGCGGTCGACGTCCTCGCACAGCTCCGTGAAGCCGGCGGCGAGCCCGGCGGGATCGCACCAGAACAGGACGGCCTCGTCGGAGATGTGGTCGGCGGGCAGGGACAGCGGCGCGAACAGGGAGGCGTAGGCCTCCAGTCCCGACGCGTGGAGGCGTTCCTCGAAACGCGCCTCGAGGTCGAGGCGGTCGTCGGGGTCGATCTCGTCGTCGAGGCCGGCCTGCTCCAGGCGGGACAGGGCTTCCAGCACGCCGTCGTCGTCGAGGACCAGGTGGGACACCGGCAGGACGCGCACCGACTCCAGCTTGTCCACGGAGCGCTGGGTGCCGGCGTCGAAGGCGCGGATCGACTCGATCACGTCGTCGAAGAACTCGAGGCGCACGGGGTGTCCGCCGGGCGCGTAGAGATCCATCAGGCTGCCGCGCAGGGCGTACTCCCCCGTGCGCGAGACCAGGCCCACCGGGGTGTAGCCCAGGTCGCCGAGACGGTCGCAGAGCGCGTCGCGGTCGAAACGTCCGCCGACGACCAGGTCGAGCGCCGCCCCGGCCAGACGTTCGGGGGTCACGACCCGGTGGCAGAGACCGCTGAGCGAGGTGACCGCCACCACGGGCGCGTCGCCGCGCAGCCGGTCCAGGCCCTGCAGGTAGGCGCCCACCAGTTCTGTGTCGGGGGAATTGCGGTCGAAGGCCAGGACGTCCTGCTGGGGCAGGTAGACGACGGACCCGGGGTCGAGCCAGCTCTCGAGGTCGTCGGCCAGACGCAGGGCCGAGGCGCGATCGGGGGTGACGGCCAGGGCCGGGCGGTTCGCGGTCCTGAACCAGGCGGCCAGCAGCAGGGAATCCGCGGCGCCGTGCAGGCCGTGCAGGGCGGGGATGGCCCCGGGCTCCTCCGCCGCGCGCTCGAGGGCGGACTCCACCCTCGCGACGCCCTTCTCCAGGACCTCGTGGGGCACGACGCGGCCGAGCAGGCCGCTCAAGACTTCGGGCCGGCCAAGGGGCCGGCCCCGTGGAGCCAGTCGATCATCTCGCTCCGAGCGCTAGAAAGTCTGACGCTGCGCGCTGAAGGGCGTGATGGCCCTCAGCCGTTCGACGATACGCGGGATCACCGCGGCCGTGTAGTCGATCTCCGCTTCGGTGTTGAAGCGGCTCAGGGAGAACCGGATCGAGCCGTGCGCCGAGATGAACGGGATGCCCATGGCCTTCAGCACGTGGGACGGCTCCAGGCTGCCCGAGGTGCAGGCCGAACCGCTGGAGGCGCCGATGCCGACGCGGTCGAGCAGCAGCAGGATCCCCTCCCCCTCGATGTAGTCGAAACTGATGTTGGAGGTGTTGGGCAGGCGGTGCTCGATGTCGCCGTTGACCCGGCTGTCGGGCACGGCCTCGACGATGTTCCGCTCCAGCCGGTCGCGCAGCTCGCGCACGCGCGTCTGCTCCTCCGCCATGTACCGGCCGGCCAGCTCGCAGGCCGTGCCCAGGGCCGCCAGGCCGGGCACGTTCTCGGTGCCCGCGCGTCGGCCGCGCTCCTGGTGTCCGCCCACGATCAGCGGCCGCAGCTTGGTGCCGCGCCGCACGTACAGGGCGCCCACGCCCTTGCTCCCGTGCAGCTTGTGCCCGGAGAGCGAGAGCAGATCGACGGTGGAGTCGCGCAGGTCCACGGGCAGCTTGCCCACCGCCTGCACCGCGTCCACGTGGTAGACCGCGTCGGTGGCCTTGACGATGGCGCCGATCTCCTCGGTGGGGAAGATCACGCCGGTCTCGTTGTTGGCCGCCATGATGCTGACCACGGCCGTGTCGGATCGGATCGCGGCGCGCAGATCGTCCAGGTCCAGGTTGCCGCGGCCGTCCACGGGCAGGTAGGTCACCTCGTAGCCGTGACGGCTCTCCAGCTCGCGGCAGAGGCCCAGCACGGCCGGGTGCTCCACCTGGGTGGTCACCAGGTGCTTCTTGTCGGGATAGGCGCGCAGGGTGCCGACGATGGCCAGGTTGTCGCTCTCCGAGCCGCCGCCGGTGAAGACGATCTCCGACGGCATCTCCGCGCCGACCAGGGACATGACCTGGTCGCGGGCCTTGTCCACGGCCTGCCCGGCGTGGGCGCCGAAGGCGTGCATGCTGGACGGGTTGCCGTAGCTCTCGCTCAGGTAGGGCAGGATGACCTCGCGCACCTCGGGCGCCACCGCGGTGGTGGCGTTGTTGTCCAGGTAGACGCCGCGTTCGGGGCGTTCCGGCAGGCCCTCGGTCAGGTCGAACGCGCTCATCGGCCCACCTCGATCACTTCGATGTCCTCGTGGACGTGCTCGCGGAGCTGGGCCTCGACCCAGCCCTTGATGGTCGCCTGCGAGGAGGGGCAGCTCGCGCAGGCGCCGACCAGGCGCACGTGCACCTCGTGACCGCGAACCTCCACCAGCTCGATGTCGCCGCCGTCGGTGCGCAGGGCGCGGGCGATGTCGTTCTCGAGCACCTCGCGGATCTGCTCCAGGCGATCGCCGTTGCCCGGGAGGCCGCTGATCTGCACGGTCGCGTCGGGCACCTCGGCCCCGCCGGCCTCGATCTCGCGCCAGCAGTCGTCGATGATGTGCTGGATGTCGTGGTGGCAGCTGGAGCAGCCGCCGCCGGCCTTGGTGTGGTTGGTGACGTCCTCGATGTCCTTCAGCTTGTACTGGAGAACGGCCTCGCGGATGGTCGACTTGTTGACCTGGAAGCAGTTGCAGATCTCCACGTCCTGCTTGATCAGGGTGCAGGGCACGCCCTTGCCGAGACGCTTGTAGTAGTCGATCATCGCCGCCTCGAGGGCCTCGCGGCCCATCACCGAGCAATGCATCTTCTCGCGGGGCAGGCCGCCCAGCTCCCGGGCGATGTCCTCGTTGGAGATGGCGGCGGCCTCCTCCAGGGTCTTGCCCTTGATCATCTCGGTCAGCATGGACGACGAGGCGATGGCGCTGCCGCAGCCGAAGGTCTGGAACCTGGCGTCGGCGATGCAGCCGTCGTCGTCGAGCTTGAAGGTCAGGCGCAGGGCGTCGCCGCAGGCCATGGACCCGACCTCGCCGACGCCGTCGGGATCCTCCACGGCGCCCACGTTGCGCGGGTTCATGAAATGGTCGAGCACCTCGTCCGAATAATCCCACATTTCGGGCCTCCCCGGCGGTGCGGAGACGGGTTCTGGAAAGAAGACTCGGGATGTCCTGCGTCAATGGTAAGCCAATTGACGGTTCTGGCAAGCACCCGTTCGACGCCCCGGTTCAACCGGCGAGTTGTGTCTCCGAAAATGTGTCCGGCCCGGCTGTTGCAGCCGGGCCGTTCATGTTCCACGACAAAACCACCCACCCAGACTTCACTCCGCCCTTCTGCCCCAACCCCAACTGCGGTTACCACAAGAAGTTGCAGACGGGATGGCGCTACAAGAAGATCGGCTTCTTCGCCCGCTGCACCGCCCCCCACCGTATCCAGCGGTTCACATGCCTCCACTGCCGCCGCTCCTTCAGTACACAGACCTTCTCCACGACCTACTGGCAAAAGCTTCCTGATCTGGACCGACAGCTCTTCACCAAGTCCACAGGCTGTATGTCCAACCGCCAGATCGCCCGCGATCTCGGCGTCAGCCCCGAGACCATCACCCGTCACCTCGCCCGCCTGGGACGTCACTGCATATTGTTCCACGCGAAGATGATGCGGACAGCTCCACCAACCACCCGGCTCGTCATCGACGGTTTCGTAACCTTCGAATGGTCCCAGTTCTACCCATTTCACCATCACCTGGCCGTGGAGAAGGAGACCGACTTCTTTCTCTACTTCACCGACAGCGAGGTCCGTCGCAGCGGGACGATGACCAATCAACAGAAGAAACGTCGCGAAGAGCTGGAGCGTCTTCACGGTCGACCGGATCCGCAGGCTGTGCGGAAGGATGTGGCCGAGTTGTTGAGAGTGGTTGCGGGCGGCCAACCCGGGGTGACGGTGTTCAGCGACGAGCACCGGGCGTATCCGCCTGCGATACGAGCCTCCGGGATCACAGGTGACCACGAGGTGATCTCGAGCCGGGCCCATCGAGGCAACCGCAACCCGTTGTGGGAGGTGAATCTACTGGATCTGCTGATCCGGCACGGTGGGGCGAACCACAAGCGTGAGACGATCGCCTGGTCGAAGCGTCGCCAGGGGAGTGCGGATCGTCTGGCGGTCTTTCTTGTGTGGCGCAACTACATGAACGGGCGTCGGGAGAAGCGCCGAGGGAGTCGAACGCCGGCGATGGAGAGGGGGATGGTGGAGAAGCGGCTGACTGCGGAGGAAGTGCTGGCGGAGCGGCTGTTCCCGTCGCGGGTGAAAGCGCCGACTCGATGGGGGGAATACTACGAACGTAGAGTCACGACTCGAGTCCTTGGGCGAAATCGAGGGCATGAACTGAAGTATGCCGCGTAGTCGGATGGTTGCAGATGAGACATCACGACAACCAGAGACACAATCTCGAAGGCACAACTCAACCGGCGCGACGGGACAGGGCGGTTTCGGCCAGCAGCAGCAGCACGGCCGCCAGCAGCAGCCAGGGCGCCAGGTCCCGCCCCCTCAGGGCCGTGGCGAATCCGGCCGCGGCCGCGGTCTCCACCTCTCGGCCGAGCTCGAGGCCGACGGCGGCGAGCCGCTCGCGCAGGCGCTCGGGATCCTCCAGGCGGGGATCGCTCTCGGCCGGCGGCGGCGCGACGGCCACCGCGCCCAGGGTGTCGCCGCCCGCCATGAAGACGTAGAGCCCGCGGCGGCGGGCCGTGTCCCCCTCCAGCAGGGGTCGACCGTCGTGCCAGGCCAGGCGCGCGTCGAGGCGGCTCGAGGCGGCCTCCCCCGGCAGGCGATGATGCAGGAT
>CAZSNA010000100.1:0-11502 GCA_964607825.1 uncultured Fibrobacteraceae bacterium | reverse complement strand
AACATCGACACCGACATGATCTTCCACAACCGCTACCTGGCCATCACCGAGCTCGACGAGATGGGCCAGTACGCCTTCGACAACCTCACGGGCTGGGAGGACTTCGCGTCGAAGGCCGCGCCGGGCGACATCGTCGTCACCGCCGGCAACTTCGGCTGCGGTTCCTCGCGCCAGCAGGCCGTCGACTGCTTCAAGGCCCTCGGCGTGCAGGCCCTGGTCGCCAGGAGCTTCGGCGCCATCTACGAGCGCAACGCCATCAACGCCGGCATGCCCCTGGTGACGGCCGACCTGATCGGCGCCGGGCTCGAGTCGGGCACGGAGATCACCGTCGACCTGGCCTCCGGCAAGGTGAGCTGGGACGGCGGCGAGGCCCAGGGCGAGCCCTTCAGCCAGGTGCAGATGGAGATCTACCGGCGCGGCGGATTGCTGTCCGCCTGAGCCGCGATCACGCCCTCCCCTGCGCGCCCCGCTCCCTCCGAGCGGGGCGCGTTCGCGTTCGGGCCCGGAACCCGGGCCCCCTCCCTGCTGTACTCCCGGAATCACGGCGATGGGGGTATCGCTGAACGGGAGGACACATCATGAAGACGTTGGTATCGATCCGCAGCGCGGGGCAGCCGCTCCGCCGACTCGCACCCACCCTGCTCATCGCCGCGTTGCTGCTGCCGGCCCTGGCCGGCGCCGACTCGCTCGTGCCGCACGCCCGCCTCGATCACAAGGTGATCCGCGCGGGCGAACCCAACACCGTCTACCTGCTGGTCGAGTTCGACGTGGCGCGCTTCGCCCCGCCGCCGGACATCGGCCGCCCCGACCTGAACCTGGCCCTGGTCCTCGACCGCTCCGGCTCCATGGAGGACCGCGGCAAGATGACCTACGCCCGCGACGCGGCCATGATCGTGGTCGACCGTCTGCGGCGGCGCGACGTGCTGTCGGTGGTGGAGTACGACGACCAGATCAGCGTGCTCTGGCCCGCCGGACCCGTGGAGTCGCCCGAGTCGATCAAGCGCCTGATCGCCCAGCTGCACCCCCGCGGCAGCACCGATCTCTGCGGCGGCATGATGGCCGGCTGCGAACAGGCCGCCCGCCGGCGCGACGGCGCCGACCTGACCCGCGTGCTGCTGCTCTCGGACGGCCTGGCCAACCAGGGCGTCACCGAGCCGCGCGAGATCTACCGCCTGGTGCGCGAGGCCAAGCGCCGCGGCGTGACCGTCTCGACCATCGGACTGGGCCTGGACTACAACGAGGATCTCATGCGCGGCATCGCCGAGGCCTCGGGCGGCAACTACTACTACGTGGAGCACCCCAGCCAGATGGGCCGCATCTTCACGCAGGAGCTGAACACCCTGTTCACCACCGTCGCCAAGGACGTGACCCTGCGCCTCAAGGCAAGCCGCATGGTGACCGACGTGGAGGTCGTCGGCTACGACTTCGAGATCGACGGCGACGAGGTGCTGGTGCCGCTGGAGAATTTCTACTCCGAGGAGGAACGCTCGGTGCTGATGCGCCTGGAGCTCGACCCGGCCCGGCCGGGCGACCTGGACCTGGGCGAGCTGTCGCTGGTCTATCACGACTACCTCGACGGCCGGGACGTGGAGCGCCGCCTCGAGATCGAGGCCGAGGCGTCGGACGATCCCGACGCGGTGGAGCGCTCCCGCGACGACCACGTGGTCGTCGAGGCCGCACTGACCCGCGCCGACGCGCGCCAGGACGAGATCGTGCAGGCCTACGCCGGCGGCGACGTCGAGGGCGCGCAGACCGGCATGGCCGTGCTGGCCGAGGAGATGCGCGAGCTCCAGGCCGCGGTGGACAGCCCCCGCCTGGCCGCCAAGCTCGAGTCCTTCGAGCTGGAACGGCAGGACATGGCCGCCAACGTGGGCGACGCCGACGGCTCCGCGGCCTACGTCAAGGCCAACAAGGCCCGCAACTACCAGGGCGGCCGCGGCAAGCGCGCCTACTTCCTGCTGGAGGAGGGCGATCAGGGCGTCGAGGTGGAGAACCTGCAGCAGGCGCTGAAGGACCGGGGCCTGTGGACGAGCGACGTGGACGGCGACTTCACGTCCGAACTGGGCGAGGTGGTCCGCGCCTTCCAGCGCAGCCAGCGCCTGGACGACGACGGCCGGGCCGGGCCCATGACGTTGCGGGCGCTGGGTCTCTATTGAGCCCGCCGTCTCGCGACGAAGGGCCGCCCGATCGGGCGGCCCTTTCCTTGCACGTGTGAACCGCGCCTATTCGAACATCCGCTTCACGTCGCTCCAGGTCGACTCTTCCTCTGAGACGTATCCCCGCGTGAGCCACGCGAAGGCGTTCTCCAGGAAGACCAGGTTGTCGTAATCCGCCAGGCCCTCGTCGGACATCAGGTAGTAGTGGCTGCTCCAGAGCGCCGTGCCGGTGCCGGACTCGTAGAGGGCCATCATCTCGTGGCCCTCGTTCCAGGCCACCGCCGTGCTGGGCGGCGCGGCAGAGAGCGCTCCGTTGCGTCCGAAGTCGTCCCCGAGCTCGGTCACGCCGTCGAAGATCGGGTGGATCTCGAAGGTATCGTAGTGGACGATGTCGAAGCTCGACGAGCCGTTGGAAATGCCGAAGGTCGCCATGAGCTCCTCGATGTGCTGCCAATAGGTGTAGTTGAGGCAGATCGCGGCCATCACGCCCTTGCCGCCGTCGACGAAGTCCTTGAGCCAGGTCGCCTCCTGGGCGGTGTAGTCCGTGCTCTCGCCGGTGTAGGCGTCCTCGGGCAGGATGACGATGACGTCGGCGTCGCCGTTGTCCATCAGCGGCGTGGTGCGCACCTCGACCGTGTAGCCCCAGGCCTCGAGCTGGGCGCGGAAGTTGCTGTATATGTCCCAGGGCAGTGGATCGTGGGACCGGTCCCAGACCACGAGCTGGGCCGGTGACACCGACGGCGCGACGAGCAGCAGGCACAGGACGACGATGGCGATTCTCATGGGGATCATCCTCCGGTCATGGGTCAACGATACAACTCCTTGACCTCGCCCCAGGTCGCGTCCTCGTTCGAGACGTGGACCCCGTCCGTCAGCCAGGCGAAGGCGTTGGCCAGGAAGCGCAGGTTGTCGTATTCGTAGAGTTCCGGCGCGGCTGTCATGCGGTAGTGGCTGACCCAGACCGCGGCGCCGTCCTGGCGCCCGGGCGGGGTGTAGGCGGCGATGTAATCGTGATGTTCGTCGGAGGCCACCGGCGAACTGGGCGCGCCGATGTCCAGGCTGAAGCAGTAGCTGAATTCGCTGCCCATCATCCAGACCCCGTCGAACAGGGGCAGGGCGGCGAACTCGAAGTAGAAGGCGGGGTTGGAGATGGCCACGCCCAGGGCGATCCCGAACTCGTCCATCAGTTCGGCCAGCCGCGCCTGGAATTCGTAGTTGGGGGCCTGGCCCACGAAGAGCCCGCCGCCGCCGTCCACGAAGTCCTTCAGCCAGGCGGCCTCCTGGGCCGTGTACGGGTCGCCGTCCCCGGTGTAGGCGTCCAGGGGCAGGATCACGATCACGTCCGCGTCCCCGTTGTCGACGACCGGCCCGGTCCGCGCCTCCACCGTGTAGCCCCACACCTCCAGGTGCGACTTGAACGAGTCGTAGAGCTCGTCCCCCGGCCCGTGGGAATTGTCGAAGACCACGAGCTGCCCGCAGGCCGAACCCGCCACCACCAGCACCGCCGCCATGATCAGAAACCGCATCTCACCCTCCATCCGTTGTCCGGCTCTTCTGAGTCTCGCCCACCGCCCCCCCGAACGCAACCCCCTAACTGTGCCGCAGTATGGATACAAGGCGCGTGTCGCAGCTTAGTAGCGCCTCTCACACAGACACACCCCGCAAGGGCGACTCTCGAAGAGCCGGAGTCCTTGCGGGGTGTGTCTGTGTGAGAGGCGCGGCCGGACTAAGCTACGACACGCGCCTTGTATCCATACTGCAGCACTTCCCAGACGGGATCGCTCTGCAGCTTCCGGAACACGAGCTCCACCTCGGTCCCGATCCCGACCTCGTCGGGCGGCGCCTCGCAGACCATGGCGGTCAGGCGGACGCCGTTCTCCAGCTCGACGATCGCCACCACGTAGGGCTTGAGCGACTCGAACTGCATGGGCGGGATCCAGATCGTGGTGTGGCTGACCACCTTGCCGCGCCGCGGCAGGGTGACGACGGTCGAGCCCTCGCCGTAGCACTTGGGGCAGACCTTGCGCGGCGGGAAGCTGATCTCGCCGCAGCCGTCGCATTGGCCGGCCTCGAGGCGGTAGCGCTGGGCCTTCTCGCGATGGTAACGCGGGCTGATCATGACACCACCTCCAGGATGTTGACGACGCTGCTGCCGCCCGAACCGCCCATGTTCTGGGCCAGGCCGATGCGCGGCGACTTCAGCTGACGGTCGCCGGCGCGGCCGGTCAGCTGCTGGACGAGCTCGCAGATCTGGGCGACGCCCGTGGCGCCCACGGGGTGCCCCTTGCTCTTCAGACCGCCGGAGGTGTTGATCGGGAACTCGCCGTCCAGGGCCGTGCGGCCCTCGGCGGCGGCCGGTCCGCCCTGCCCGCGGTCGAAGATGCCGAGCTCCTCGGAGCAGACCACCTCGGCGATGGTGAAGCAGTCGTGCACCTCGCAGAAGTCCACGTCCTTGATGGTGATGCCGGCCTGGGCGAAGGCCCGGTCGGCGGCCGCCTTCACGACCGGGATCGACGCGATGTCGGCCCGGTTGTGCAGGGCGATGTTGTCGGTGGCGTGTCCCGACCCGATCACCTTGATGATCGGCTTGCCCAGCTCCTTGGCCACGTCCACCGGACAGAGCAGCACGCAGGCCGCGCCGTCGGTCACCGGCGAGCAGTCGAACAGGCCCAGGGGCTCGGCCACGCGGACCGCCCCGAGCACCGTCTGCTCGGTGATCAGCGAGGGGAACTGCGCGTAGGGGTTGCGGGCGCCGTTGACGTGGTTCTTCACGGCCACGGCCGCCAGCTGCTCGGGCGTGGTGCCGTACTTGGCCATGTGCGCGTGGGCGATCATGGCGTAGAGGCCGGGGAAGGTCACCCCGTGGAAGACCTCGTACTCCTGGTCGGCCGCGGTGGACAGGCAGTAGGTAGCGTCGGCGCCGTCGTTCATCTTCTCCACGCCGCCGGCGATCACGAAGTCGCTGGCCCCGCTGGCCACCTCGAGGTAGGCGGCCCGGAAGGCCGCTCCGCCCGAAGCGCAGGCGCTCTCGACGCGGGTGGCCGCACAGCCCCTCATGCCCGCGTAGTCGGTGAGGATGGACGCCAGGTGCTCCTGGGCGTTGAACAGGCCGCTGGTCATGCAGCCGATGTAGGCCGACTGGACCTTCTCGCGGTCCACGCCGGCGTCGTCCAGGCAGGCCTTGGCCGCCTCCGCGTACAGATCGCGCAGGGGAACCGGCCAGAGCTCGCCGAACTTGGTCAAACCGTATCCGATGACGGCTACGTCTCTCATGTCGTCCCCCTTTCTAGACCTCGTTCATGCGGATCTTGCCGCGGTACGCGACGTACTTGCCGTACGTCAGATGGATGCGCCGATCGGCGAGCTGGCCGCGGACCGTGGGCGCCAGGCCCTGGACCTCCGGCAGCCGGTCGGTGCACTTGAAGACGAAGGAATCGGACCCCGCGCCGCTGCCGAAGGAGGTCATCAGGATCCGGTCGCCCGGCTTCGCCACGTCGAGGCAGGAGGCCAGGCCGGTGGGCGACGAGCCGCTGTAGGTGTTGCCCATCAGGTTCACCACCCAGCCCTGCTCCATCTGCTCCTTCTTGAAGCCCGTCATCTTGCCGGCCTTCAGCGGGAACTTGCCGTTGGGCATGTGGAACACGGCGTAGGCGAAGTCCTCGGCCTTCAGGCCGCTGCGCTCCAGGATGCCGTTGGTCGCCCCGAGCACGTGCTTGAAGTAGGCGGGCTCTCCGGTGAAGCGCCCGGCGTGCCGCGGGTAGAACTCCCCCTCGCGACGCCAGAAGTCGGGCGTGTCGGAGGTGTAGGAGTAGGTGTGCTCGACCTCGGCGATGATCCTGTCCGCGCCCATGATGAAGGCGGAGCCTCCGGCCGAGGCCGTGTATTCCAGCGCGTCGCCGGGGGCGCCCTGGCTGGTGTCGGCGCCGATGCCCAGCCCGTACTTCATCTCGCCGGACTTGACGTGGGAGTAGGCCACGTACATGGCCTCCGCGCCGGCCTTGCAGGCGAACTCGAAGTCGGACACGTGGCAGTCCGGACCGATGCCCAGGGCGTCGATCAGGATGGTGCCCGAGGGCTTCACGGCGTAGGGATGGCTCTCCGAGCCGATGTAGCAGCAGCCGATGTCCTGCGGGTCGATGCCCGCCCGGGTGAGGGCGTCGCGCGCCGCCGCCACGCTGATGGTGATGGTATCCTCGTCGGGGCCGGGGACCGTCTTCTCTTCCAGCAGGAGACCCCGCTTGAAGGCGTCAGCGTCCGCGCCCCACTGGTCCGCGATGTCCTCCGCTTTGATGCGGAATCGCGGCACGTAGGAGCCGTATCCGACAATGCCGTACATAGATCACTCCCTGGGAATTGGGGTGGTTCTGAGGGTTGAGGCGGGGATATTAGCAGGTTCGGGGTGGGACGGACAAGGGGCGAACTACCGAAGATGGCCCTATCGGGCGAGATATCTCCTACAGAAGGCGGTTTCTTTGTCGTTTCGAGGCCGCAGCAGTCACCCTATACTCATGGAACGCCGCCGGATCATGGCGGGACGCCGCTGCCATGGAGTCGGCGACGCATCATTCCGTGTCACCACCATATCGATCATTCCATCGAGGAGTCCGCGTGCCGAATCCGAGACGTTGCCCGTATCCGATCCTGGCCCTGTTCCTCCTGGTCGCCGGCTGCAGCGACGACGACGCCCCGACCGCACCGGAAACGGGCCCGCCGAGCATCGCCGACGTGAGCGTCGCCGCCAACCCGCACAACAACCTCTCGACGATGGTGTCCTTCCAGGCGTCCCGCGCCGACTCCGTCCGCATCCTCTACGGCGAGCCCGGCGGAGATAGGTCGGCGACGCCTCGCTATGCGGCCACCGGCGCTCCCCAGCGGATCGCCGTCCTGGGCCTGCGGCCCGTGACGCTCTACGAGCATATGGTGGAGGTCGTGTCCGGAGACGACGTCGTCACCTCCGAACCCGTCACGCTGGAGAGCGGCGACCTGCCGGACCTGCTGGCGAACCACATCGAGATCGAGATCACGGGAGATCCGCCCGAGGGCTACGTGGTCACCAACATCCGCAACGGTCCGGACGAGCGCTTCCTGATCCTGTTCGACGAGACGGGCCGCATCGTCTGGTACCGTCAGTTCGAGTTCCTCGTCGGTTTCGGCCAGCAATTGCCCAACGGCAATCTCGCCGCGTTCGTGGGGTCTTCCCAGGGGTTCCAGCCGACCTACGGCTACTACGAAGAGATCTCGCCCGGAGGCGAGGTCGTCCGCCGACACCAGGCGACCGCCCCGCTCTACACGGACTGCCACGAACTGCTCCTGACGCCGCGGGCGGACGGTCACGCCGTACACCTCTACTCCTACACCCTGCGCGTCGTGGACATGACCGTCTTCGACGGGCTGCCCGACGCCCTGATCGGGGGACACCAGATCCTCCGGTTCTCGCCCGACGGCGTGATCGAGTTCAGCTGGAACGCCTGGGACCATTTCAGCGTGCTCGACTGGATCGAACTGCCTGAGTCACGCCGCCAGGCCCCCAACGCCGATTTCGACCATCCCAACTCGCTGGCCCTCGATCTCGACGGACACTACATCGCCTCGTTCCGCGACCTGGCGGAGATCACCAAGATCCACGCGCAGACCGGCGATCTGATCTGGCGCTTCGGAGGCGTCAACAACGAGTTCACGATCCTCGACGACCCCCTGGACGGGTTCAACGGCCAGCACTCGGTCCGCGTCATGGCGAACGGCAACCTGCTCCTCTTCGACAACGGCCTGCGGCACGATCCGCCCGAGAGCCGCGCCGTCGAATATGCCCTCGACACGGACCTGATGACGGCCACGATGGTCTGGGAGTACCGCCATGCGCCGCCGGTCTACACCGCGTTCACGGGCGGCGTCGAGCGCCGGACCAACGGCAACACGGTGGTCCAGTTCGCGGCCACGGGATTCATGGTGGAAGTGGATCTGCAAGGGCAGGTGGTGTGGACGGGGACGGTGACCTCGGCCGGCGAGAGCGTCGCCCTCTACCGGATGATGCCGGTGCCGTCCCTGTACGAGTACAGGGTGCCCTAGGACTCGGGCGAACGGGGGGGCATGTCGGATCGCGGGCGGCGACGGTCCCCGGGACCTTCGCCGCGCCGCGCTCCGCCCCTACTCCTTGCTAACCACGAACCGCCCCACCGTATCCTCCAGGATCGACGCCAGCCGCGCCAGCTCCAGCGAACTGGAGTTCATGTCCTGAGTCCGGGTCACGGTGTCGCGGGCCGCCTGGTCCACCTGGGAGATGTTCGAGGTGATCTCCCGGGCGCCCTCGGCCACCTGGTCGGCGTCGGCGGCGATGGTGTCGGCGGATTGGCTGGCCGAGCTGACGCTCGCGGCGATCTCCGCGATCACCGGCGCCTGCTCGTTCATGGCCTGCGAGATCTCCTGGGAGACGCGGTTGACCCGGTCGATGACCCGGGTGATCTCCTCCACGCCGGTGACGGCGTCGGCCGTGCTCGACTGCATCTGCTCGATGCGGCGGTCGATCTCCTCGGTGGCCTGGGCGGTCTGGCGGGCCAGCTCCTTGACCTCGTTGGCCACCACCGCGAAGCCCTTGCCGGCCTCGCCGGCGCCGGCGGCCTCGATGGTGGCGTTCAGGGCCAGCAGGTTCGTCTGGTCGGCGATGTCGCCGATGGTGTCGAGCACCAGGCCGATCTCCCGCGAGGCGGCGTTCAGGGGTTCGATCTGGCCGGCGGCCCGGCGGGCGCCCTCCATGGCCTCGTCGGCGATCCGCAGGCCGAGCTGGCAGTTCTCGGTGACGCCCTGGATGGAGGTGCTCATCTCCTCGGCCGCCGCCGCGATGGAGGTCATGGACTTGGACATCTGTCCGGCGGAGGCGGCCATGCCGCCGATCCGGCCGGCGATCGCCCGCGCCGATTCGGAGACCTGCTCCGACTGCTCGGAGGTCACCTCCGCCCCCGAAGCCAGCTCCCGCGAGCTGGACGAGATCTCCTCGGAAGCCGCGGCCAGGGTGGACGAGGTCTCGGTGGTGTCCCGCACCACGTCGTGGAGATGGCTGGTCATGGTGTCGAAGGCCCGGCCGAGGTCCCCCATCTCGTCGGACCGGTCGATGCGGACGCTCCGGGTGAGATCGCCCTGCGCCACGCTCTCGGATTCCTCGACCAGTTTCCGGATGGGCGGCATGAAGATGACGGTCAGGGCGGCGTAGCCGGCGCCGGCGCCGAGCAGGAGCAGCCCCAGGGCGATGGCCGCGAACAGCAGTCGCGACCCGGCCTGCTTCGCGTCGACCTCGTCCAGCGAGCGGACCAGCTCCAGCGCGCCGACCCGTTCGCCGGCCTCGCCCGTCCACTCGTCGTGGCAGTCGTAGCACTCGTCCGTGGTCCGCACGGTCCGGAAGAAGCGCACGGCGTTGGCGTCGTCGTCGACGAGGGCGTACTCGTCCAGATCGGCGGCCACGACGGCCTGCAGGGCGTGCAGTTCCGTCGCGGTGAAGCCGTCGTCCTCGTCCGTCTCGCTGCCGTCCAGGAAGCGCACCTCGGCGCCGAGGTCCGCGATCCGATGGACGAGCACGTCGCGCCCCTCGCCCTGATGGAGCGAGATCCAGGCGATCTCCGAAACGCTCGCGACGGCCTGAGCCTGCTCTACGTAGGCGGCGACCGCGTCGCGCCGGGACGATCGCGACTGGATCAGCACCACGACCGCCAGCATGAGGAAGAGGAAGACCATGAAGGCGGTCAGGATCTGAGAGCGGATTCCGAATCTCCGCTGAACGGTATCCGAGGGCATGGAGCGACTCCTTGGGCGAGTGACAATTCGTAAGGCGATTCCTTACTTCGGCCCTCGCGCCCCCGGCTTGAGTTTGATTGTTCGTGACGGTGTAAATAGTGGCTACATTCTGAAACAGTGCCCCGAACAGCACATAAAGCCTGATATCACAACTGAATAGGGACTCTCTGGCGGTGATCTTGAATATAACATCTCGCACAAGTCGTTGGCGCGTCCGCTGATAAGATGGGTGATCCCCTTGCCGCGCCTTCATCGGTAGGTCGTATCAGGACCCCATCCGCAACTCCGCCTTGAGCACCTTGCCCGAGGAGTTCTTGGGCAGCCCCTCCACGAAGTGCACCGCCCGCGGCACCTTGAACTGCGCCAGGTTCGCGTTGCAGTGCCGCAGCACGGTCTGCTCGTCGAGCTCGGCGCCGTCACCGGTCACGATCCAGGCCTCGATGGCCTCCCCCAGCAGCTCGTCGGGCACGCCGACCACGCAGGCCTCCACCACGCCGTCCAGCTCCAGCAGCGCCTCCTCGATCTCCTTGGCGCTGACCCGGTTCGCCCCCGCCTTGATCATGTTCTTCACGCGGTCGACGATGAAGATGAAGCCGTCGGCGTCGCGATAGGCCAGGTCGCCGGTGTGCAGGCCGTCGGGGAAGAGCACCTCGGCGGTCTCGTCGGGATCGTTCCAGTAGCCCTGCATGATGTTGGGGCCGGCGGCGACGATCTCGCCCTGCTCGTCCACGTCGCACTCGCTGCCGTCGGGACGCAGCACGCGCAGATCCACGCCGGGGATGCCCACACCGATCGAGCCGTACTTCCCGGCCAGACGGTCGGGCGGCAGCCAGGACAGGCGCGCCGAGGCCTCGGTCTGGCCGTACATCACGTACACCTCGATCCGCTCCGGCAGCGCGTCGCGGATCTTCCGCTGCAGGGCCGGCGACATGGCGCCCCCGGCCTGGGTCAGGTAGCGCAGGTGCTCGTGGGGCCTGTCGAGGAAGTCGCTCTTGGCCGCCAGGATCGCGTAGTGGCTCGGTACGCCGGAGAAGCCCGTGCAGCGCTCGGCCTCGAGGGTCTCCAGCACCTTCTGGGGGAAGGCGAAGCGGTTGTCGATCACCACGCGCCCGCCGACCGCCGTGTGGGTCAGCAGCAGCGAGTTGCCGAAGCTGTAGTGGAAGGGCAGCACGCAGCAGACCGCGTCGTCCGCCTGCAGGGGCAGATAGGCGAGGATCTGCTCGGTGTTGGCCGTGAGGTTGCCGTGGGCCAGGGTGACGCCGCGCGGGGTGCCGGTGGAGCCGCTGGTGTAGAGGATGGCGGCGAGGTCGGCCGGGGCCACGTTGACACGTGTAAACTCGCCCGCGGCCTCCACGTCGGCCGGGGTGAGCTGGTCGCAGGATGCGGGCAGCTCCCACCTGGGGTTGCGCTTGTCCGTCATCGCGAACTTCAGGTCCGGGCAGTCGGCGATTATCTCGGGCAGGGCCCGCGCCTCGCGGCCGCGCGTCAGCAGGCCGACGGCCCCCGAGTCGCGCAGCAGCAGGTTGTGGGTCCGGGCCTTGTTGGCGTGGTTCAGGGCCACGAC
>CAZSNA010000099.1:0-11830 GCA_964607825.1 uncultured Fibrobacteraceae bacterium | reverse complement strand
GGCCGCGGTCTTGTGGAGCCCCGCCACCGGCAGGACCTCGTCCTCCAGCATGGACAGGGTCTCCAGGGCCAGACGGTACGCGAAGTAGGGCTCGTAGGGATACTCGTCGACGGCTTCGCGCAGCAGGCGCCGGTTGCGCTCGTGACGGCCGCCGTGGCGGCTCTCGTCGCTGCGGTCGTGGACGATCAGCAGCGGACTCGGCCGGATCTCCAGCTTCCGCGAGCCGGCCCAGTTCTCCAGGGCCACCTCGATGGTCTCGTGCACGGGGTAGCAATAGCGCACGTAGGGATGGTTGCGGAAGAGGCGGACCTGGTCGTCGGCCTCCTCTTCGCGGGCCCCGTCGGACTCGGCCAGGGCCACCCGATAGCCGGCGGCGCTGCCGTCGGACAGGTATTTCTGGAGCTCGACCGGTCGGACAGGCTGCAGACGCTCGTCGGCGTCGAGCACCAGGATCCAGTCGCTGCGCGCCTCGGCGAGGACCGCGTTGCGGGCGGCGGCGAAATCGTCCTCCCAGCGCACGTCGATCACGCGGGCGCCGTAGCCCTCGGCGATCAGACGCGTGTTGTCGCTGGAGCCGGTGTCGCCCACCACGATCTCGTCCACCACGGCGAGGGCCGATTTGATGGCCTGCCCGATGGTCGCTTCCTCGTCCTTGGCGATCATGCACAGGGACAGCGTTCTTCGTTTCATGCGCAGTAGTACCCGTTCGTCGTTCCGAATACCCACGGGATCCGTCCGCGTCGGCAATAGGTCCGTCCAGGTATCTATCGACCCCGCCGACCGCGGGTTGACCCCTAATCCGGTCGCGTTGGCGTCTTGCCAAATCGGGCGGTTTTCTCCATGATGAGTCGGTCCGTCGCCCGACCGCGCACCTCGAGCCGAGCGAGCCCCATGCGTCCAGACCGCACGCCCTTCCCGAGACCCTCGGACCGCCTCACCCCGGAACAGCTGCCGGGCCGCGAGCGGCTGCCCGTCTACGCCCTGCTGGACAACGTGCGGGGGGTCGGCAACGTGGGCTCCATGTTCCGCACGGCGGACGCGGCCAACCTGGGCGGCCTCTACCTCTGCGGCATGACCGGGACGCCCCCGCGACCGGACATGGAGAAGACCGCCCTGGGCGCCACCGCCACGGTGCCCTGGGACTACTGGCGACGACCCGAGGAGGCGGCGGACGACCTGCGGGCGCGCGGCGTGACGATCGTGGCCCTGGAGCAGACCGCCGCCGCCGAGCCCTACGACCGCTTCGACTGCGGGTTCCCGGTCTGCTTCGTGGTGGGACACGAGGTCGAGGGCGTGTCGGCGGCCGTCCTCGACCGCATCGACGTCGCGGTGGAGATCCCAATGGCCGGGGCCAAGAAATCCCTCAACGCCGCTGTGAGCTTCGCCCTGATGGCCTTCGAGCTGCGTCGCCGCTGGCTCCGACTCGAGGAGGCCGCGCCGTGAGCTGGGTCTCCCCCTGGCAGTGGGTCCTCTTCCGCGGCGCGGTGGCCGGGCTGCGCGGCGCCATGTCCGTGCTGCGCCTGGACGAGACCCGCCTGATCCATCGCCTGGTCGCCGACAACAACCGCCGCGTCCAGGGCCACCTGGACCGCCACGGCGCCGACACGGTGCTGCTGATCCTGCCGCGCTGCGTGAAACGCAAGTGCTGCTCGCCGGGTCCCGAAGGAACCCTGGACGCCTGCCTCGCGTGCCGCGACTGCGCCCTGGGCGACCTGGCGCGCATCGCCGAAGCCCACGGCGTGAGGGCGCTGGTCGCCTTCCGCAGCCACATCGCCTACGCCATGGCCCGCCGCGAGCGGCCCGACCTGATCATCGCCACCGCCTGCGAGGACCGTCTGGTCAAGGCCCTGCGCAGCGTGCCCGAGACCCCGGCCCTGCTGTCCCCCCTGACCGGCATGAAGCGCATGTGCGTGGACGCCGACTTCGACCTGGCCTGGTTCGAGGCGCAGATCGCCCGGGCCGTCGCCGTGAACGGGGGGGTGCGCCGTGCATCGTACGCGCAGGCTGGGCCGTAGGCTCTTCGGGCCCGATTTCGACTACATCCTGTTCACACGTCCCGCCCAGTGGCCCATCCTCACGGCCCAGTTCGCCGTCGGCGTGCTCTGCGCCCCGGAAATGCACGAGCTGATCATGACCCATTCGATCCGCCGCCTGCTGATGCCCGGTCCGGGGCTGTGGATCCAGGGCGGCGTGGTGGCCTGGCTGGCCTGGGTGGTCTGCCTCAACGGCGGCACCCTGGCCTACAACAGCGCCTGGGACCGCGACACCACCGACGTGGCCTACCTGCGGAACCCCCCGCGTCCGCCGCGGCACCTGGCCGCGGCCGGGTTGCTGCTGATGGCCGCGGCGGTGCCCCTGGCCGCCATCGTGGACGCGCGCTACGCGCTGCTGGCCGCCGTCTGCGTCCTGTTCTCGGTGCTCTACTCGCGCCCCCGCCCCCGCCTGAAGGGCGTGCCGGGCGCGGACCTGGCCATCAACATGCTCGGCTACGGCGGCGGCACCACCCTGGCGGGCCTGCTGACGGGCCAGGCCCTGGCCTACGCCGACCCCGCAGCGCCCGCGGCACAGAGCTGGTGGCTCGTGGCCGGCTTCGCCGCCCTGTTCGGCTCCTTCTATCCGTTGACCCAGCTCTATCAGCTCGAGGACGACCGCGCCCGCGGCGACCGCACCCTGAGCACGGCCCTCGGCGCGCGCCGCGCCCTCGACCTGGCGCTGGTCCTGGGCGTGATCGCCGTGGCCTGCCTGCTGCGCGCCGTGGCGACCTGGAACGCGCCCCTGGGCCCGCTGATGCTGGTACTGGGTTATTGGCTGGTGTTGCTGACCATCTGGCGGGTGCGCGTCGCGCGCTTCACGTCGGCCCAGCACGAGACCTGGATGTACATCGCCCTCGTCATCTGGGGCCTCATCGACGCAGTACTCCTGGTCACGCGCTACCTGGATAGGTTCATCTAGGAGGGATTCGCCCAGGCCCCGTCCGAGACCCTCGGACAGGGCCTGGGCGAATCAGGCGTGGGCTCTCCAGCGGCTGTCTATCACGCCGCCGACGGTCACGCCCAGGGCCTCGCACTCCCCCAGTACCCGATTGATCAGGCGGGCCTTCTGCTGCAGGGGCAGGAAGGCGCTCTTGAAGCCGTCGAGGATGATCTTGGAGATCTGCACCTCGTTGAGGTCGTAGTGCGTGACGGCCAGCTCGTATTCGTGGGTGACGTCGGTGCCGGAGACCAGCCGGTTGTCCGTGTTGATGGTCACCCGCAGCCCCTCCTGGAAGAAGTGGCGGATGGGGTGCTCGTCCCAGCTCGCGATGGCGCGGGTCTGCATGTTGCTGGCCAGGCAGACCTCGATGGCGATGCGCTTGTCGTTGACCCACCGGGTCAGCTCGGGATCCTCGACCAGGTGCGTGCCGTGGCCGATGCGGTTGGCGCCGCAGTAGTGCACCGCCTGGTGGATGGACTCGGGGCCGAAGGCCTCCCCCGCGTGCACGGTGACCGGCAGGTTGGCGTTGAGCACCGTGTAGAAGGCCTGCAGGTGGTCCTTGGCCGGGAAGTCCTTCTCGGCGCCGGCGAGGTCGAAGGCCACCACGCCGCGCCCCTTCCAGCGCACCGCCAGCTCGGCCAGCTCCAGGGAGGACTCGGGCGGGATGTGACGGATGCCGCAGATGATCTGTCCCGACAGCACGCCGTAACGCCGACGCGCCCGGTCGAGTCCCGACTGCACGGCCGCGACGATCTCGTCGAGGGTCAGCTCCTCGCGCGTGTGCAGCATCGGCGAGTAGCGCACCTCGAGGTAGCGCACGTTCTCGTAGTGGGCGTCCTCGGCCAGCTCGAAGGCGATGCGTTCCAGCTCGTCGGCCCGCTGCATCATCTGCAGGGTGATGTCGAAGACCTTCAGGTAATCCTCGAGGCTCTCGCAGCGCTCCCCCACCTGGCAGACCGCGCGCACGTCCTCGTCGGTGCGGAAGTCGGGGAACAGGCCGCGGGCGGCGGACAGCTCCCGGATGGTGGCCGGACGCAACGAGCCGTCCAGATGGACGTGCAGGTCGGTCTTGGGCAGGGCGCGGAGCAGATCGACGGACGGTCGGCCGGTGGACGCGGGGGACATGGCAGCCTCCGGAAACCCGTGGAACGGGCGGAATACAATCCTGGGCCGAACTCCGCCAGGCGGGCCGGCCCAGGATGTTGATAGCCGATGCGGGCGATGACGATTTGCCCCGGAGGCGACTCGATCTCCGGAACGGTCCGTCGGCCGCTTGCAGTCGCGAGTCCTGACTGCCTGGGACCGCACCGACATTGCTGTCAGGCTTTAAGCCTTACAGCGAATTATGATACATCTTCTGCGCGCCCAGAGCAAGCCTCCATCTGGTCGCCCCGGGGGATCGGCATTGGACAAGCCTTTCCTGAAGCTGTATATTCCATGCGCGCTTATGGAAACGATCTCTCGGAAAGGAGCGCACGTATGCGTTCGGTCCACGCTGACTCCCGGCCGCCCGTCGGCCTGGCGGCGTCCTGTCTGCTGATACTCCTGCTCGGCACCGTCTCCGCCTACGCCCAGGAAGCCGGTTCGCTCTCGGCCAGCGAGGTGCAAGAGGAGGTCGACACCGGGCGCGCGCGCCATCCGTACGTGCTGGCGCTGTCCGCCTCGGCGTCCCACATGATCCCCATCAACATCCTCAAGGAAGAGATCTACGACATCAACGATCTCACCGGCGCCGGCTTCGGGCTGGCGGCCGACCTGAGGGTCTACATCCTGGACGGCCTGTGCCTCTCGGTGGGCGCCCAGCGCGGCGGCTTCCCCCTGGTGGACAACCGGATGCCCCAGATGGCGGACATCAACACGCGCTTCGAGGGCGCGCCCATCAACCCCGACAACTTCCTGCGGCTGGACGGCTTCAACGTGGGCCTCACCGCCTACTTCGGCGGCAAGCTGGTGTCCGAGGAGTCCAGGTTCAACCCCTACCTGCGGGCCGGCGTGCTGTACATGGACTGGGCCCTGGAGTCGAACGGGCGCGGCAGCGAGGTCATCTCCTACCAGGACGAGCGCATCGAGGGCTCCGACTTCGGCGCCGGCATGGGCATGGGCACCGAGTACCGCCTCGGCGAGAAGATCAACCTGGACCTGTCGCTCTTCTGGGGCTACGTGCTGACGGGCGACGAGATCAAGTACGAGGGCCTGCAGTCGCCGGTCAACGACAGCTACTACTGGACCAACACGCACTTCTGGAACCTGACGCTGGGTCTGGTGGTCGGGATCTAGGCTCCGCACGGTGCGACCGGAATACGAGAGGCGGGCCCCCGAGGGGACCCGCCTCTCTTCTTGCCCGGACTCGCGTTCCGTCGCCTACGTGCCGGCCGAGTAGTCGTCCGCGTAGCGGATCTGCTCCTCGGTCAGCACGTCCATGGACATGCCCATGCTCCTGAGCTTGATGCCCGCGATCTCCTGGTCCTGGGACTCGGGGATGTCGTGCACGTCGACCGACAGGTCCTTCCCCTCCTGCGCCAGCCGCACCATGCTGAGGAACTGGTTGGCGAAGCTCATGTCCATCACCTCGGAGGGATGCCCCTCGGCGGCGGCCAGGTTCACCAGGCGGCCCTGGGCCAGCAGGTAGATCCTGCGCCCGTCCGCCATGACGTACTCCTCGCAGTTGGGCCGGATCTCGCGCTTGGACACGGCCAGGGACTCGAGATCGTCGATGTTGATCTCGCAGTCGTAGTGGCCGGTGTTGCAGACGACGGCCCCGTCGCGCATGACCTCGAAGTGGCGCTTGACGATGACGTCCTTCATGCCGGTGGCGGTGATGAAGACGTCGCCGAGGCGGGCGGCCTCGTCCATGGGCAGCACCTCGTGGCCGTCGAGCGTGGCCTTCAGGGCGGCGGTGGCCTTCACCTCGGTGGCGATGACGTTGGAGCCCAGGCCGGCGGCGCGCATGGCGCAGCCCTTGCCGCAGTGCCCGTATCCGGCCACGACGAAGTTCTTGCCCGCCAGCAGCACGCTGGTGGCGCGGATGATGCCGTCGATGCTCGACTGGCCGGTGCCGTAGACGTTGTCGAAGTCCCACTTGGTCTCGGCGTCGTTGACGGCGATGACCGGGTACTTCAGGGCGCCGTCGCCGGCCATGGCGCGCAGGCGGTGGATGCCGGTGGTGGTCTCCTCGGTGCCGCCGACGATACCCGGGATCAGGTTCGGGTGGCGGTTGTGGACCGAGAAGATCAGGTCGGCGCCGTCGTCCAGCGTGAGCGTGGGCTCGAAGTCCAGGGTGCGGTCGATGCACCAGTAGAACTCGTCGGTGTCCATGCCGTGCCAGGCGTAGATCGAGGTGCCGGCCTCGGCCAGGGCGGCGGCCACGTCGTCCTGGGTGGACAGGGGGTTGCAACCGCTCCAGGAGATCTCGGCGCCGGCGGCGGCGAGGGTCTCGATCAGCACGGCCGTCTCCTTGGTCACGTGCAGGCAGCCGGCGATCTTCATGCCCTTCAGCGACTGCAGCTTCGCGTGCTCCTCGCGCAGGGCCATCATCACGGGCATGCGGGTCTCGGCCCAGTCGATCTTCATGCGGCCCTGGGCGGCGAGGCCCAGGTCGGCGACCTTGTAGTTGGTGCCTTCGGCGAGCTTGGTGCTCATCTCTCCTCCGTCTCTCTCGGTTATGGGGACGGGCCCCGTTCGTCGACTCGATCTACGTCTTGGTCCCGACGGCCAGGAAGACGTCGGGCCAATCCTCGTCGCGGCCGCGCAGTTCGGGCGGCAGCGTATCGCGGGCGGTCGCCAGCTGGGCGAGCCCGCGGTCCAGCCAGCGGTGGAGCCTCAGCCCCGACCGCTCGAAGTGCTCCTCGATCTCCTCCCGCGCGAAGCCCAGCCGCCGGTGGGCCAGCTCCTCGCGCAGCCAGGCCAGGTTGTGGCGGGTGAAGGCCATGACCACCACCTTGCCGCCGGGCCTGACCACCCGGACCATCTCAGCGATCGCCCGCTCCGGCCGCGCCACGTGGTGCAGCACCATGGAGCAGTAGGCGGCGTCGAAGCGGTCGGCGGCGAAGGGCAGGGCCTGGATGTCCGCCGTCTCGAAGACGACGTCGTCGAGCCCCTCCCGCGCGCAGAGGGCGCGGGCCCGCGCCAGCATGGCGTCCGACGCGTCCACCGCGGTCACGCGCGCGCCGGTGGCCGCCAGCAGCGGCAGCAGCGCGCCGGTGCCGGTGCCGATGTCCACCACCTCGAGCCCCGGCGGAACCAGGGCGCCCACGGCGCCGGCCTGCACGTCGGTATGCTCGAAGGCGGGCCGGATCTGATCCCAGGTCTCGGCGATCCCCGCGAAGAAGTCGCCGGAGCGACGGTCGCGATCGGCCAGCACGGTCCGCAGGGCCGCGTCGTCGGCGGGCGCCTCGGGCACGCGCGCCGCGGCCGCCAGCCCCACCTCGCGCAGGGCCGCGCCGTCGGCGAAGTCATCGCCCGACGTCAAGGCGTACCAGCTCCAGGTCCCCTCCCGGCGCTGCTCCAGCCAGCCGGCCTCGCGCAGGGTCTTCAGGTGACGGGAGACGCCGGCCTGGCTCATGCCCAGGATCTGCACCATCTCCTGGACGTTCAGCTCCCCCTGGGCGAGCAGGCGCAGCAGACGCAGGCGCGTGGGATCCCCGAGGGTCCTGAAGATATCGGCCGGATTCGCCGGGTCTGTCGTCAAGATCCGCCTCTGCGGGTGGGAGCCAATATCACTACATCGCGATTAAGTTATCATTAATGATTCACCCTGTCAACCCCCCGCGTAACGGCTGCGTAACGCATCAGACCATACTTGAAGGCGTCCAGTGGTTTAGTCGCTCGAACTCGAGTTCCCCGGAGGCCGGCTCATGCCCGAACCGAGATTCGTCCCGCCCTTCGCCCTGTTCCTCTTCCTGTCCGTCGTCTGGCTCGCCGGCTGCGGCGGCGACGATCCCGCAGCCCCGACGCCCGAGCCCGAGCCCACCGAGACCGTGGACGGGACCCTCGGCCTGCCGGCCGGCTGGCCGGGTGATCCGGCAGAGCTGGAGGTGCTCAACAGCCATGCCACCGTCGCCTGCGACGGCGACGGCGGCTTCTCGCTGGAGTGCTTCCGGGACGACCGCCAGCTCGTCGTGGCGCGGGGCGCTGACGGACCGCTGCTGATGGCCTGGTTCGGCGACGACGCGACGCGCATCGATACGCGGACCACCGCCGAGGTCCTGCTCTGGCACGCCCTGGGCGCCTGGATGCTACCGGCGGGCAGCCGCACCGGGATGCGCGAGGCGATCGCGGACCTGGACGCCGAACTCGACGGGCTCGTCGCCGCCCTGGACGAGGTTGTGGCCGCGAATCCGGGTGGCCTGGCCGACGAGAGCTCGGCGCTCCACGCGGCCCTGCAGGCCGTCGTGGACGCCCTGCTCGCAGAGGAGGACGACAAGAGCCTAATCATCGCACCGGACGTCATGCGCAGCGGTATGCAGGTGCTCAACCAGGGCGGCATCAACAAGACGACGCTCAGGAACAGCTATCGGCGTCGGGGCGTCGCCTTCATCTGGAAGGACGCCTGGACCGACGTCGACGACGTGCGCACCCCGCTGAACCCCGACTCCGCGATAATCAAGCTGGAGGTGCCGCCCGTCGACGGCTTCGGCGGCGTGCTGAGCACCATAGTCGGCTACCTGGTGACCGGCGGCATCGCCTACACGCCGGTGGAACGCGGCCCCTACGAGCTGCCGGTCCATCCGGACGCCAAGATCACCCACTACCGGGTCAACCTGCTGGGCTTCGGCCTCCACCCCGCGGCCGATCCGTCGGCCTACACCTCCGCCGAGTGGGAGGCCGGCGAATGGGTCTCGCTCAAGTGCGTGGCCATGGACTACTTCCTGCCCATGGTGATGAACATGGCCGGCGCGGTGGGCGACGACATGCCCCTCGACGGCCTGCTGGGCGGCTCGACGACCTCGGCCGTCAACACCTACGTGCAGTTCGTCGCGCTGAACGTGCCGGACTGCGTGCAGGCCCTGCGCGACCGCGACCTGTGGAACGCCGTGCTGGCCCTGATGAGTTCAGCCCTGACCAACGGCGAGCTGCAGAACCGGACGGTCAGCCTGCTGACCCAGTCCCTGGTGGCCTCTAGCCTCGACGCCGACCAGGTGGTGAACATCCTCGACTCGGTCAAGGGCTTCCTGCAGATCACCGCCTACCTGGACATCGTCGGGGTGCTCTTCGACAACATCGCCATGGGCGTCCAGTTCGAGGAATGCCGTCAGGCCGACTCCTGGACCGTCGACGTCACCGCGCCGGTGATCAACATCATCCCCCACACGTCCGAGATCGAGGTCCACAACAGCCAGCGCCTGGACTGCGGCCTGGACGACGACACCGGCGGCCCGCCGACCGGCGCCGCCTACGCCTTCCGCTGGTTCTGCGCCGGCGAGGCGGGCTACCTGATCAACCCGGCCGACCCCTCGGCCCGCAGCACCGAGTTCCTCAGCAGCTACGACTACTGCTATTACCAGGCCGACCTGGGCGTGGCCGGCGTGGAGGAGGTGAGCTGCGCGGTCTACTACAGCGTGGGCGGCGACACCACCTTCATCGCGGCCGACACGGTGCCGGTGACGGTGACCCGGCGCGAGGTCGTGCTGCCCGACTCGCTGGGTTTCTGCGGAGAAGCAGAGCTGACCCTCGAACCGACGATCGTTCCGCCCTATACCGGCGACGAGGTGGTCGTCTGGGCGTGGCGCAGCGCGGGCGCCCCCGGCACGCTGGACGGCCCCTCCGGACAGACGGGCAGCTGGGACCTGGAGTCCGACGGCACCGCCACGTTCACCAGCTTCGACGCCGGCGGCACGGGCGAGCTGCTGTGCATCGCCAGCCGCGACATCGACGGCACGATCTCGCCGGTGGATACGGCGGTCGTGTACGTGGACGTGGGCGCGCAGGAGACCTACGGCGGAGAGATCTGGGGCGAGCACACCTTCGACCCGGAGACGCAGATGTGTAGCTGGGGCGTCTACGTGCGCTTCCCCAAGGTCGGCGGTGCGAACGGCTACACGGTGCACATGTACGACTACGTCGATCACACGGGATACTACGGCACCAGCCACACCTTCCACGGCCCGTCATGGCCCGCCTATTCCTACGAGACGGGTTCGGAGATCTTCCTCTTCCTGACCGGGGGCGGCGGCAACTGCAGCGGTCCGAGCCCGGACAGCCTGGCCTGGGGATTGAGTCGGTTCACCGGCGCCGTCGTGGAGGTGACGCCCGACTGCGACTGAGGTTGCGAACGGCGGCCCGACGCCCGGGGCGAGGGCGTCGCGGAACCGCCGAGGTGGGCGGAGACCAGCGCTCCCCGGCGCCGGCTCAGCCGCCGGCAACAACATATCATTATGCGAGATAATTGATTTCGCCTCTCCTTTTGCATGATCACCACATTCGCTGTTTTCAGCAATTCCGTCCGTCCCATGGCATATCCGAGATGCTATGATCCCCATCATTCAAATACCGGCTTTCGTGGTTCGCCCGCCACTGGAGATAGAGTCCAGTCCGCTCGCTTCGAAGGGAGGCCACCCATTAAATGCTATCGCACTCTCTGGATCATCCTCATCCTGCTGCTCGCCTCGCCCCTGACCGCCCAGGTCGTCAACACCATCACCTTCGACACCCAGCCGGACGTCGACTGCGGCGACATCTGGGTCGAGGACGGCGTCGACTGCATGGTCACCTTCACCACCGACGAGGACGCCTGCGGCGCCGGCAGCTGCTGGTTCGACTTCGGCGATCCCCTGAACACGGGCGTCTTCCTGGCGCCGGCGCGTCTGGTGGTGTTGTTCGACCAGGCCTACCGCATCTACCGCGTCGAGATCGACGTGACCGACTACTGTGGCATCGGCTGCACCATGTGCTTCGCCTACGAGGGCGCTGCGACGGTGGGCACCGACACCAACGACTTCGTCAGCCAGGAAGAGGTCATGGTCATGGACTGGGGCGTGGACGGGGTCATGGTCGACAGGCTGGCCGTGTCCTCTTGCGAGGGCCATGTCTCGGGCAACTCGATCCGCATCTACTCGGAAGTCGTCGCCAACGAGGACGGGACCTGGGGCGACGTCAAGACGCTCTACCGCTAGACCCGACACCGATGAACGACGAACGACGGGGAGGCCGCGGCCTCCCCGTCGTCGTGTCCGAGCTCGCTCAGCTCAGCGTCGCGTACCAGATCAGGTCGGTCAGGGGAAGCACGGGAAGTCGCCGGCCCGACGCGGCCAGGGCCCCGGCGATCTGGCCGAGGCAGCCCGGGTTGGAGGTGACCACCGCGTCGGCCCCGGTAGCCGCCAGGTATCCGGCCTTGCGCCGGCCCATAACCGCCGAGAGCTCCGGATGGCGCAGGGTGTAGGCGCCGCCGCTGCCGCAGCACACGTCGGCCTCCTCGGGCTCGATGACCGTCACGCCCGGCAGGCGCGCCAGCAGGCGGCGCGGCGCCTCGACGATCCCCCGGCCGTGACGGGCGTGGCAGGGATCGTGGTAGGCCACCTTCAGCGGAACCTCGCGCAGGTCCGGCAGGGGCAGGTCGGCCAGATAGACCGCGGCGTCGACGGCCGCGGCGCCCACCGGATCGGGATACGCCGACAGTTCCAGGCCGCAACCCGCCGCCTCGACGATCAGGGCGTCGGCCGCGGTGACCCGCTCGGCCAGGACGGACCGGTTACGGGCCCGCTGGGCCTCGGCCCGGTGCGGCGAGCCGGTGTGGGCGGCCAGGGCGCCGCAGCAGTCCTGACCCGCCGGCACGTCGACGTCGACGCCGGCGGCCCGCAGCAGGGCCAGCAGCCGGGCCTGGGCGGCGGGCAGCAGCTCGGCGCTGGCGCAGCCCGCGAAC
>CAZSNA010000098.1:0-11908 GCA_964607825.1 uncultured Fibrobacteraceae bacterium | reverse complement strand
CATCGGCGCCGGCGGTGCGCCGACCGCCCCGGTGGTCGGCGGGATGAGCCCGCTCACGATCGATCTCGAAACCCTGCTGAAACACCTGGACGAGATGCCCGCGGCCCGGGTCGCCGCCAGCCGCGTCGCCGAGCGCGCCGCCATCGCCGACGAGGCCTCGCGCCGGCGCATCCCCGACCTGGAGATCGAGGCCGGCCTGCGCACCGCTCCGGACGGCGAGTCCTTCGACGTGGGTGTCCGGGTCGACCTGCCCCTGTTCGACCGCGGCGGCGCCCGCCTCGCCTCGGCCAAGGCCGCCGCCCGCGCCGAGGCCCACCTGGCCCAGGCCGCCAAACGCGACCTCGAGACCGCCCTCCGTCGCGCTCACGCCGAGTTCGAGGCCGCGTCGCGCGGCGCCGACCTCTACGCGAACACCGTGGCTCCCGCGGCCCGCGCCGCCCTGTCGGCCGCCGAGGCCGCCTTCGACGCCGGCGACACCGGTCTCACCGAGGTGCTGCTGGCGAAGCGGGACTTCATGGCCGCGCGGCACGCCCTTCTCGACCTGCGGCGTGATGCGGCGCTCGCCCATGCCGACCTGCTCGCACTCATGTGATGTGGACGGCATGTCGACGGAGGGACGGCTGTGGGACCCCGATCGCCATCGGGATCCTACATGTCGAATCGGTCGGTATTCATGGACTCAGGATCCTGAGGCCTTCACGGCGCCATAGGCACCGAACAACCTGGCCCTGGAGAGCCAAACCGCCCGCCAGGCTGGGTCCAAGGGCCCCGTCCCGACACGCAACGAATCGGGCCACTCGCCTCGAATGAGCTCTCTGAAGGCGTCCTCGGGACTGCAACCGAGGGGGCGAAGACTCTCGTCCAATTGAACAACGAGCTTGCTGTCGGTCCGAACGCCGACGCTCACGGTGATCAGGGTCTCGTTATCCGGGCCCGTGAACAGCATGAGGTTCGAGGCCGCCAGGCGTTCGGATTTCAGGATGTCCATGTAAGCCGGAGGAAAGCTCGGCATGACGAGACGAACGAGCGAGCCGTCGGAGGCCTCGTTTCTGGGCGGGGAGCGCGGATCGACGGAGGCTCCGTTGCGATGGTCCTCGTCCAGGAGGATCACCGTGGCCCCCTGGTAGGCCGATGCATTGTTGGTGCCGGCCGCCAGGATCTCGTCACGGCCGTCCTTGTCCATGTCGGCGACGAGGAGCTGCTCTAGATGGCCGCGGTTCCAGTACTGCGACGTCTGGCGCCCATCCGCATCGACAACACAGATCACTTGCGGGTAGTTGCGCCCATGATTGAATCCCGCCACGACCTCGGTGACGCCGTCACCGTCGAGGTCGCCCGAAGTGATGAACCTGCAGTTGAAGTTCGCGCCAAGAACGTCCTCGGGCCCGAAGACGCTCACGGCGGTGTCGACATCCGGTTTCAGCACCCAGAGCGTATCGGCATCGACGAGATCGAGGCAAAGCAGTCGCCCGCCCGAGTCCAGCCTCGACCCCAGTCCGACGAGCAGGTGCGCGGGGTTCCAGGGCGACTCGATGCACGCGGACACGCGGGGATGCTCTCCGGAATCCCACAGCTTCTCTCCGAACAAGGCGCCCTGGACGACGAGATGCCTGTCTTCGAGGGTCCACTGGGCATGCGAACGACTCCAGTGCAGGCCGATCAGGGTGACTACCACGACAGCCACGAATACGATCGCTGCCATGAAGACCGGGTGATGCCTGATGGAACTCGGGGCCGAGTACTCCCCCGGGTCATCGACCTCTCCGGGATCTTCGGCCCGAAAATGACCCAGCAGCACGTCGACGGTCGTTTCCAACCCGTCGGACAGCAACAGGAGGGTTTTCTCCTGGACGCGGGTCCGGCGTCCGGCTTCGAGATCCTGGATCGTGCGGATCGAGAGGTCGCTTTTCTGCGCGAGTTCGGCCTTCGTCAGGCGAAGCCGGGCTCGATGGTCGCCGACCGTCGCTGCGAAACCGTCGGGAAGGGCGATGTTCTTTTCTATTTTGCGGTTCATGGCTTTCGTGGATGCCGTGTCCGAGTCCAGTACGGAATCGAAGCGCGAGTATATTTCTTAACCCGTTTCCATGCAAACGGATAGATCGCCACCCTTGCCGGTGCTTGCCGATTCATGCGCTTGTGGCCACGGGGGCCGCTCCTTGAGGATTCAGGGTGGTTTCGAAACGCCGGATCGTCCCGGCTTCACCTGTCACCTGGGATTCCAACGGGAAGGACAAGACATGCGCAACAATTCAAGGATCGGTAAGTCGTCATCGGTTTCGAGCGTCATGAATGACGTATCGGGCGGCCGGTCGCCCATCCTCCTGCGCCGCTCCGGGTCTAGAACGAAAGAGAAGCTCGCAAGGACCCTGTTCGCCTGCGCCCTGCTCGCCGTTCTGTGTTCGGGCCTCGCGTCCGCGGACGTCATCGGCCTCTCGAGCACGCTCGCCCTCGGCGATAGCGGGGGCAACTGTGGATACTATCCCTACCAGACGTCCGAACTCTTCCAGTTCGAGCTCCCCGATGACGCGATCAGGGTCACGGTCGTATTCGAGGCCACCGACGTGGAGTTCACGAACTCTGTCGTCGAAGTGAACGGCTCCTCGATCGGATCGATGCCGATCACGGGATCGGGCTGCGATCTCTGGACCGAGTTCAGGGTCGACGTGTCCGACGTCGTGGCAACCGGCTCTAACGACCTCTTCCTCCAGACCGGAATCAACGGATCCAACTGGGACGACATCGACCTGCGCGACATCGAAGTGACCTATGCCCGCGCGGTCCAGCTCTCGCCCGGTTTCGCGCTGGGCGATGGAGGCGGCAACTGCACCCTGTCACCCGACGGCCATTCGAAGGGCTTCTTGTTCGACCTGCCGGAGGATGTCGTGAATGCGTACCTGTATTTCGAGGGGACCGACGTCGAATTCGAGAACTCGGTCATCGAGGTCAACGGGCAGCCCTTCGGCCCCATGCCCATCAGCGGCCGCGGGTGCAACCTGTGGACGCCGTCGATGACCGACATTTCGAGCGTGGTCGCGGACGGAACGAACCTCGTGTTCCTCCAGACGGGCCTTCACGGCACCAACTGGGACGAGATCGAGTTGCGCGGGGTCGAAGTGATCTTCAACCTGGCCACGCCGACGTCGGCGCCGCCCGAACGGATCTGGGCCGGGCTGAGCCAGAACACGCCGAACCCCTTCAATCCGAGCACGAGCATCTCCTTCGAGCTGAGTCGAGACGGGGAAGTCTGCCTGCAGGTCTTCGACATGCGCGGTGTTCTCGTGCGCACCCTCCTCGACGAGCGACGGAGCGGCGGTCGCCATGCGACGACCTGGGATGGACGGGACGGGCGTGGCCGCCATCTTCCTTCGGGCGTCTACATGTACAGGCTGGAAACAGCGGGGGGTACGGCGATGCGGACGATGACCTTGCTCAAGTAGCTGGGCAGCACGGAACGGAGTGCGAGGTGCTGCCGTCGGGATCTCCGAATCCCGGTTCGCAGTGGAACCCATCCGGCATCGAATCTGCCTGAAACGAAAAAGGGGGGCCGGCATCCGCCGGGGCCCCCAAGACCGCCCGTCCCTACACGTATTCGAACCGAGGAACCGTCTCGATCCACTCCGGATGCAGCTCGCTGGTCCCGGTATGGATCTCGCAGAGGGAGGTGCGCAGCTTGCGCGTCACGTCGCCCTCCTGGCCGTGGCCGATCTGGTAGTCCTTGCCCTGGAAGTGGACCACGCCGATGGGCGTGACCACCGCGGCGGTGCCGCAGGCGAAGGCCTCGAGCAGCTTGCCGTTCTCGGCGTCGGCCATGACCTCGGCGATCACGGGCGCTTCCTCGACCCAGTTGAGGCCGAAGTCCTTGCACAGGTGGCCCACCGAATCGCGGGTGACGCCGTTGAGGATGGTGTCGCCGGTCGGGGCGGTGATCACCTTGTCCTCGTAGACGAAGGCGATGTTCATGGCGCCCATCTCCTCCACCTTGCTGGTGGTCAGGGCGTCCAGCCAGATGATGTTGTCGAAGCCCTCGGCCTGGGCGAGCTTGATGGGCAGCAGGGCCGCCGCGTAGTTGCCGCCGGTCTTGGAGAAGCCGGTGCCGCCCGGGGCCGAGCGTACGTAGGTCTCCTCCACCTTGAGGCGCAGGGGCTTGATGCCGCCGGCGAAGTAGCTGCCGACCGGACCGATGATGATGTAGAACAGGAACTCGTTGGAGGACGCCACGCCCAGGCTCGGCTGCGTGCCGATCAGCGTCGGGCGGATGTACAGGGCGTCGGGCGACTCGGGCACCCAGTCGCGGTCCAGGTCGATCAGCCGCTTGAGGCCCTCCATGAACAGCGCCTCATCGATCTCGGGCAGGCAGACGCGGCCCGCCGAGATGTTGAAGCGCTTGACGTTCATGTCCGGACGGAACATGTGGACCTCGCCCTCGTCCTTGCGCGCGTAGGCCTTCATGCCCTCGAAGATCTCCTGCCCGTAGTGCAGCACCTTGGCCGCGGGATCGAGCACCAGGTCGTGGTACGGCTCGATGCGCGGGTTCTGCCAGGCCCCGTCCTTGTAGTTCACCAGGAACATGTGGGGCGTGAAGATCGCCCCGAAGCCGAAGTCGCCGGTGGGCGGGCTCGGGGGATTGGGGTTGCGGGTGATCTTGATATCCATGATGGGCCTCCTGGTCGTATGGGAGCGGGCGCACGAACGATCGGGCGTCCGCTACAATCGTGGTTCATGGGGGGGTGAAAATCAAGGGGACCGGCCATCGCGACCGGCCCGAAAACCTCGTATATCCCTAGGCGTTAAAGCCCTAGCTTGATCGCCGCTCCGCACATGAACACCAGCGCTCCGGCGACCGGATGCCCGAACCGCTCCACCCGCCGCGTCCAGGCGAAGCGCAGCCCCCAGACGGCGAAGAGCGCCAGGCTGGTCATGGTCACGATGGTGACCACCGAGAACACCGTCGCCACCAGCACCACCGCGCCCGGGCCGTGGGTGACGGCGGGGAACATCAGCAGGGGGATCAGGGGTTCGCAGGGGCCGAGCAGGAAGACGACGAACAGGGCCCACGGCACCAGTCGCTTGCCCTCTTCCGCGTGGGGATGGAGGTGTTCGTCCTGGTGGGTGTGGACGTGCTCGTGGCGGGTGCCGTCGGGGTGGACGTGATGGTGGGCGTGGGGCCGGTTGCGCAGCGCCCGCACCATCCCCCAGGCGAAGTAGGCCAGGCCGAAGGCCAGCAGCAGCCAGCCCGCGATCTCGCCCCGGTTGCTCTCGAACATCTCCAGGCTGCGCAGGCCGATGCCGGCCGCGATGCCCAGCGCGCCCAGGACCACCGATCCCAGCACATGGCCGAGGCCGCAAAGGACCGTGATCCACAGCGTCCGGCGCATGGACCAGTCGCGCGCCCGGGCCATGGCGGCGAAGGGCAGATAGTGGTCGGGCCCGAGGATGGTGTGCAGGAACGCCAGGGAGGCTGCCGAGCCGACGAGCAGTGTCAGATCTTGGGACATGGGGCCATCCTCGCTGGGAGCGGACCGTCAACGTTCGCTTTTTCGCGTTCTGGAAAGAGATTAGCAACCGGGGCCCGGCCTGTAAAGGGGCTCCCTGCAAGGGCCTTTTCAGTTTCGAACAGGCCAGTTCAATATGCCGACAAACAACCGGGTTTTTCCTTTTTTAACAAGCGGGTTTCAGGTAGAATCGGACGCTGGTAATCAACTGCGCCCCATCCGATAACGTCGATTACGCCGAGGAGTCAGTCAGCGATCATATACACCTAAGCCCGGGAGACTGTCCATGGACCCGCAAGATGTTCTTTTCCAGGAGACCAAGCGAGCCCTCGATACAGACCTCGACCGGAGGAAATTCCTCAAGATCATAACGATGGCCGCAGCCGCGGTGGGGCTGTCCTCGACGGCCGCGGTGAAGATGGCCGAGGCGGCGGTCCAGGGCCTGAAGCCGTCGGTGATCTGGCTGCACTTCCAGGAGTGCACCGGCTGCACCGAGTCCCTCCTGCGCTCCGCCCACCCGGACGTCGCCGAGCTCATCCTCGACCTCATATCCCTCGACTACCATGAGACCCTCTTCGCCGCGGCGGGCCACCAGGCCGAGGACGCCCTGCACGCGGCCATGAAGGAGAACAAGGGCAAGTACGTCTGCATCGTCGAGGGCGCGATCCCCGAGAAGGACGGCGGCATCTACTGCCAGATCGCCGGCCGCACCGCGGTGGACATCCTCCACGAGGTCGCCGCCGACGCCGGCGCCATCATCGCCATCGGCTCCTGCGCCTCCTTCGGCGGGCTGCCGGCCGCGGAGCCCAACCCCACCGGCGCCACGGGCGCGCCCATGATCCTGAAGGACAAGACGGTGGTCACCATCCCGGGCTGCCCGGCCAACCCGTACAACCTGCTGGGCACGGTGCTGCAGTTCGTGACCCTGGGCACCCTGCCGGCGCTGGACGACAAGGCCCGGCCCAAGTTCGCCTACGGGCGCACCATCCACGAGGACTGCCCGCGGCGGCCGCACTTCGACGCCGGCCGCTTCGCGCTGCAGTTCGGCGACGAGGCGCACCGCGAGGGGCACTGCCTCTACCGCCTGGGCTGCAAGGGGCCGGCCACCCACGCCAACTGCTCGCTGCAGCACTTCGGCGAGGTGCAGGGCGCCTGGCCCATCGGGGTCGGCCATCCCTGCGTCGGGTGCACCGAGCAGAAGCTGGCCTTCCGCATGCCCATCCACGACACCGTCGACATCGAGCGGCCCACGCCGCCGGACACCTACCCGCCCATCCATGCCGAACAGGGCGGCGTCGGCATCGCCGCCACGGCGGTGGGCGGCGCGGTGGTCGGCGCGGCGCTGGGCGCGGCGGCCGTGAAGGCGAGCAAGCTCGACCAGGAACCCGACGACGACCGGAAGGAGGAGTAGACCATGGACCGCAACAGACGCTCCTTCCTCCAGGGTCTCGCCGCCGCGGGCGCCGCTTCGGTGGCGGCGTCCGCGCCGGCCCTCGCCAAGGAGAAGCCCCGGGCGCCCGACGACGCCGTGGGCATGCTCTTCGACACCACGCTGTGCATCGGCTGCAAGACCTGCGTGTTCGCCTGCGCCGAGGCCAACGGCCTGGAGCCGGACAACCGGGAGACCCCCCTGCACCAGGCGCCCACGGCGCTCAACGACCGCACCAAGAACATCATCAAGCTCTACAAGGACGACGACCGGCGCTCGTACATGAAGCAGCAGTGCATGCACTGCATCGACCCGGCCTGCGCCGGGGCCTGCATGATCGGCGCCCTCCAGAAGCGCGAGTTCGGCATCGTCACCTGGGAGCCCAACCGCTGCATCGGTTGCCGCTACTGCCAGGTCGCCTGCCCCTACACCGTGCCCAAGTTCGAATGGGCGTCGGCCTCGCCGAAGATCGTCAAGTGCGAGCTGTGCAGCCATCGCCTGGCCGAGGGCGGCACCCCGGCCTGCTGCGAGGTCTGCCCGCGCCAGGCCGTGATCTACGGGCCCTACGAGGAGCTGCTGGCCGAGGCCAAGCGGCGCCAGCAGGACCACCCCGGCCGCTACGTCGACAGGATCTACGGCGAGCACGACGGCGGCGGCACCCAGGTGCTGTACCTGTCCCACGTGCCCTTCGAGAAGCTCGGCCTGCCCGAGCTGGGCGAAGAGGGCGTGCCCCAGCTGAACCGGACGGTGCAGCACGGGGTCTACCAGGGCTTCATCGCGCCCGTCGTCCTCTACGCGGTGCTGGGCGGCGTGATGCTCCGCAACCGCCGCGCCAACGGCAAGGACGACACCGGGGAAGGGGGTGAGCGATGAGTCACGTACGCGCAGTTCCCGTCGGCGGTCCCACCTGGACCCGCACGACGGTGACCCTCCTGTTGATCGCCATCGTGGGCGTGGCCGTCATCGCCTGGCGCTTCGCGGTGGGCCTCGGGCCCTCCACGGGCCTCAGCGACGGCTACCCCTGGGGGCTCTGGATCGCCCTCGAAGTGGTGACGGGCACGGCGCTGGCCTGCGGCGGCTACGCCATGGCCCTGCTCGTGTACGTCTTCAACCAGGGCAAGTACCACGCCCTGGTGCGACCGGCGCTGCTGACCAGCGCCCTGGGCTACACCATCGCCGCGATCGCCATCGCGGTGGACGTCGGACGGCCGTGGCTGATCTGGAAGATCCCCGTCTCGGCGGGCATCTGGAACCTGGACTCGGCCCTGCTCGAGGTGGCGCTCTGCGTCATGGCCTACGTGATCGTGCTCTGGATCGAGCTGTCGCCGGCCTTCCTCGAGAAGTGGCAGGAGTCGGGCAACGGCCTGGCCCGCAACCTGAACGAGTTCATGAAGAAGGCGCTGCTGTGGATCATCGCCCTGGGGCTGCTGCTGCCGTCCATGCACCAGTCCTCGCTGGGTTCGGTGATCATGCTGGCCGGTCCGCGGCTGCACGGCCTGTGGCACACGGGCTTCCTGCCGCTGCTCTTCCTGATCTCGTGCCTGGGCATGGGCTACGCGGCGGTGTGCATCGAGTCGATCCTGTCCAGCCGGGCCTTCGGCCGGACGCGGGAAGACGGCATGCTGGCGTCGCTGAACAAGGCGATGGTCTTCGTGCTGCTGCTCTACGTGGTGCTGCGGCTGGGAGACATCCTGGTGGCCGGCAAGGCGGGGCTGCTCTTCGGCTCCGGCTGGCTCAGCCTGATGTTCTGGCTCGAGATCGCCCTGGTGGCGATCCCCGCCTTCATGTTGATGGGGCAGCGGGAGCGGATCCGGCCCGGCGCGTTGTTCCGCGCCGCGATGATGATCATCCTGGCCGGCGCCCTGTACCGCTTCGACGCATACCTGGTGGCCTTCCAGCCGGCGCCCGGGTGGACCTACTTCCCCACGATCCCCGAGATCGTGGTCTCGCTGGGTCTGATCTCGTTGGAGATCCTGGCCTACATCCTGTTGGTCAAGAAGCTACCGATACTCAGCGGCACCACGGATCCGGTGACCGTCCAGAATAGGGGGTCGAAATGAGCAAGCGAATCGTCGTGGACCCGGTGACGAGGATCGAAGGTCACCTGCGCATCGACGTGGAGGTCGAGAACGGCAAGGTCAGCAAGGCCTGGTCGTCCGGCCAGATGTGGCGGGGGATCGAGAACATCCTGCAGGGCCGGGATCCCCGTGAGGCCTGGCTCTTCACCCAGCGCTTCTGCGGCGTCTGCACGACCGTGCACGCGCTGGCCTCGGTGCGTTGCGTCGAGAACGCGACCAAGGTGGAGGTGCCGGTCAACGCCCAGTACATCCGCAACCTGATCCTCTGCGCCCACGCCATGCACGACCACATCGTGCACTTCTTCCACCTGTCGGCCCTGGACTGGGTCGACGTGGTGTCGGCGCTCTCGGCCGACCCCAAGGCCACGGCCAAGCTGGCCCAGTCGCTGTCGCCCTGGCCGCGCAACAGCGTCCAGGAGCTGACGGCGGTCAAGGAGAAGCTGAAGGGCTTCGTCGACCGCGGCCAGCTGGGCATCTTCGCCAACGGCTACTGGGGGCACGAGGCCATGAAGCTGCCGCCGGAGGTCAACCTGCTGGCGGTCAGCCACTACCTGCAGGCCCTCGACTACCAGCGGCGGATCAACGAGGTGGTCACGATCCTGGGCGGCAAGACGCCCAACATCCAGAACCTCGCGGTGGGCGGCGTGTCCAACCCCATCAACCTGGACAGTCCCTCGGCCATCAACATGAAGATGCTGTTCCAGATCAAGAACATCCTGGACGACATCGGCGACTTCATCCAGCACGTCTACCTGACGGACGTCTGCGCCGTGGGCGCGCTGTATCCGGACTGGCTGGGCTACGGGGCCGGGGTCACCAACTACCTGGCGGTGCCCGACCTGCCCCTGGACGCGGCCGGCACGGAGTTCGACCTGCCCGGCGGCACGATCATGAACGGCGACCTGTCGACCTTCAGGGAGATCACCTCCTTCGAGGATTCCTACTTCGCGGACAACGTGACCGAGTCCATCGCGCGCTCCTGGTACGACGGCGACTGGCAGCGTCACCCCTACGAAGAGGAGACGGTGCCCAAGTACACCGACTTCGAGGACGACGGGGCCTACTCCTGGGTCAAGGCGCCGCGCTTCAACGACGAGGTCATGCAGGTGGGGCCGCTGGCGCAGATGCTGGTCGGCTTCGCCTCGGGCCACGAGCCCACGGTGCGCTGGGTGACCCACGCGCTGGAGACCGCGGGCAGCGTCGCCAAGATGAAGCTGACGCCCGCCGTGCTGCATTCCACCCTGGGCCGGCACGTGGCCCGCGCGGTGCGCACGGCGGTGATCTGCGAGGCGGCCCAGAAGCACTGGAAGCTGCTGGTGGACAACATAGCCTCGGGCGACACGGACACCTTCAACGAGCCGGAGTTCAAGGGACGCCAGATGGGCTTCGGCTTCCACGAGGCGCCCCGCGGCACCCTGTCGCACTTCACGGTGATCGAGGACGGCAAGATCGCCAACTACCAGGCGGTGGTGCCGTCGACCTGGAACGCCGGACCGCGCGACGCCAAGGACCGGCCGGGACCCTACGAGGCCTGCCTGGTCGGCAACCCCATCGCCGATCCGGAGCGCCCGCTGGAGGTGCTGCGGACCATCCATTCCTTCGACCCGTGCCTGGCCTGCGCGATCCACACCCTCGACGTGGAGGGGAACGAGATCGCGAAGGTGCGGGCGCTCTGATCAACACTCGACCTGGGACGGCGGGCGCCTGCGGGCGCCCGCCTCGCATTCACCCGCGGCCCCGGAGACGACGATGACCGCACAGACCCCTCCCGCCACGTCGGTGCTCGGCCTCGGCAACGTACTGATGGGCGACGACGCCCTGGGGCCCCACGTGATCGCGCGGCTGCAGGCCGGATACGAGTTCCCGCCCGGGGTGACGGTGAACGATCTGGGAACGCCGGGACTGGATCTGCTCCCCTACCTCGACGGGTGCGAGGCGCTGATCGTCGTGGACACCGTGCGCGCGGAGGGGGCGGCCGGGGAGCTGAGGCTGTACCGGCGCGACGAGATCCTCAGGCATCCGCCGCAGGCCCGGACCAGTCCGCATGATCCCGGTCTGAAGGAGGCGCTGCTGGCGCTGGAGTTCGCCGGGGAGGGGCCGGAGGAGGTTATGCTGGTGGGGGTGATCCCCGACGACGTCTCGTCGCGGGTCGGGCTCGCCGAGCCGGTGCGGGCGGCCGTGGGCGACGCGCTGCAGGCCGTGCTCGATGAGCTGGCGCGGCTGGGGCATGGCGCCGTCAGGCGCGAGTCTCCGGGAGAGCCGGACCTCTGGTGGGAGAAGCCCTAACGGCACACCGGCTGACCAAGTCAATAGGGGAGCCCTATCCCTCTTTCGGCTCCCCTCTTTGAGCCAAACGAATTGTCTAATAGGGTCGATAATTGACCGCCCACATCCACTTGTGGTAGATTGGTTATTATGAATCAATGAACCAACTGATGCTGATTTGGGAGTATGTGATATGGTTTATTTTGCTGGTATTTTAGTTCGCTATCTCTTTTTGATATGGTTGGCGAGGCTCCTTTTTAGAAAGGTAACGGGGAAGAATCGCGCACCTATTATCTTAACAGCAGTAAGTGGGCTACTTGTATATGCGGGATGCTCTACTGTTAGTGCCAATTTCAATTATGATGCAGAGTCATTGGGCTGGTTTGTCGCTACAGTAATTGTCGTAGCGCGTGACCTTGTTAATAGATCTCAAGGAAGAAGTATTTCGGCACGGGATGCTGATAGTCATGTAGGTGGAGTAGGCGATATTCCACCAGCACCACCTCCGCCGGCAGGTGACCTGGGAGATGTTGTACTCAACTTCATGGCGTACATAAAAGATTACCTGATCTATCGAATAGGCTTATCGGATCACCAGGCTGATATCCTTATGTGCGACCCAACATTTGGGAGAGAGGTTGACT
>CAZSNA010000097.1:0-12355 GCA_964607825.1 uncultured Fibrobacteraceae bacterium | reverse complement strand
CGGTCAGGAAGCGGGGCAGCAGGTTGCCCGCCTCGCGCGCGTCCCGCCGCCCGAAGGCCTCCCCCGCGTCGCCGTCGCCCGCCAGGGCGCGCAGGCGCGCCAGCAGGCCGGCCGCCCCGGGTCGGGCCGTGGATCCGGGTCCCGCGCAACGGCCGCAGACCGTGCCGCCGCTCTCCGGCGCGAATCGCACCGCGGTCCCGGGCCCGTCCAGGTCCCGGTCGCAGACGGCGCAGCGGTCGAGGATCGGCGCGGCGCCCTGGACCCTGAGCAGGGCCAGTTCGAACGCATAAAAAAGCGGGGCTTCGCCGCCCGCGCCTGCAGATGATAGCACGTCCACGAAGCGGCGGCAAAGATCGAATAGACGCCGCTCGCCGTCGTCGCCGGGCCGGCAGCGGTCGACGATCTCCAGGGCCGACAGGAGATAGGCGGTCCGCTCGAGGCTGTTGTCCGCCAGCAGGGGGTCCAGCAGGAGCTGGCCGCCCTTGAGATACTGCAGCTCGCGGGCGGGATCGAGCCCGAACTCGGCGTCCACCAGGCGCCCCGGCTGCACCAGCGGTCGCAGGGCCGAGCGCGCCGCGCGGGCGCCCTTGGCGATCACGCGCACGTAGCCGTGGGTCTCCGCCAGCAGGGAGGCGATCACGCTGGTCTCGCCGCTGGGCCAGCAGCGCAGCACCAGCACCCGGTCGGCGGCCACGGGCTTGGCGATGACCGACACGGCGCCCTCCCCCGTCTCAGCTGATCAGCAGCGAGGCCATGCTCAGGTAGATCAGGATGGCGAGCAGGTCGTTCGAGGTGGTGATGAACGGCCCCGTGGCGATGGCCGGGTCGATGCCGAAGCGGTGCAGCATCAGCGGGATCGCCGTGCCCACCAGGGCCGCGAAGACGATCACCGAGACCATCGAGAGCGTCAGCACCATGGCGAGATCGGCGTGCCCCACCACCAGCACGGCCACCACGTAGAGGGCCGCCGCCACCAGGCTGCCGTTCATCAGCGCCGCGGTCAGCTCCTTCACGATGTAGCGCCCCATGTGGTAGACGTTCACCTCGCCGGTGGCCAGGCCCCGCACCACCACCGAGGAGGTCTGGATGCCGGTGTTGCCGCCCATGGCCATGATGGCCGGGATGAAGAAGGCCAGGGCGACCGTGGCCTGGAGATCCGCCTCGAAGTGCCGCATCAGGAACACGCAGCCGATCTGGCCGGCCAGGGCGCCGAACAGCCAGGGCAGACGCGCCCGGGCGACCTTGAACGACGAGGTCTCGCCCAGGGCCTCGCTCGTGCCGGCGAAGTGCGATATGTCCTCGGTGGCCTCCTCCTCCACCACGTCCATCACGTCGTCCTGGGAGATCACGCCCACCAGGTGGTCCGCGTCGTCGACGACCGGCAGGGTGACCAGGTCGTGGGTCATCACGTACTGGGCGACCTGCTCCTGATCCAGGTCCACGGCCACCCGCAGCGGATCCTCCTCCATGATGTCGGCCACCGGCGTGGACCAGGGCTGCAGGAGCATCTCCACCAGGGGGATGCGGCCCAGCAGCGCGCCCGCGGCGTCGACGACGTACAGGAAGTGCAGATCCTCGCGGTCGTCCGCCTCGACGTCGCGCACCGCCTCGACCGCCTGCAGGCAGGTGGCCGACTCGGCGACGGCGATGAACTCCTTGGCCATCAGCCCGCCGGCGCTGTCGGGCGGGTACTGGAGCAGCTCGCGGACCTCGGCCCGCTCCTCCGCCTCCATGGCCGCCAGGATCTCCCGGCGGCGCTCGCGGTCCATCTCGCCCACCACGTCGGCGGCCTCGTCCGAGGGCATCTCCTCGATGAGATCGGCGATGGCGTCCACGGTCAGCAGCTGCATCAGCGCGTCCACGCTGCGCTTGTCGATCTCGGCCAGCACGTCCGAGGCCAGGTCGCGGGGCAGGAGCTGGATCACGCGCGCGGTGTCGTCGAAGTCCAGGGGACGCACGATCTCCGACAGGTCGCCCGGCGCCATCTCCGCGGCCAGGTCGGCCAGCTCGGACTCGGCCCCCGCCTCGAGCAGGTCCTCGAAGCGCTCCGACCAGTCGTGCCACTCCTGTTCGAGGTTCGCGGGATCGAACGCGAGCTCCTCGATCGTCTCCTCGGCGGGACGGGGGGTCTCGGCCTCGCTCACGGCGTCTCACCTCCTGCGGGCGACTCGGGGTCGGCGGGTTCCGTGTCCGTCGCGGACGGCTCGTCGAGGGCCTGCACGTCCGGCACCACCGCGCCGCCCGAGATGATCAGGCGGATGCCGTCCTCCACGCTCATGGGCAGGATGCGCACGTCGGCGCGCGGCACCAGCAGCAGGTAGCCCGAGGTCGGATTCGGTGTGGTCGGCAGGAAGATGTGCAGCCGGTCGCGCTCGGGAACGTCGTGGGTGACGAAACCCAGCGACCAGATGCCGCGGCGCGGATACTCGAACATGGCCACGTCGCGGAAGGCCTGGCGGTTGTCGGACAGCAGCACCTCCGAGACCTGCTTGGTCATCCGGAAGATGCCCTTGATCACCGGGATGCGGTTGATGATCCGCTCGAACAGGCCGAAGAAGGCCACGCCGATCAGCGTGCGGGTGATCATGCCGATCAGCACCAGCAGCAGCAGGCTGACCAGCACGCCCAGCAGCGTGAGCACGAAGGGCGGGATGTACCAGGGCACCGGGACGATGCGCTCGAGCAGCGGCCGCAGGGCGCGATCGACCACCAGGTAGAAGCGCCAGAGGATCCAGCCGGTGATCGCCAGGGGCGTCACCGTCAGCAGACCGGTCACCAGATGCTGCCTCAGCCGCGACATCAGTCGTCTCCGTTCCCGCTCGCGCCGTGCCCCGGGAAGGGCGCGTCGGCCCGCACGCGCACGCGCAGCATGCGCTGGTCCTCCACCCGCTCGACGGTCACCTCGAAACCGGCGACCGTGGCCGTGTCCCCGGCCGCGGGCACCTTGCCCGTCGCCTCGTAGATCAGGCCGCCCAGGGTCTCGCTCCCCTCGTCCAGCGGCAGCTCGACGCCCAGCACGTCGCTGAGATCCTCCAGGTCGATCTTGGGATCGACGCGCAGGGTGCGCTCGTCCAGCCACCGGTAGAGCGTCTCGGCCTCGTCGTGCTCGTCCTCGATCTCGCCGACGATCTCCTCGATCACGTCCTCCAGGGTGACCACGCCCGCGGTGCCGCCGTACTCGTCGATCACCACCGCCATGTGGACGCGCTGGACGCGGAACTCGGTCAGCACCTCGTCGAGCTTCTTGCTCTCGGGCACGAAGTAGGCCGGCCGCGCCAGCTCGCCGAGGGTCTTGCCGCCGTCGTCGAATCGGCCGCTCTCCACCAGGGCCAGCAGGTCCTTGGTGTAGAGCAGGCCGGTGATCTTGTCCACGTTCCCCTCGTGCAGGGGGATGCGCGAGTGGCCGCAGTCGACCACCGCGCTCAGGGCCTCGGGCAGCGGCGTGGCGACGTCGAGGGCCACCATGTCAATGCGCGGGACCATGATCTCCTTCACCGTCGTCTCGTGGAAGCCGAAGATGCTCTGGATCATCTCCCGCTCGTCCTCCTCGAGATTGACGTCGTCGTCCTCCTCGCTGATCAGGCTGCGGATCTCGTCGGTGGACAGGTGCGGCGCGGCCTCCACGCTCCAGGCGGTGTCGTCGAGCCGTCCGCCCACGCCCGTCAGCAGGCGCGTCCAGGGCCGCAGCAGCCAATCGACGGGCTGCAGCACGCGACCGAGCAGGCGGGCGTACGGCACCGCGGAATGGGTGGCGACCAGCTTGACCAGCAGCCCTCCCAGGGACCAGGCCACGGCGGCCACGACGGCGACCAGGACGAAGCGGCGCACGGGCGTCAGTTCCGGGCGCAGCAGGACGATCAGGTCCGAGGTCGCGGCGCAGCCGACGCCGGTGGCGGCCAGGTAGAGCGTACCGAGGGTCAGGGTGAAGCGCCGCGGCGCCTCGACCACGCCCCGTGGCAGGCTGTCGAGCACCTCCGGCTCCAACAGGCCGTGGCGCGCCAGCCCGTGCACGCGGTACACGGCGGCGAGCAGCCCCGCCAGCAGCAGGGCCGCGACGAAGGCCACGACCGCGGTCAGCCAGGGCCCCGAGGCGAGCGCGGTGCCGGTTGCGTCAACGTCCATCGGCCTGGTCTCCTCTCCCGTCCCCATCGTCGAGCAGCGGGTGCCGCCGCCCACAACGCGCCAGCGCGTCCCGTTCCGCCGTCTGCATGGCGGAGGCCTCGGCGGTCTCCATGTGGTCCCAGCCCAGCAGGTGCAGGGCCCCGTGCACCACCAGCCACGGCAGCTCGGCCGCGAAGTCCCAGCCCCGTTCGGCGCAACGTTCCGCCACGAAACCGGGAGCGATCACGATCTCCCCGACGGCGCCGCCCTCCGGCTCCCCGCCGGCCTCCCACCACAGGTCCGACCGGGCGCCGCCCTCCCCCTCGGCCAGCGCCGGCGAGCCGGGGCCCGCGGCGACCAGGTTCGAGAAGGACAGCACGTCGGTCGTCTCGTCGCGCCCGCGGAAGCGGGCGTTCAGGTCACGGATGGTCTCGTCGCCGACCCACGCCAGCTCCGCGTGCCAGTCGGGTCGGCCCAGCGGCGCCACGAGCTCCGCGTACGCCGTCAGGTCCGCGGCGGCGGGCCGCCAGTCGGCGGCGACGGCGAGACGGTCGCAGGACACCAGTCTCACGACGGCTCCTTCGCCTCGGTCTCCGCGCCGCGCTCGCGCTGCCCCGGATAGGCGATCCGCTGGTGGTGGATGCCCACCAGCAGGGGCAGGAACGCGTCGCGGATGGTGGCCAGATCGCGCAGGGTGAGCCCGCAGTCGTCGAGCTCTCCGCTGTACATGCGCTCGTCGATGACCTGCTTGCAGATCTCCCGGATGCGGCCCGGCGTCGGCTTGGACAGCGAACGGGTCGCCGCCTCCACCGCGTCGGCCAGCATCAGGATGGCGGTCTCGCGGCTGCGCGGCTTCGGTCCCGGGTAGCGGAAGTCGTCCACCTTGACCGTCTCCTGCCCCGAGCCCTCGAGCGCCTTGTGGTAGAAGTACTTCATTACGTGCGTGCCGTGGTGCTCGGGAATGAAGTCCACCACGCGCTCGGGCAGGCGCCAGCGCCGCGCCAGGTCCATGCCGTCCTTCACGTGGGAGGCCACCACCAGCGCGCTCATGCTGGGGCTGAGCTCGTCGTGCTTGTTGGGCCCGCCGCCCTGGTTCTCCACGTAGTATTCCGGCTTGCTCATCTTGCCGATGTCGTGGAAGAGCGCCCCGACCCGCGTGAGCAGCGAGTTGGCGTCGATGTCCCGGGCCGCCCGCTCGGCGAGCTGGCCCACCACCTGGCTGTGATGGAAGGTCCCCTGCGACTCCAGGGACATCTTCTTCAGCAGCGGATGGTTCAGGTCCGACAGTTCCAGCAGCGTCAGGTCGCTGCAGGCCCCGACCAGCGGCTCCACGATGGGCAGCAGGAACAGCGCCAGGGCCACCGAGGCCACGGGCGAGATCACGCCCACCAGGTACTCCTGCAGCAACCCGCCCCCGGACACGCCCGCCAGCCGCAGCAGCGAGATCAGCACGATCTGCAGCGCGGCCAGGATGGCGATGGCCCGGTAGAACTGGTCGCGGTGGCGGATGCGGCGCATCAGGGTCACCGAGACGAACCCCGTGGCCAACCAGGCCGGCAGCCAGGCCGCCTTCAGCCCCGACGCGAAGAGCAGCCAGGACAGGGCCAGCACCACGAAGGCGTAGCCCACCCGGTCGCGGAACATCACGGTGACCAGCACCGCCAGCAGCGGGATGGGCACCGCGAAGGGCCCCAGCGCGGGGTGGCGCAGGCAGAACGCCGCGGCGGCCAGGAAGGCCGCGAAGACGAGGGCCGCGGTCAGCAGCTTGCGGCTCTCGCGCAGCAGGTCGGCGAAGTAGAGCGACGCCAGCCAGCCGAACAGTCCCAGCAGCGCGGCCGCCTGCAGGATCCGCGAGATCTGTTGCCGCAGGGTGTCCGCGCTCCAGCCGAGACGGCCGCGGACCACCAGCTCCTCCAGCAGGGCCTCCAGGTAAAGGGCGTCCTGTTCGGTCACGCGCACGCCCCGCTCGATCACGCGTTCCCCCTGCAGGAACTCCCGGGCGGCCGGCACCTCCTGGCGGGCCTCCACGCGGCGGCGCCGGGTCTCCTCGTCCAGGTACACCAGGTTCGGCTGGACCAGGGGCCGCACCAGTCGGGCGCCCCAGGTCAGGTCCCCCTCGGGCACGTCCTCGGCGGCCAGCCGCTCGGCCAGCCGCTCCTCGAGGTCGCCCTGCAGCGTGAGTCCGGACACCTCCACGGTCACGTCGACGCCGCCGGTGACCACGCTCACCTGGCGATAGTTGCCCGGCGGCAGGAAGTCCACCACGCCCGCGGCGAACAGGGCGTCCAGCGCCGCGCCGACCCGGGAGAAGAAGGTGTCGGGCCGAGCCGTGGTCAGCGCGCGGGAGATGTCCTCGCTGTTGATCTCGGGAAAGCGCAGGGCCAGCAGCCCCACGCGCTCCTCCAGGGAGACCTCGGTCATGGCGGCGTGGTCGGCGAAGACGGTCCGCCAGGCGGAGACGCGATGCAGCGCGTTCTCCCGCGGCGCGCCGAGGCGACGCACCACCGGCGGCACCACCAGCACGCGCTGCAGGCGGAGCATCTCCACGTCCTGTTCCAGATAGGGCGCGCTGAAGGAGAGCGGCGCGTGGATGTCCCGGTCGGCGATCTGTCCCTGCTCGGGAAAGTCGACGTCGATGCGCGGCGCGACGGGGAACAGCACCGCCTGCAGGATCAGCAGCCCGACCCCCACGCCCAGCAGCCAGGGCAGGCGCGAGCGCCAGCTCGTCGACGCCGGATCGTGCCGGGCCGCCGCCCGCGAGGTCGAGCGCCCCGGTCGTTTCAGCCCGCGCCAGGGCACGCGGAGCCAGTTCAGGGACGGTTTCATGTCCGGTTCCTTCCGCTCACGACCGGCCCTTCCCGGACCGCCGCTCCTCCGCCGCACTGAAGGCCTCCACGATGCGCTTGACCAGCGGATGGCGCACCACGTCCGAGCGCGTCAGCTCTACGAAGGCCACGCCGTCCATGCCGCCGAGGATGTCCCGCACGCTGACCAGCCCCGACGGCTTGCCGCCGTCCAGGTCGATCTGCGTCACGTCGCCGGTGATCACGGCCTTGGCGTGATGGCCCAGGCGGGTCAGGAACATCTTCATCTGGCCGAGGGTGGTGTTCTGGGCCTCGTCCAGGATCACGAAGGCGTGGTTGAGCGTGCGGCCGCGCATGTAGGCCAGGGGCGCCGCCTCGATCACGCCGTCGGTCATGTACTTCTGGATGCGGCCGGGGCCGATGGTGTCGCCCAGCGAGTCGTAGAGCGGCCGCAGATAGGGGTCGATCTTCTCCTGCAGGTCGCCCGGCAGGAAGCCGAGCTGCTCGCCCGCCTCCACCGCCGGCCGCACCAGCACGATGCGCTCCACCAGGCCGCGCCGCAGGTAGTCCATGGCCATCACCACGGCCAGGTAGGTCTTGCCCGTGCCCGCGGGCCCGATGGCGAAGACCACGTCGTGGTCGCGGATGGCGTCCACGTAGCCCTGCTGGCCGACGGTCTTGGCGCGGATGGCGCGGCGGGTGCCCGTGGTGTAGAGGATCGTCTCGCCCGAGGGCGCGGCCGGCTCCTCGGCGCCGGCGAAATGCTGCTCCAGCACGTAGCCCACCGACACCTCGTCCAGGCTCTTCTCCCGGCCCAGCAGGTCGATCAGCTTGACCACCGCGCCCGCGAGGGTCTCGGCCTGGGCCTGCGGTCCCCGCAGGACCATGCGTTCCCCGCGCACGGTGATGGTGCCCTCGAGGCGCGTCTCGAGCAGGCGCAGGTTCTGGTCGGCCGAGCCGAGCAGGGCGAACTGGTCCACGCCCGACAGGTCGACCAGGACCTCGTCCGGCCCCATGAGGCTCACCCTTTCGCCGCCGTCGCTCATGCGTCCTCGTCCCCGGCCTTGACCTCCAGCCCCAGTTCCTCGAGCTGGGCCTCGCTGATGGGCCCCGGCGAGTTGTCCAGGGGCGAGGCGGCCATGTGGGTCTTGGGAAATGCGATCACGTCGCGCAGGGACGTGCTGCCCGTCAGGAGCATCACGATGCGGTCCAGGCCCAGGGCGATGCCGCCGTGGGGCGGCGCCCCGTACTCCAGGGCGTCCAGGAAGAAGCCGAACTTGGCGTCGGATTCCGCCTTGGGCATGCCCACGGTGCGGAAGACCGCCTCCTGGAGATCGCGACGATGGATACGGATGCTGCCCGACCCCAGCTCGACCCCGTTGCAGACCAGATCGTAGAGCTGGCCGTGGCAGGCGCCGGGATCGGACTCGACCCGCGGCAGGCTCTCCGCGTCCGGCATGGTGAACATGTGGTGGCAGGCCACCCAGCCGCCGTCCTCGGTGGCCTCGAAGAGCGGGAAGCTGCGCACCCAGGCGAAGGACCATGCCCCCTCGGGGATCCAACCCTCGCGCTCGGCCAGCGCCAGGCGGACCGCGCCGAGGGGCTCGAGCACCTCGGCCTCTGCGCCGGCGCCGAAGAGCAGCAGGTCGCCCGCCTTGGCGCCGGTGCGTTCCAGCAGCGCGGTCGCGAAGCCGGCGTCCAGGAACTTGCTGATGCCGGCCTCGAGCCCGTCCTCGCCGACCTTGACGAAGGCCAGCCCCTTGGCGCCCTTCCGCTTGGCCAGCTCCTCGAGCTCCCCGATCTGCTTGCGGCTGTAGCCGGCGCAGTCGGCGGCCGCCAGGCAGCGCACCGAGCCCCCGCCGGCGAGCGCGCCCTCGAAGACCCCGAAGCCGCAGCCCGCGGCCAGGTCGCTCAGATCCCGGATGGGGCAGCCGAAGCGCAGGTCCGGCTTGTCCGAGCCGTAGCCGTTCATGGCCTCGGCGTAGCTCAGGCGCGGGAAGGGCGTCTCGAGGGAGATCCCCGCCGCCTCGGCGAAGAGCGCCGTCACCATGCCCTCCACCAGCTCGTAGATCTCTTCCTCGCTGACGAAGCTCATCTCCAGGTCGATCTGGGTGTGCTCGGGCTGGCGGTCCTTGCGCAGGTCCTCGTCGCGCAGACAGCGCGGCAGCTGGAAGTAGCGGTCCACGCCGGAGACCATCAGGATCTGCTTGTAGAGCTGGGGCGACTGGGGCAGCGCGTAGAAGCTGCCCGGCTGGATGCGGCTCGGCACCACGTAGTCGCGGGCGCCCTCGGGCGTGGTCTTGATCAGCAGCGGCGTCTCGACCTCCAGGAAGTCGCGGTCGGACAGGTAGCGCCGCACCGACTGGGCCGCCAGGTGGCGGATGCGCAGGTTGTCGGCCATGCGCGGCCGGCGCAGGTCCACGTAGCGGTGCTTCAGCCGCAGCTCGTCGGCGGCCTGGTCCCCCTGTTCGAGCTGGAAGGGCAGCGGCTTGCAGCCGTTGAGCAGCTCGAAGGCGCTCACCTTCACCTCCACCGCGCCGGTGACCATCTCCTCGTTGACCATGCCCTCGGGGCGGGGCCTCACCAGCCCCTCCACGGCGATGACCGACTCCAGCTTGACGGCGCCGCCCTGGGCCGGCAGCTCGTCGTCCTCGAAGACGACCTGCACCAGGCCGTAACGGTCGCGCAGGTCCAGGAAGGTCACGCCGCCCATGTCGCGGATCTTGGCGGCCCAGCCGGCCAGGCGGACGGTCTCGCCGACCAGGTCGGCGGTCACCTCGCCGCAGCGGTGGGTGCGGAGCGTCTTGTCGTCGTTCACAGGTCGAGTACCTCCCGCACCTTCGCGAGGAGTTCGCCGGCGGCGACCTCCTCCTGGTGCCCGGTGTCCATGGTCTTCATCTGGAATACGTCGGCGGCGAGCTCGTCCTCGCCGGCGATCAGCACCACGCGCGCGCCGCGCGAGTTGGCGCCCTTCATCTGGGCCTTGAGTCCGCGGTCGCTGGTGTCGACCTCCACGCGGCACACGCCGCGCAGACGGTCGGCGTGGGCGAGGGCGTAGGCCTGGGCCGTCTCCCCCATCGCCGCCACGTAGACGTCCACCGGCGACTGCCGGCTCCGCTGGGGATCGACGTCCTCGGGATAGAGATGCTGCACGGCCCGTTCCACGCCCATGGAGAAGCCCACCGCGGGCGTCGACGGACCGCCGCACTGCTCCACCAGGTCGTCGTAGCGACCGCCGCCGCACAACGCGCTCTGGCGCTTGTCCGCCCCGGTGGAGATCTCGAAGGTCGTGCGGGTGTAGTAGTCGAGCCCGCGCACCAGGGTGTGGTCCTGGCGGTAGGGGACCGACAGGGCGTCCAGGGTCGAACAGAGCGTGTCGTGGTGGGTCCGGCACCCCTCGCAGACCGCCTCGTTGATGGGCGGGTAGCGCTTGAGGATCTTGCGGCAGGTCTCCACCTTGCAGTCGAAGAGGCGCAGCGGGTTCGACTCCAGCCGCGCCTGGCAGGTCTCGCAGAAGTCATCGCGGTTCTGGCGCGCCCAGTCGCGCAGCCCGTCCACGTAGGCGGGCCGGCACTCGCGGCAGCCGATGGTGTTGATCTGCAGGTCGAGCCCCTCGGCGTCCACGGCCTCGAACAGGGCCAGGGCCGCGCGGATGACCTCCGCGTCCAGCACCGGCGACCGTGAACCGATGGCCTCGACGCCCACCTGGTGGAACTGGCGGTAGCGCCCGGCCTGGGGCCGGTCGTAGCGGAACATGGGGCCCAGGTAGTAGAACTTGAGCGTGCCGGGCTGGCGCGTCAGGCCGTTCTCGAGGTAGGCGCGCACCACCGAGGCCGTGGCCTCGGGCCGCAGCGAGACCCGCTCGCCGCCCTTGGTCTCGAAGGAGTACATCTCCTTGTCGACGATGTCGGTGCCGGAACCCACCGAACGGGTGAACAGGTCGGTGGCCTCCAGCAGGGGCGTGCGCATCTCGCCGAACCCGAAGCGGTCCAGCACCTCGCGCCAGCGCTCCTCGCACCAGCGCCAGCGCTCCATCTCCTCCAGCAGGATGTCCCGCGTACCCTTGATGCGGCGGTATCGGATGGCCATCGCGTCTCCGTCTCGTCGTGGGGTCAGGGGGCCTCGTCCGGTCGCGGGGCTCCGCCGACCACCAGCATGTACTCCGAGGGTTCCAGCGTCACCAGGCCGCAATGCTCGGGGAGCATCACCGCGGGCGTCACCGTGTGCGCCCCGGGGCCGAGCCCCGAGGAGGCGACGGTCAGGCCGATGGCCGCCGCGCTCAGCTCCGCGAGGAGATCCGCCGGACCGTCGATCTCGACGCTGGCCACGGGGGGGAAAACCTCGACGTGGATCTGTCCGCTGTCAAGCAGGGGAACCAGCGGCACGTGTTCGAAGGTGCGGCGCCCCACGGGCACCGCCTCCACCACCACCTGGACGCTCTCCAGGGACGGGCGCAGGTGCGCATGGGGCACCACCAGGGGGCGCGCGACCGGCCCCGTCCCCTGCACCCGCGACATCTCCACCGGCTCGGTGCGCACGCGCAGCTCGGGATCCAGGAAGCGCGAGGGGCCGTACAGGGTGATCTCGCCGGGTCGGGCCTGCGGCGGCGTGAGCAGCATCAGGCCCTCGGGCAGCGCGCCGCGGGTCGCCACGTCGACCGAGACGCGCAGCGAGTCCAGATGGTCGATGTCCAGCTCCAGGGGACCGGGATCGAGCACCACGACCTCGGTCAGCGACGAGCGCACGTCGCCGGCGGTGATCTCCCGGACCCAGCGCACGTCGGGCTCCACGCCCGCCAGCTCCACCACGACCTCGCCCGGCGAGTGTCCGAAGTAGCGCGAGAGGAAGAACCGCCACTTGCTGCCCCGCCCCTTCACGCGCACGGTCTCGGGCCAGTCGTTGCCGGCCAGGGTCAGGGACGGCGGCAGGTCGGCGAGGCGCAGGGGCAGGTCCACCTCGCGCTCGCGCATGTCGCTCGACGCGACCTGGATCCAGATCACCACCGCCAGCAGGAGGCAGACCAGCTTCAGGATGTGCTTGTTCACGGTCTCCCCCGCCTCCTTCGTGGTCTAGGGCAGCTTCAGGACCTGTCCGACCGCCAGGCGGTCGGAGGCCAGTGCGTTGCGGTCGCGGATCTCCGCCACCGTGGTGTCGTGTCGTCGCGCCAGGCGCCAGAGCGTGTCGCCGGGGCGCACCCGGTAGGATCGCGCCCAGCCCGCGGGCGGCGGATCCGCGATCTCGTGGACGTCGGACAGGTACTCGATGATCCCCGTCGCCATCGTCCCGGCCAGACGGCCGCGCCCCTCGCGTGAGGCCAGCAGCGCCCGGTCGCGGCTGTTGGAGAGATAGGCCGCCTCCACCAGCACCGAAGGCATGTCCACGCTGCGCAGCACGTGGAATCCCGCCTGGCGCACCTTCCGCCCCGTCACCGGTCCCAGCCGTCGCGCGGC
>CAZSNA010000096.1:0-12515 GCA_964607825.1 uncultured Fibrobacteraceae bacterium | reverse complement strand
GTCGTCGCGGCTCTTCGCGTCGGCGGCCTCCAGCCGGTCGGCGATGCCGGGCCAGAGGTCGTGGTCCGGGGCGAGGCCCGACGGCAGGTCGGCGGCGGCGGCGCGCAGGGCCGTCATCCCGTCCCAGGCGGCGCCGCAGGCGTCGCAACCGTGCAGGTGGAGGGCGACGGCCTCCTCCTCGTCCGGCGGCAGCACGCCGTCGAAGAGATCCTGGAGCCGGTCGTCCCAGCGACATTCGTTCATCTCAGCACCTCCCGCAGCAGCCGCCTCGCGCGGTGCAGCTGCGCCTTGACCGTGCCCACGGCCACGCCGGCCATCTCGGCCACCTCGCGCAGCCGGTACCCTTCCACCTCGTGCAGCACGAAGATCGTGCGGGCCCCGGCGGGCAGGCCCGCGATGGCCGTCTCGAGATCGCGCCGCACGCCCACCGGGGCGGGACGGACCACGGCCAGTTCCTCCAGGCCCTCGCCGTCCGGCAGATCCACCCGGTGCTCGCGCAGCCGGCGTTCCTTGCGCCGGTAGTCGAGGACCACGTTGACCGTCAGCCGATGCAGCCAGGTCAGCAGGCGGCTCTCGCCGCGGAAGCCGGCCAGGTTGCGCCAGGCCCGCACGAAGGCGTCCTGGGTCAGGACGGTCGCCGTGTCGCGGTCGGCGGTCAGCCGCAGGCAGAGGGCGAAGATCCGGTCCACGTGGAGCCGGTACAGCTCCGCGAAGGCGTCGGGATCCCCGGCCTGCGCGCGACGCACGAGCGCCGGGACGTCGGGGGCCGCCGTGGCGGTCGTCGCGTCGCGCTGTCTGGCCTGGCGGGGCTGCATGCTCGGGGCTCCCGGGTTCTGGGTCTGTCGTCGTCTGTTCGACGTATACGATGATCTCGGGGTTTGAATCGCGATAAAAAAAAGACCGGGGCCGCGGGGCCCCGGTCCGGTCGATGCGCGGTCGGCTCAGTCGATCTTGAGACCCTTGCCGGAGAAGGTGATGCGCGGCTCCATGCTTTCCATGGCCTGGTCGTGCCGGGAGTATGGCCCAGCCGGCCGTGCGGTGCAAGCCGGGAGGACGGCGGGCCCGCCCTCCCGGCGCCGATGTCAGGGCCGCCAGTCGGCGGGCAGCAGGTCCGGCGGCAGCAGCAGGCGGGGCGCGCCGCGGGCGGCGGCCAGCTCGCGCAGGAAGGCGATCCCGGCCGGCTCGGCGGACGGTTCCTCGGCCGACGGCAGCCACGCGGCCTCGGCGGCGGGCATCCTGAGGTCCAGGGCCAGGCCGGGCAGGGGCAGGCTCAGCTTGGGCCACTCCAGCAGCGGCCGGGGCGGGTATTCGCTGAGGATGATCTCGTCGTCCGGATCGATCCCGGCCAGTTCCCGGGCGCGGGCGACGGCGTCCATCAGGCCGCCCACGCCGTCGCAGAGGCCGTGTTCGACGGCGTCGCCGCCCATCCACACGCGGCCGCCGCCCAGCTCGCGAACGCGCTCGGGATCGAGGCCGCGACCCTCCGCGACGGCCGTCACGAAGCGGTCGTACATCTCCAGGATGCGTTCGCGGACCAGCTCGTACTCGGTCTCGTCCAGCTCGCGGTGGGGGATCGCGAAGCCCAGGGGGTAGCGCACGGACCGGAAGACGTCGGCGTGGGCGCCGCGCGAGACGCCGTCGGGGTTCAGGCCGGCGCGTTCGTGCAGGGACGCGTCCCACAGCCAGCCGCCGATGACGCCGATCGAACCGGTGATCGTCAGGGGCGTGGTGAGGATCTCGGTGCCGTTCATGCTGATCCAGTAGCCGCCCGAGGCGGCCACGTCGCCCTGGCTGATCACCACGGGCTTGCCGGCCTCGCGCAGCATCGAGATCGCCTCGGACACCAGGTCGCTGGGCAGAGGGTCGCCGCCGGGGGAGTCGGCGCGCAGGACCACGGCCTTCACGTCGGGGTCGGCGACCAGGGCGCGCAGGCGCTTGCTGGTGGCGCGGCCCCTGATGCCCGTGTCCATGTCGCAGCCACCCACGGCGTAGACCACCTCGACGCCGGGCGGGCGGCCCCAGCGCTCGTCGTGGTGGATGCGCAGCAGGGAGGCGTCGGGGCCGACCAGGACGGTCCGTTCCTGTTCGCGCAGCCGGTCGCCCAGGTCGTGCCAGCGGGCCGTGTCGTCGACCAGGCCCAGGGCGACGGCCGCGTCGGGGCCGATCAGCACCTCCTCGTCGACGATGCGGTCGTATTCCGTGCGCGCGAGATCGCGGTTCGCGACGCCGGCGTCCCGCAGCCACTCGTAGATCACGTCGACGATGCGGCCGCGCTGTTCGCGGTCGGCCTCGGACATGTCGCCGCGGGACAGCACCTCCACCGCGGTCTTGTGGTCGAAGTACTGCAGGGCCTTGAAGCCCAGGCCCAGGTTCTCCAGCATGTCGCGCATGTAGGTGCGGCTGAGGTCCAGGCCGTGCAGGTCGATTCCCCCTTCCGGGTCGAGGGTGATGCGGTCGGCGACGCCGGCCACGGCGTAGAGCAGCATGCCGGCGCGGTCCAGATGGACGTGCACGGTCTTGTCGTCGTCGCGCAGGGCGGACAGGGTCTCGCGCAGCTCCCAGAGCAGCGACGGGCGGCCCGAGAACCCCGCCAGGTTCAGGGCCACGCCGGAGACGTCGTCGTCGCGGGCCACGGCGTCGAGGACGCGGGCCAGGTCGAGCCAGGCCACGCGCTCGTCGTCGAAGAGGCGGTAGCGCTGGTAGGTCAGGCGCCGGTTCTCCAGGTCCAGGGCGACCACCTGCCGTGGCGAGCCGAAGAGCTGCAGCGGCTCGACGGGCAGGGGGGCGCGCGGGGCATCGGTCTCGAGCAGGTAGTTGTTGTAGAAGCGGTCCGTGTCCCGGTCGTGGGTGACTAGGGCCGAGAGGCCGAGGTTGCCGGGAGTCACGCTCAGGCTGAACCGCCCCTCCAGGCCACTGCCGTCCCGGTCCTCGCGCAGGCCCCAGCCGAGGCGCAGGCCGCGCACGGGCTGCAGGACCAGGCCGCCGCCGACCCGGCCGCGGTCCCAGCGCTGGCCGCCGTGCAGGATGTAGTCGCCGTAGACCGTGAGCCAGGGCTTGCCGAAGGGGCGCAGGGCCAGGTCCAGGGTGGCGTGGCGGGCGCGCGACTCCATGGATTCCACGCCGGACATCCCGAACGCCGCACCGCGGCCGATCCGGTTGACGAGTCCGAAGACCAGGGCCTTTTCCCGCGACACCATGTCCGTGTCCCCGGTGGACCAGCGCCAGGCCAGGGCCGTATGGAAGCGCCGGTCGCCCTTGGCCAGGCCCACCTGCCAGTCGGTCACGCCGGCGAAGGTGTACGGGGCCGTCCAGATCGTGTTGTGGCGCGCGGCCAGGCCCAGGGTGCGGCCGAAGGAGAAGCCCCAGTTGTCGAAGCGCTGGTCGGGCCGGTTCCGGTCGTCCCACCAGAAGGCCATCGAGCCGCGGTCGTTGGCGGCCCAGGCGGCCGGGTTCCAGAACGCGCCCGCGGCGCCGCCGGACGCCGAGGGCGGCGCGGCGAGGTGGTCGTTGGCGTGGGCGGGGTCGACGAGGCCGGACCAGGGGTCGGCGGCCGCGACGCCGGCGGCGAGGGGCGAGATGAGCACGGTCAGGATCAGGACGCGCAAGACGATCCTCCTTGGTGTATCGTGTCGATGTTCGCGGCATCATACCGCCCCTTGCGGGCGTTCACCAGCGGGATCGACGGAGGCGACGTCATGCGCACGTCCTGGCGGGACGGATTCGGCACCACCCTGCTCACCCTGGCCTGCGCCGCGGCGATCGCGGCCGTCCTGAAGGTCTGATCGTGGACGCGCCGCGCCGACGCCTCTGGTTGGGGTTGGCCGCCCTGTGCGGCCTGCACCAGGTCGCCGCCCGCGCGGGCCTGGGCCCCGCCTGGGCGGATTCCTGGCTGGACGACCTGCTCTGCCTGCCCCTGGTGCTGGGGGTGACGCTGATGGTGCGCCGGGTCCGCGGTCTCGACGGCGAGTTGCCCCTGGTCCATGTGGTCGTCGGCTGGTTCCTGTTCACGGGCCTGTTCGAGCTGGTCCTGCCGAGGCTCGACGCCGCCTACACCGCCGACCCCCTGGATGCGACGGCCTACGCGGCCGGAGCCGTGTTCTTCCAGGTCTCCATGAACGGGCCGCGACGGGAGGCCGTCACGTGAGCCGCAACGTGGAGATCAAGGCCCGCGTGGCCGACGCCGCGGATTTCGCCCGCCGCGCACGGGCGCTCGCCGACGCCGGGCCCGAGACCATTCCCCAGTCGGACGTGTTCTTCGCCGCAACCCGCGGCCGCCTCAAGCTGCGCCGGCTGTCCGGCCGGGCCGAGCTGATCTGGTACGAGCGCCCCGACGCCGCCGGGCCCAAGACCTCCCGCTACAGCCTGGTGCCCGTGGCCGACCCCGACGCGCTGGAGGCCGCCCTGACCGGCGCGCTGGGCGTGCGCGGCACGGTGCGCAAGACGCGGCGCCTGTTCATGGCGGGCCGCACGCGGATCCACCTGGACGCGGTCGAGGGCCTGGGCGACTTCATGGAGCTGGAGGTCGTCCTGCGCGAGGGCGAGGACGTCGCGGACGGCGAGGCCGAGGCCCGCGAACTCATGGCGGCGCTGGGGATCGCCGGAGACGATCTGGTCGAAGCCGCCTACATCGATCTGCTGGAGGATTGATCTTGTCTTTCTACGCCGACTTCGCGCCCCACTACGAACGCATCTTCCCCCTGCGCGAGGTCGTGCTCGACTACCTGCGCGCCCGATTGCCCGCGCCCCCCGCCCGCGTGCTGGACGCCGGTTGCGGACCGGGCCACCACTGCGGCCGCCTCGCCGCCGAGGGATGGTCGCCGATCGGCCTGGACCTGGACGCGGCCATGATCGACGCGGCCCGCGCCGCCTATCCCGCCGCCGAGTTCCACGTCCTGGACCTGGCCGGGATCGACGCCCTGCCCGGCGCCCTCGACGCGGCCTTCTGCCTGGGCAACGTGGCGCCCCACCTGGATCGCGAGCGCCTGGGCCGGGTGCTCGACGTCCTGCGCGACCGCCTGCCCGTCGGCGCCCCGTGGCTGGTCCAGACCGTCAACTGGGACGCCCTGCCGTTGCGCGACGGCTACGCCTTCCCGCCCCGCGATCTGGACGGCGCGGTCTTCGAGCGCGAGTACGCGCCCCTCGAGGGGGCGGCGGTGCGCTTCCGCACGCGTCTGCGGATCGAGGGGGAGGTCGTCTTCGCGGGGGAGGAGACCCTGTATCCCCTGGCGGCCGACGACGTCGCGGCCCTGCACGCCGAGCGGGGCTTCGAACTGTCGGAGCACCACGCCGACTTCGCCGGCGCCCCCTTCGCGCCCGAGCGGCCGGGCGGCAGCGTCATGGCCTTCCGTCGCCGCTGATCAGCGCAGGTCGGCCGACCCCAGCCAGTCCTCGTTGAAGATCAACGCCTTGCGCGAGTGGAAGTCGCCGGCCTTGCGGCCGTGGTCCCGTCGCCGGCCCTCCGCGAGCCAGCTCCCGCGCAGTCCGTTCTGCAGCTGCGCCGACCAGAGCAGGCGCGAGGCCTGCGAGGTGTCGACGCGCGCGAAGAAGGAGATGTCCGGGGTGAGGGTGAGGCTCGGCGGCAGTTCCAGGCGGGGCCGCACGGCGACCACGTCCTCGTTGAGCACCACGATGTAGTCCCGCCACAGGCCCTGGATCAGGGAGGGTTCCGGCTCGGGTGGCGGCTCGTCCTCCTCGTCGAGCTCCTCGATCACCGGCTCGGGATCGGGCACCACGTTCACCTCGCCGATCACCACCAGGGGGCGGACCAGCAGGGCGTGGGACGTCAGATGGGACAGATCGCCGCGGGGATAGTATCGCGCCGCGCCCGCCGCCAGCAGGAGCAGCAGCAGCAGGGCGCCCGCGACGCTCAGGGGCCAGCGCCAGGGTGTGCGGAGTTTCCGCAAGGATCCTCCCGCGATCGCGTCGGTGTCAGTCGCGCCGGATCAGCCGGTAGCAGACGAGGCCGCGCTCGGCCGCGACGTCGGTGTCCTCCGGCCGGATGCCCCCGTCCTCGTCGATCAGGACCTGCCGCAGCATCCGGTCGTCGGGCAGGTAGAGGATGTCGTCGCTCGCGCCGGGGTGCGGATCGAGCAGGGCGGCGCGGCGCAGCCAGCGGCCCTCGACATCGAAGACGTCGTATACGCGCAGCAGGTCCTCGCGTTCCTCGGGAATGCTGCGGGCGTGCTTCACCCACAGGGTGCCGTCCGCCGCGGCGACGACGGAGTGCACGTCGCGGTCGACGGGCAGGAACTCCGCCTCGGCGTCCGGGAAGAACTCGCGGACCCGCTCCAGGTAGCCGTCGCGCCGCTCCGCGAGCTCGTCCTCGGTGCGGACGCGGGAGACGTGGTCGCGGCCGAAGCGCAGCACCGGCTCGCCGTCCGCGTCGTGGACCTCGATCTCGTAGCGGTTGCGCTCGGCCGCCGCGTAGAAGCGCCCGTCGAGGACGGCGTAGCCGCTCCAGGGGCTCGCGTCCGCGGCCTCGTCGTACCGGTGCGGGCGCATGGGTTTTTCGACGACGTGCTCGAACAGGGTGGTCCGGAACGCGCCGTCGGGACCGTGCAGGACGACGACGTGCTCGGATCGGAACATCCCCCCGCTGCTGGTGCCCATGTTGCTCGCGACGACGACGCCGTCGCCCAGACGCACGCAGCGGTAGACGCCCTGCATGAGCCGCTCGCCCTCCGCGTCGCTCAGGATCAGGGTGTCGACGGGATCGCCCGCCGTGTCGATCAGGTCCAGGGCGCCCAGGCGTCCGCCGGCGACGCAGAGCACGTCCTCCTCCCACCAGCACAGGCCGAAGGGGTTGGGGAATTCGCCGGGCCCCTCGCCCTCGCGTCCCAGCGTGGCCGTCGGCGCGCCGTCGGCGTCGAGCACCTGGATGTGGTTGAGCCGGGAGTCGAGCAGGTAGACGCGGCCCGCGTCGTCGGCGACCACGGATGCGATCCAGCCGATGAGGACGTCCCCGTCGGGGCCGCCCTGCCGCCAGAGCTCCTCGAGGTCGTAGCGGGCCGTGTCGGCCTCGGCCGGCGCGGCGTTGTGCACGACCGGGATCTCCGCGGCCCCGCACACGGCGACGGCGCCCGCGATCGCGAGCGCCGTCGTGATGAGATGGCGATATGTCATGTTCCCCCCGATCGGGATCGATATGGGATCGAGGGGCGATGTCTCAGTCCTTGTCGGCCTTGAGCTCCTCGATCATGGCGCGCAGCTCCTCGATGTCGGCGCGCAGATTCTCGACCTCATCATTGCCCAGGCCCTTCACGTCCGTCAAGACGTCGCGGTGCAGGCGCATGACCTTCCTGTGGCCGTCCATGTCGTCGAAGTGCTTGAAGAGCATCTTCGGAGCGTGCTCGCCGCCGAAGGCGAAGGCGTGGCCCTCGCGCTCGGCCAGGGTGGCCTTCAGGGTCTTCTTCTTGCCCTTGCGCCGGACCGTGATCTCGACCTCGTCGCCCGCCTCGCGCCCGCGTACCGCCTCGACGGCGTCGCCGGCGTCCGCGATCTCCGTGTCGCCGACCTTGGTGATGATGTCGAAGAGCTTGAAGCCGGCCTTGGCGGCGGGGGAGTCCTCGTGCACCTCGGTGACCAGGGCGCCCTCGTCCGTCTCGAAGTACTCGGCGCGCGCGTCGTCCAGGTCCGTCAGGGACACGCCCAGCCAGGTGCCGCCGGCGTCGACCCAGGAGAAGTCGTGGTCGCCGTCGGCGACGGTCCAGGTGAAGTCCTCGTCGTCGTGCGCGATCATGACGTGGCCGTCGACGACCTTGCAGGTGATCGCGTCGTCGTCGTCGCCGCGGATCATGATGCAGCGCTCGCCGTCCAGCTTCAGGACGCGCTCGTCGTCGGCGTCGGCCTCGTATTCCTCGACCAGCACCTCCTCGCCGTCCTTGATCTCCCAGATCTTGACGTGGGCCTTGCCGTCGGTCTCGGTGACCTCGACCTTCATCTCCTTCTCGTCGTCGCCGTGGGCCATGACCTTCACGGCGCTCGCGCGCTTCTCGGCGAAGGCGCCGCCGGCCAGCAGGCACAGGCAGACGGTCAGCGCCAGGATCGTCTTCCAGGATCTCATGTCGGGACTCCTCGTCAGGGGTGACGGCCCGGTCGCGCGGGGGGCGACGAGTCCGGGCCCGAGTATCATCTGCACCTCGACAACATACCCGGTCGGCGCGTTTCGTGTTCCAAAACAGATGTTAAAGCGTGTTAAGGATTGTTAAGCGCCGTCAATCGCCCTTGAACGGCCGCACCGCCGGCAAGGCGTCCTTGAAGGCCAGCCCGTAGATGTCCCACACGGTGACGAACAGCGCCGCCACGATGGGCCCCACGATGAATCCCAGCACGCCGAACAGCAGGATGCCGCCCAGGGTGCTGAACAGGATCAGCAGGTCGTGCATGCGGGTGTCGCGGCCCACCAGCCGGGGGCGCAGCACGTTGTCGATGCTGCCGACCACCAGTCCGCAGAACAGGGCCAGGCCGACGCCGGCGCCCACGCGGTCCGAGGCGACCAGGATCACCGCGGCCGGCAGCCACACCAGTCCGGTCCCGATGCCCGGGATCACCGACAGCAGCACCATCACCGTCCCCCAGAACACGGCGCCCTCGATGCCGACCACGGCGAAGGCGGCGCCGGCCAGCGCGCCCTGGGCCAGGCCGATCAGCAGCGTGCCCTTGAGGGTGGCGCGCGAGACCGAGGTGAAGCGCTCGAGCATGCGGCGCTCGTCGTCGTCGCGCAGGGGGAGGTAGTAGAGGATGCGGTCCAGCAGCTTGCCGCCGTCCTTCAGGAAGAAGAACAGGGTGTAGATCAGGATGAAGACCTGGAACAGGAAGTTGGCCGTGCCGCGGGTGCCCGCCTCGAGGTTGTTGAACAGGAAGACGCCGGTCGAGCCCACGATGCCGCCCGCGCGGGTCAGCAGCTCCTCGCGGTGGGGTTCGAGGCGTTCGGCGAAGGGCAATCCTTCCAGCAGCTCCAGCAGGCGGTCGGGCTCGGCGAGCTGCTTCTCGACCCAGGGTCGAGCCGCTTCGCTCACCTGCAGCGCCTCGGCGGCCACGATGCCCAGGATCCCCAGCAACGGCAACAGCACCGCCAGCACCAGGATCAGCAGGGTCAGCAGCGAGGCCAGGCTCTCGCGGCCCCGCACCCAGCCGCGCACCCGGCGGTACAGGGGCTGGGCCAGCCCCGCGAAGATGCCGGCCATCAGGATGGCCATCAGGAACGGTCGCAGCATGCTCAGGAACAGCAGCGAGATGGCCACCGTCAACAGCAGCAGGAACCCCTTCTGGAAATGCTGGCGCTCCATGGGACCTCTCAGTCGTGCAAGGGCTTCGACGCGGTGAACGCGCCGCGGATGTCGCCTTCCGCGAACCCGGTGGCCGCGTCGTCGGGATAGAGCTCGTCCAGTCGCGCCTGGAGGCTCGACTCGATCTGCGCGCCGTGGCAGTTCAGGCACAGGGCCGCGGTGGGGATGGCCTTCAGGTAGCGGAAGTGCCGCCGGCCCTCGGCGTCGCGGGACACGAACCAGGTGTCCAGGCCCTCCGCCGGCTCGCCCTCGGCGAGGCGCGTCTCGAACTCCTCGAGGGCGACGATCTCCCACGGATCCGGCGCGTTGTCCGGGTTGCGGACCTTCAGGCTCGTGCGGCCCACGTCCAGGTGCATGGAGTCGCACACGGCGGCGGCGATGTCGTCCGCCTCGTCCCGGCAGACGGTCAGCGCGCCCAGGGGTCCGCCCGCGGTCATGGCCGACTGCAGACGGGCCTTGAGCGCCTGGCCCAGGGCCGCCGCGGCCGCCTGGCACTGCTCCAGGTGGGGCGAGGTGTCGACGACCTCGCGCTCGGGTTCGTGGGCGAGGGCGACGGTCGCCGTCAGCGCGGCGACGAGCAGGATCGCGATCCTCATGACGTCAGACCTCCCGGTCGAAGTACGCGCCGTTGATCAGCATCAGGCGCGGTTCGGTCATCTCCTCCATGGCGAAGCGCACGCCCTCGCGGCCGAAGCCCGAATGCTTCACCCCGCCGTAGGGCATGCTGTCCACGCGCATGCTCGGGATGTCGCCGATCACCACGCCGCCCACCTCGCAATGGGCGAAGGCGTAGCGGGCGCGGCCCAGGTCGCGGGTGAACACGCCGCATTGCAGGCCGAAGCGCGAGTCGTTCACGCGGTCGACGGCGTCGGCGAAGTCCTCGTAGCGCTCCAGGGTGGCCACCGGCCCGAACACCTCCGAGGCGTAGACCTCGGCGTCGCGGGGCGCGTCCTCCAGCACCGCCGCGGCGACGAAGGATCCGTCGCGCTCGCCGCCGCAGAGCAACCGCGCGCCGCCCTCGACGGCCGCAGCGATCCAGGCCTCCACGCGCTCGGCGTCGGCGCGGGTGATCAGGGGGCCGAGGAAGGTGGCCTCGTCGGCCGGGTCGCCGGTCTTCAGTTCCGACGCGGCCGCGACCAGCCGCTCGCGCAGCTCGTCGTGGAGCGAGGCGTGGGCGATGATCCGCTGCACCGAGATGCAGCTCTGCCCCGACTGATAGAAGGCGCCCAGCACCAGCCGCGGCACCACGTAGTCCAGATCGCTGCCCGCGTCGACGATGCAGGCCGCGTTGCCGCCCAGCTCCAGGGCGATCCGCTTGCGGCCGCAGCGGGCCTTCAGGCCCCAGCCCACCTCGGGGCTGCCGGTGAACGACAGCAGCGCGATGCGGTCGTCCTCCACCAGGGGCGTCGCGTCGGCGCCGCGGCAGGGGAGGATGGAGAAGGCGCCCGCGGGCAGCCCCTGCTCGGCGAGGATCTCGCCCATGAGCAGGCTGGAGACCGGCGTGCTGCTGGCGGGCTTGAGGATGAACGGACACCCGACCGCCAGCGCCGGCGCCATCTTGTGCGCCGCCAGGTTCAGCGGGAAGTTGAAGGGCGTGATGAAGGCGCAGGGCCCCACCGGCACGCGGCGGATGTGCCCCTCGTACCCGGTGGCCCGCTCGCTGATGTCCAGGGGCATGATCTCGCCGCCGATGCGCACGGCCTCCTCCGCGGCGATGCGGAAGGTGTCGATCGCCCGGGTCACCTCCACGCGGGCGTCGTTGACGGGCTTGCCGGCTTCCACGCAGAGGGCCTGGGCCAGCTCCTCGTGCCGTTCGGTCAGGGCGTCGACGAAGGACTGCAGCACCTGTTGCCGTCGCCAGGCGGGCAGGGCGGCCATCTCCGGCGCGGCGTCGTGGGCGGCGGCGACGGCGCGGTCGATGGCGGCGGCGTCGGCCACCGCGACGCGGGTGACGGTCTCGCCGGTGACCTTGTGCTCGACGGCCAGGTCGGCGTTGGGCTGCTGGGGGGCGTTGGCCAGCCAGAGGGGGTACTGCTCGCGGAACATGGGAGAGGGTGCTCCTTCACGGTCGGAGGCGCCGCGGCAGGAAGGCCGGCACCTCGCGCTGGTAGTCGCGGTAGGCGTCCCCGAACTCGCGCAGCAGCTTGCGCTCCTCGAGCCGGGCGCCCACGAAGAGGTATAGCACGAAGACGGCGCGCCACGCCACGCTCGTGGTGGTGAACCCGTCGTGGCAGATCATGACCAGCACGCCCGCGAGATAGTAGGGGTGGCGCACGATGCCGAGGCCGCCTGCGCGGCTGATCGTCGGGGCCGCGGGCTCGCGGGCGCGGCGCAGGTCGGCGAGCTGGCGCAGGCCCAGGAAGGCACGGTTGTCGTGGGCGCGGAGGCCGAGCCAGCCGAACCAGAGGGCCAGGGCCAGACCGGCGAAACGGGGGACCTGCCACCATCCGTGCCAGTCCCACAGGGGGTCGCCGGGGCGGGCGCGGAACTCGGTCCAGGCCCAGGCCAGGGTGGCGAGGCTGACGGCGTTGTAGGAAAGGCGGTGCCAGGCGGCGCGACGGTCCCAGAGGCGGCGCACCAGGCGGAGGCAGGCGTGGGAGATCAGGAGGGAATGGAGGGTGCACCAGGCGGTGGCGACGAGGGTGACGGCGACGATGTCGGGCATGGGGCCTCCTCAGGCTGACCGCCATCTTGGCCGGGCGCGGGGCTGCAGACAAGAAAGACCTGCTCCAGGTGTTTGACGCCCCCCTTCCCGCGGGTGTACCATCGTAGCGCCGACCGCCCCGGCGCGCCGGCGAAAGGGGGAGTGGGACGTGACCCTGGACCAGTTGATCGACCGCTGGCGCGTGATCAACGCCGCCGACGAGCATCCCTGGGTCCTGTTCGAGCACGGGACCTGCGTGAGCCTTCCCGAACCCGACGGCGATCTCGTCGGACAGGCCCGACGGCGCCTGGCGCTGCGCCCCGTCCAGACGGACGATCCCGACGCGCGCTTCTCGGCCGCCGCCCATGACGAGCGCGGCTGGCTGGTCGCCGGACTGGTCGGCGACGTCCGCACCTACGTGGACCGGACCGCCGCCGAGGCCCAGGCCGGCGGAATCGACGCGGTCACCGCCGCGGCGACGATCTGGGGCCGCAACCTGCGCGACCTGGACACCCGCGAGGCCGGCGCCGTCCACGTGCACGATCCCCGCGAGACGCCCGACGCCGCGGCCATCCGCGAGGCCC
>CAZSNA010000095.1:0-12549 GCA_964607825.1 uncultured Fibrobacteraceae bacterium | reverse complement strand
GTCGATCATATCCGCCGGGTGGAACAGTGGGAGGGTGGCGAACGGCACGAGCTGCCGCCCGAGCAGTGGCGCGACGATCCCCTGGCCGGGGACGTCTTCGCGACGGGATTCGTACCCGACGAGGTCGAGACGCAGGGCCGCACCACCCGCGTGGTGGGCGAGGCCGACCTGCTCTGCGACCAGTTCACCCTGACCGCCGTCGACACCACCCGCATCACCCTGCCCCGCGGCGAGATGCTGCAGCTGCACACCCGCGAGGTGAGCGCGGCGATCCACGCCGCGGTGCCGTTCCTGGGGCTGGCCTACGCCGCCGAACGCGCGGAGACGCGCTCGGAGCTCGTGCCGGCCGGGCGCCGCAGTCCGCCGCCGCCGTCGATGAAGGTCGAGATCATGGAACTGCTCGAGTTCGGCGAAGATGCGTCGCCGGTGCTGGGCGGGCTTGAGTAGCCGTCGCATCCTATGCTATAATACGTCATGCTTTCCGCTGAACTGCAGCATCTGAGGGCCGAGGCCTCGTCGTACATCCGCGCCCTGGACCGCTCCTGCACGCCGCAGGAGGTGGCCCGTCACATCTTCGGCCCCAAGCGGCACGAGGATCCCGTGGCGGCCCTGCTGGTGCGCACCATCCTCGACCCCCTGCCCGATGTCGACCGCGCCCACGACGGACGCTGGATGTCGCTCGACGCCTCTTTCCTGGACGTGCCCCTGGATGACGCCCGCTTCGCCGTGGTCGATCTGGAGACCACCGGCAGCCTGACCGGCGTGGACCGGATCATCGAGGTGGGCGTGGCCGTGCTCGAGGGGGGCGAGGTCGTCAAGCAGTTCAGCAGCCTGTGCCACAGCAAGCGGCACATGTCGTCCCGCATCCGCAAGCTGACGGGCATCAAGCCGCGTCACCTGAAGGACGCCCCGCCCTTCGACGAGGTGGCCCCGGTGATCGTGGACCTGCTGCGGGGCTCCCACGCCTTCGTGGCCCACGACGTCCGCTTCGACATGCCCTTCTTGCGCTGGGAGCTCGAACGCCACGGCCACGAGATGCCCGACATGCCCGCCCTCTGCACGCTCCAGCTGGCCCGCAGCTTCTGGCCCGATCTCGACGGCTGGCGGCTGCAGGATCTGGCCGGCACCTTCGCGGTCGTCCATACCCATCCGCACCGGGCCGGTGAGGACGCCCTGGCCACCGCCGGCGTGCTCGACCGCGCCGTGGCGGACGCCCGTCACCGCGGCGCCGCCACCCTCGGCGAGCTGTATCGCGCGGTCCGCGACGAGTCCCTCGCCCAGGACGACGGCGGCCTCGCCGCCGGCGCCGCCGGCTGATCCCGCCTCCGCACAACCGCTCCGGAACTCATTTGGTCTGGCCGGGTTGACTCACGCGTCCCGATCATGTACTGTACCCGGCGTCGAAAGACTCGGCACGCTGTCGACGCCCCGTCCGCGGGACGTCGAGTTTCAAGGAGGATGCCATGCAGCGACGCAGGAGCGATTCGGAGATTCTGGTCCGCGATAAATCCTTCGTCAAATTCGAGCAGCTACTGGCCCAGGCCGAGAACGAAGGTCGCATCGACGGCGACTTCAAGTGCCTGGTCTGCGGCATGAAGTACCTGCACAAGGATGAGGCGGAGAACTGCTGCAAGATCCTCCCCTGACGGTTCGGACGTCGAACACACACGAGCCCTGAACCCGGATCCGGCCATGGAAATCCAACAATACTGTTCCGTCTGCAAGGCGGAATACGGCATGACGGTCGTACCGACCTCGGACGAGGGCGACGACGGCGTCGTCTGGCTGCAATGTCCGAGCTGCAAGGGCTTCCTGCCCAAGATCAGTTCGAGCGCCGACTTCGCCGGCGGGGGGGCGACCTCCGAGACCGGCGATGACGCCGCCGCCGAACCGGATGCGCCGGCCTCCGACGAGGCCGGGACGCCCGCCTCCGAGCCAGACGCCGCCGCCGAGGCGACCGATCCCCATACGCCGGACCCCGACACCCCGGAGCCCGACTCGCCCGAGTCCGGCAGCGCGGAACCCGAACCCCCCGAACCCGACGTCCCCGATCCGCTGGCCGACATGGACGTCGAGGCCGCCGTGCCCTACCGCCCCTGGGGCGACTACGCCGAGGGCGACGTCATCCACCACCTGGCCTGGGACGACTACGGCGTCGTGGTGGCCAAGGAGGTCCTGCCGGGCAACCGCAAGGTGGTGAAGGTGGTCTTCGCCGAGGCGGGCACCGTCCGGCTGATCGAACAGGAGGGGGACGGGCCGTGAGCGTCCGACCGGGCCGTCTCCGGTCCCCGACGCTGCTGTTCGCGCTCCTGCTGCCCGCCGCCGTCCTCTCCGGCCCCGCGCCCTGGTCCGAACCCCTGCCCTGGGACGCCCTCGACACCGACCCCGGCTTCCGCTGCGAGGTCCAGCGCTTCGACGATCCCGACAGCGGCTGGCAGGTCGACGCCTTCGCCCTGACCACCGTGATGGCCCGCGGCCCGCGCAACCGAGTCTACCTGCGCTGGCGCCACCTCTCGATGCACACGGACGGTCTTTCCGTCTTCGAGCGCTGGCCCGACGCCGCCCCCGACGTCGACGGCGGCGCCGATCCCGACTGGCCCGGCGAGTCCGCCATCTCCGGCTGGGGACGGCCCGAGGTCGGCCTGCTGGCGCCGGTGGCCCTGCCGGTCGTGGGCGAGAGCGTCTTCTGCGGCGAGGCCGCCCTGCCCTTCGCGCGCAACGATCTCTATCCCTTCGCGGCCCGCAGCATCGCCCTGCGCCTGGCCCTGCGCCGCGCCGTCGTGCTGGGCGACGGACTGGCCCTCTCGCTGCAGGCGGAGCAGGTGCTCAACATGGGCGCGGCGGGGGAGGATCTCGCCGACGACGCCTTCCCCGCCCGGACCGCCCTGGGCGCGGCGCTGGCCTGGACGGCCTCCGGCCGGCGGCTGGTCCTCGACGGCCGCGCGACCGGCGACGGCTCGGCCCGGCGTCTGGGCTTGACGCTGACGTGGCCCCTGGGGGAGGATCGGCACCTGCACGTCGGCCTGCTGCGCAGCGTCGCCGACGAGTCGGACCGTCTCTTCGCGACGCGCCTGAGCGTCGGCGTGACCATCGGACTGGCGGGCGAGGAACGTCCCGGCGACGCCGAGGACGAGTCCGCGCCGGCGCGGGAGGAACACCCATGACCCAACCGCTGCACCGTGGCGCCGCCGCGATCGTGCTGTGCCTGCTGACGGCCGCCCTGGCCGCGGCCGCCCCCTCCGGCGAACTCGCGGCGACCCGGGGCGACTCCCTGATCGTCGAGGGCGGCGAGCTGCGCGGCCTGGCCTGGCTCGACGACCTGCGCTACGTGGCCCTGGTGGTGGAGCCGGACACCCTGCCCCTGATGCCGCCGCTGCGTTCGGCCCTGGTCTGGCGGGACCGTGACGGCGCCGTGGTCCGCGAGGAGGACTTCACGGGCACGCTCTCGCGCGGCCTGGCCTTCGACGGCAAGTACCTCTGGAGCCTGGGCGACGCCACGCCCGAGGCCGAGGCGGCCCTCTTCAAGATCGAGTCGGACACCCTGTTCGTGGACGCCGTCTATCCCACGCCGGGGCATCGCCCCTGCGACCTGGCCTGGGACGGCCGCCACGTCTGGCTGGTCGACCGCGACCGCGGTCGTCTGGACAGCTTCGACCCCGAGACCGAACAGGTCACCCGCTCGGTGTTGACGCCGGCGTTCTCGCCCTGCGGCGTCGCCTTCGACGGACGTCATCTGTGGACCAGCGACGCGAGCACCGGACGGCTCTACCGCCACACCGGACGCGGTGCGACCTGGAGCGGGACGGTCGCCCGGGAGGGTTTCGACCACCGCGGCGAGGACGTCCTGCTGGCCTGGGACGGCGTGTCCCTGCGAGCCGTGCCCCAGCCCGGAAATACGGCTTACGCCCTCCAAACCCCCTAATAGAGAACCGGTTCGCTCCTGGATGCTGCGGGGTGTTTGTTTTGCGCTAACCCCGAGCTTGACAAGGGTCTGATCCGGGATTATCAATATCCACGATTTTGGATATCAGAATCACGGACCCCGCAAAGGAAGGAAGCACACGTGGCCATCAGGAAGGACGTCCAGCCCGACGTGGTGAAGGAGAAGGAGCGCGAGTTCCAGAAGTTCATCCAGACCGAGGGCCTCAAGACCACGCGTCAGCGCAGTACAATCGTGAACGTCTTCTTCAGCCTCAAGGGGCACATCTCCGTGGAGGAGCTGCTCGCCGAGGTGAAGGCGGTCAACCCCAAGATCGGCTACGCCACCGTGTACCGGACCCTCCACCTGCTGGTGCGCAGCGGCCTGGTCGAGGAGCGCCGCTTCGGCGACGGCCTGGCCCGCTACGAGGGTCACTCCGAGGTCGAGCACCACGACCACATGATCTGCCAGAACTGCGGCCGGATCTTCGAGTTCTTCAACCCCGAGCTCGAGGCCCTGCAGGAGAAGCTGGCGGCCGATCACGACTTCACCATCCACCGTCACCGGCTGGAGCTCTACGGCGTCTGCAACGACGTGGAGAGCTGCACGCACTACCGCGAATCCTCGGGTCTGGGCAAGCAGCAGGACTAGCGTTCGCGGTGACCCTGGCCCGGGACTTCCGCCCGGAAGACGGTGCGACATGTGCGAAGCGGACTGGCTCGCGATCGAGACCGACCACGACGCGCTCCGGCACAACATGAGCCGGTTCCGTGGACTGGTGTCTCCCGGCGTCCGTCTGCTCGCGGTGGTCAAGGCGGACGCCTACGGCCACGGTTGCACCGCCGCAGCGAGGGCCTTCCTCGAGGGGGGCGCCGACGTGCTCGGCGTCCACTCCGTCGAGGAGGCCGCCGTCCTGCGCCGGGACGGGATCGAGGCGCCGCTGCTGGTCCTCGGTCCGAGCACCCGCGAGGGGGCGGTCCGGGCCGCCGGTCTCGGCGCGGAGATCACGGTCGGCTCCCTGGCCGGCCTGGATGCCGCCGCCGCGTCCGCCCAGCCCCTGCGCATCCACCTCAAGGTCGAGACCGGCGTGAACCGCCAGGGCCTGGTCGAGTCGGAGCTCGACGCGGCGCTGGCGGTCCTGGACGCGGCGCCCGACCTGGAGCTGGTCGGCCTGTCCAGCCACTTCGCCGACGTGGAGGACACCCTCGACCGCAGCTTCGCCCACGCCCAGATCGAGCATTTCGAGACCTGGCGCCGCACCCTCGCCGAGCGCGGGCGCGACGCCCTGACCTGCCACATGTCCTGCAGCGCCTCGGCGCTGCTGCTGCCCCAGGCCCACTGGGATCTGGTGCGCGTCGGCGTCTCGGCCTACGGCATCTGGCCCTCGCGGGTGACCCGCGTGGCGGCCCGCGAAGCCGGACACGGCGACCTGGAGCTGCGCCCGGCGGCGACCTGGAGCTGCGGCGTCGCGCAGGTGCGCGAGGTGCCCCGCGGCCGCACCGTCGGCTACGGCGGCGACTGGGAGGCGCCCGTGGACAGCCGCATCGCCGTGCTGCCGGTGGGCTACTCGGACGGATACCCGCGGCGGCTCTCCGATCGCGCCCACGTGCTGATCCGCGGGCGGCGCGCGCCGATCCGCGGCCGCGTCTGCATGAACCTGACCATGGTGGACGTGACCCACATCCCCGAGGCGGCCGCCGGCGACCGGGCCGTGCTGCTCGGAGCGCAGGGGGAGGAGCGGGTCAGCGCGGAGCAGCTCGCGGACTGGCTGGACACCATCCCCTACGAGGTGCTCACCCTGCCCGGTCCCACCTGGCGCCGAAGCGTCGTCAACGAACCCGCGAGGACCTGAACATGCTCGACGCCCTGCGCAAGTTCTTCCAGGAGGAGGTCGCGCCCGACGCCCCCGGCGTCGACGACGACCGTCGTCTGCAGGTGGCCACCTGCGCCCTGATGCTGGAGATCGCCTGGGCCGACGACAGCTTCAGCGACGTGGAGCGCGAGACCGTGACCGCCCTGGTGCGGAACCGCTTCGGCCTGGACGCCGCCGCCGCCGATCGCCTGCTCGACCTGGCCCGCCGCGAACGCGACGAGAGTACCGACCTCTACGGCTTCACCCGCCTGATCAAGGACGGCCTGCCGCGTCCCGAGCGCCTGCGCGTGCTCGATTCCCTGTGGCGCGTGGTCTACAGCGACGGCGTGCTGGAGGCCCACGAGGACGCCCTCGTCCACAAGCTGGCCAAGCTGCTGGGCCTGCGTCACGACGAGACCATCGCCCTGAAGATCCGCGCCCGCGACGCGGCCTCCTGAATCGTACCCTCCTGTACCGCCGGGACCGTGACGTGTACCTGCAGGTTCACTTTGTGTGGGTCTGCGTCGGGTCCTCGATCTGTGCATCCTTCGTAAGGCGCTGAAATATAATCTGTTGCCGGTGCGTCTCTCCCGTGGCACCCCACCTGCTGATACCCCTGCGGAACCGAAAAACGAGCGGCCGCGGACCAGGAACACGGAGAGCGGGTCGAGGGCCGGAGCCACAACGAAGGAGACGAACCATGAAGAACCTGAAGCTCATCGGCCTGGTGGCCCTGTTCGGTCTGATGATCCTGGGCATGACCGGCTGCAGCGAGACCGGCACCACGACGCCCAGCGACATCGCGGCCGGCAGCGACGACTACGACGGCATGGACATGAACAAGGCCAACGGCGGACTGACCGCTACCGACGAGACCGAGGCCTTCGGCGACGCGTACTTCCTGGACACCGAGGCCGAGTACGAGGACGACGCGGCCGACGATCCCCTGGAGAACGACGCCGAGGTGGCCGGCTACGAGGCCCAGGTCGCCGAGGGCGATCCCACCGATCCGAACCGTCCGACCATCACCGTGCTCAAGCTGCTCTGGGGCCAGCTCGACGGCCTGGCCGAGGACATCGACGAGGGCTTCGACGTGCTGGACTGGACCGGCCGCCTGAGCGTGGACCGGGGTATCGCCGTGGTCCGGCGCGTGATCCTCTTCGAGCGTCCCTACGATCACCTGGTGCGCCCGATCAACGAGCAGACCGGCACCATCAATCGTCGCGCGGTGGGGTGGGTCTCCCACACCGGTCCGCACTACGACGGCCTGGTCATCGAGATCATCGAGCCGCCCATGCAGCCCGACGTCGCGGCCGACGAGCCCGCGGTCAACATGCTGCACCTGGTGACCCCCCAGATCAGCCTGGACATCCCGGTGGCCGATCTGAGCGGGTACGACGAGGTCTACCCCGTGGACGAGGCCGGCAACGCCCTGAGCATCGAGGGCCACCTGCTGAGCGACCTGCTCCAGTGCCCCAAGGGCTTCCTGGGCGGCATCTGGGTCGCGCGTCCCCTGTTCGACGAAGAGGGCAACCAGGTCGCCGACGGCTTCTTCAAGGGCCGCTGGGTCGACGTCTGGGGCCGCATGATGGGCTTCCTGCGCGGCGGCTACGGCGTGAACGACGCCGGCGAGCGGGTCTTCTTCGGCAAGTACATCTCCCGTCACGGGCAGTTCAGGGGCCTGCTGAGCGGCACCTACGGGCCCAACGAGGAGACCGGCCTGGGCGCCTTCCAGGGCGAGTGGGTCAACGCCGCGGGCACGCGTGAAGGCGTCCTGGGCGGCCAGTACATGCAGATCCCCGACCGTCCGGGCGGCTTCTTCAGCGGCCGCTGGGCGACCCTCTGCGACACCGAGGCGGTGGACTCGATCCAGTAGTCGATCCGACCCGATCCGACAGGCGGCGGCTCCACGGAGCCGCCGCTTCCTTTTTCCCTCCGGAATTTCCTGACTCCGGGAGGGTATTTCTTGTTTTCAGCAGTCGAAATGCGGTATAATCATGGTCCCCGCTGACAACTGAGCTGCAGTACTGCTTTTCCTTCTACAAGGAGACGTCGATGCGTTCCAGGCTGTTGATTCTATTCGCGTTGTTCGCCCTGATCTTCGCGACCGCGCCGGCCGGTGCCGCGTGGGTCGACCAGGGAGAGACCTCGCCCGTCAATCCGCGCATCGAGGCGACCGGTTCCGGAGCGTCCGTGATCGTCGATCTCGAGGTGCCGGGATACCATCTGGACACCGTCGACATCGAGGGCGTCGAGCACGTCCGACTCGGGCTGCCGGGACATGTCTGGCACATGGAGTCGGGACTGCCCGAACTGCCGTATCTGGCCTGGAGCCTGGCCATCGCGGGCGAGGGCACGCCCGAACTGCGCGTGCTCGAGAGCGAGTGGGACGAGATCGCCGTGGCGCCGCCGGTGCCGTCGAAGGGTCACCTGACGCGCGACATCGACCCCGAGTCGATCCCGTATCGGCATGACGACCTGTACCGCGTGGGCGGCGTCTATCCCGACGCGACGACCCTGCTGGGCGAGCCCTTCATCATGCGCGACGTGCGCGGCGTACCCGTGCGGGTCAACGCCTTCCGCTGGGACGCCACGACCGGCGTCCTGTCGGTGCTGCGCAGCATGCGGCTGGAGGTCGTCACCACCGGCACGGGCGGCGTGAACGTGAAGCCCGTGGACGCCGTGCAGGTGGACACCCAGTTCGACCGCATCTACCGCGGCCTCTTCGCCAACTACGGCGCGGACAAGTACGCGGCCATCGGCGTCGACGGCCCCATGCTGGTCGTCGCCAACGACGCCCTGGCCGGCGCCGTCACGCCCTTCGTGGAGTGGAAGCAGCAGAAGGGCCAGCCCGTCGAGCTGATCACCACCACCTCGGTGGGCGGCACCGCCGCGGGCATCCAGACCGCGATCACCGACCGCTACCAGTCCGCCGCCGGCCTGACCTACGTGGTGCTGGTGGGCGACCTGGCCCAGGTGCCGACCAACAGCGGCACCTACGAGGGCGCCGATTCGGATCCCCGCTACGCCATGGTGGACGGCAGCGACCTGTACCCCGACCTCTTCGTGTCGCGCATCTCGGCGACCAACGCCCAGGAGGCGGCCAACCAGGTCGAGAAGTTCATCCGTTACGAGCGCGACCCCGACCTGGGCGCCGCGGCCGAGTGGTACCACAAGGCCACGGGCCTCGCGTCGAACGAGGGCTCGCCCACCGACTACGAGCGCGCCGAGTGGCTGCGCCAGGACCTGCTGGGCTACACCTTCACCTTCGTCGACGAGATCTACCAGCCCACGGGCACGACCGCCATGATCTCCGCCGCCCTGAACGAGGGCCGCAGCCTGGTCAACTACATCGGCCACGGCAGCGGCACGAGCTGGAGCAACCCCTACTTCTCGAACACCGACATCCACGCCCTGGAGAACGGCTGGTCCCAGCCCTGGATCATCGACGTCTCCTGCTCCAACGGCGACTTCTCCAACTCCGAGTGCTTCGCCGAGGCCTGGTTGCGGGCCACCGGCGGCACCGGCGATCCCAACGGCGCCGTCGCCACCTACTCCTCGTCCACCCTGGCGTCCTGGGTGCCGCCCTGCGAGATGCAGGCCGAGACCGTGGACCTGCTGGTGGCCGAGTCGGCCAACGCGCTCGGCGCCCTGTACTTCAGCGGCGGCATGCAGGTGCTGGATCTGTATCCCGGCACCAGCACCGAGGGCCACAAGCTGATCGAGCAGTACAACATCTTCGGCGACTGCTCCATGATGGTGCGCACCGACGTGCCCACGGAGTACACGGCCGCCCACATGCCCTCGGTGTTCATCGGCACGCCGAGCTTCGAGGTCGACGGCCTGGTCGAGGGCGCTCAGGCCTGTCTGTGGCGCGACGGCGTCATCCACGGCGTCGGCGTCGCCGATGCCGCCGGCCTGGCCGTCGTCACGCTGGATACCCCGATCCTCAGCCCGGGCGACGTGACCCTCACGGTCACCGGCTACAACCTGGACACCTACCAGGCCGTGCTGCCCGCCATCAACCCGTCGGTCGTGACCATCGATCCCATGGTCGTGGACGCCCTGGTGCCCACGGCGGTGACGGTGACCGTTATGGACAGCGACGGCGTGACGCCCCTGCCGGGCATCGACGTCTGGGCCGAGAGCCTGGGCTACGCCACGACGCCCGTGGCCACCGACGCCCTGGGCGTGGCGGTCGTCATGGTGACGGCGCCCTACGGTCCGACCCTGGACATGGTGGGACAGGATCCCGCCGAGACCTACGAACTGTTCCGCGAGGCCATCACGGTCAACGCCGCGACCCTGTCGGCGCCCGATCTGAGCGTGGCCACCGGCATCGGCCTGGTCGACGCCTACGGCGCCGGCTGGCCGGGCACCATGAACGCCGTCGTCGCCGAGCCGGGCCACACCCTGTTCCTGGTGCTGCCCGACGAGACGGTGTTCTCGACCGCCGATCTGTTCATCGAGGCCACGCCGGCCGAGACGGGCGACGTGGTCGGCTTCATCGCCGTGCCGGGCTACGAGCTCTACAGCGAGACCTTCCCGGTGGTCACCGCCGAGGGTTCGCTCTCCGGCGTCGTGTCCGACGGGACCAAGGCCCCGGTGGGCGGCGTGGCGGTGCGCGTCTACGAGGAGGGGAGCGGCGTCACCGTGGGCTCCGCGACCACCGCCGGCGACGGCAGCTACGCCATCGCCGGGCCCATCGCCGTGGGCGACTACGTGCTCGAGGCGATCCTCTTCGGCTACGAGATCTACGAGTCGCCGATCTTCATGGCCCACGGCGCGAACGTCGCCGACGTGACCATGACCCTCGCCCCCGCGGGCGATCTCTCCGGTACGGTCACCGAGAGCGGCACCGGCGACCCCCTGGACGCGACCGTGTCGGTCTACCGGACGGACACCGGCGGCCTCGTCACCGAGGCGGCCACCGATCCCGCCGACGGCAGCTACCTGGTGAGCGGCCTGACCTACTTCAACTACGACGTGCGCGTGACCGCCTACCAGCACACGCCGGTCCAGGCCGCGGTGGAGATCGACCAGCCCGCCGTGGTCCAGGACTTCGTGATGGATCCCACCGAGGGCAACATCCTGCTCATCGACGACACGCCGACCACCGCCCGCATCGCGCCGGACAAGTACGACGACAAGGGCAACCTGCTGTCCAAGGGCGGTCTGGTGGAGGCCCGCGCGGCCGACCCGATGGTGAACGACCTGGTCGCCCTCGGCTACTCGGTCGTGGTGGAGACCATGGCGACCACCGACCCCGCCACCTGGTGGAGCTACGACCTGATCCTGGTCACCTGCGGCGACAACCTCACCACGGTGAACGACGCCGCGTTCCGGACCTCGCTCTCCGATCACGCCCTGGCCGGCGGCCACATCCTGCTCGAGGGCGGCGAGGTGGCCTACGACCACGCCTCCGGCGACGCCAACTTCGCCGCGAACGTGATGCACGTCACGAGCTGGGGCGGCGACAGCAGCGGCAACGTCGACGTGGCCGATCCCCTGCACTCCGTGACGACGATCCCCAACCCGCTCACGGGCCCGTTCGCCCTGACCTACGTCGGCTACGGCGACGCGGACCGCGTCACCCCGGCCGGCGACGCCCAGATGATCGGCAACTGGACCAGCTACGCCGCCAGCGCGAGCGTGGTGGGCTACGATCCGACGCCCTCGCCCGTGGGCGGCCAGATCGTCTTCTTCACCTTCAGCTGGTACTCCCTGGACGCGACCGCCCGCACGGACCTGCTGCACAACGCCGTCACCTGGCTGCTGGCCGTCGAGGCGCCCGGCACCGCGTCGGTGAGCGGCACGGTCACCCTGCAGAACGCGAGCGACCACTCCGGCGTGCAGGTGCAGCTGTCGCCGGGCGGCGACATCGTCACCACCGGTCCGGACGGCGCCTACGAGTTCACCGGCCTGTACGCGGCCAGCTACAGCGTGACCGCCACGCTGAGCGGCTGGAGCAACGGCCGGATCGACTTCACCCTCGCCGAGGGCGAGGCGCTCACGGGCCAGGACATGATGCTGACCAGCGTCGTCCAGGTCGAGGACTGCTCGGCGCCCGCACTGGCGATCCCCGACGCCCAGCCGACCGGCGTCACCGACGTGATCAACATGCCGTATCCGACCGGCGAGACCGTCAGCGCGATCGAGGTCTACGTGGACATCACCCACACCTGGAAGGGCGACCTGCAGGTCTCGCTGACCTCCCCGGGCGGCGTGACGGTGATGCTGCACGACCGCACCGGCAGCTCCACGGACAACGTGATCGGCTGGTTCCCGGCCGAGATCGAGCCGGCCGGCGACCTGGCCGGCTTCGTGGGCGAGTATCTGGGCGGCGACTGGACCCTGACCGTCAGCGACCACGTGGGCTCCGACACGGGCACGCTCAACGAGTGGTGCGTGCGCTTCGAGTACGGCGGCGGCATGACGCCGGTCGAGGAGCTGCCGGGCCGCGTGACGCTGGGCCAGAACTTCCCCAACCCCTTCAACCCGTCGACGACGATCAGCTTCGCCGTGCCCCAGGCCGCGCACGTGAGCCTGGAGGTCTACGATCTGGCGGGCCGCCGCGTGCGGACCCTGATCGACGGCGAGCTGCCCGCCGCCACGCACCAGGTGGTGTGGGACGGTCGCGGCGACGCCAACCGACGCGTCGCGAGCGGCACGTACTACTACCGTCTGAACGTGGACGGGGAGATGCTCACCAGGAAGATGACCCTGGTGAAGTGATATGGAACGGCTAGTCAAGTAACGACAGACCGCTCCCTGGACC
>CAZSNA010000094.1:0-13100 GCA_964607825.1 uncultured Fibrobacteraceae bacterium | reverse complement strand
GACGGGGCGGCTCCGTTCGATCCCGGCTCAGACGCCGTCCCGGCGCGTCAGCGCGTCGCGCACACCGGGGCACGCGTTCTGCTGGGCCCCGCGATCTCCCGTGTACCGGATCACCTCCCGTACCGCTCACCCGCTGGAGGTCGCATGCCTATCGACAAGCTCAAGTACAACGCCTGGGTCATCATCATGCACGCGCTCATCGCCGCGCTCGGGTTCTCGCTCCTGCCGCCGCCGTCCTTCGCCGAGGTCCTGGTCTCGGAGATCCTGGCCGATCCCGCCACCGACTGGGACGGCGACGGCGGCCTGTCCAGCCGCGGCGACGAATGGGTGGAGATCGTCAACACCGGCCCCGAGACCGTCGATCTGTCCGACTACTACCTGCGCGACGCCCTGGGCGACGATCCCCAGATCCGTTTCGCGGGCCTGCTGGCCCCCGGGGAGACCGCCCTGTTCCACGGCAGCGACGCCGAGGCCTGGCAGGCCGCCGAGGGCCTGTCCGCCACGGGACTGAGCCTCAACAACGCCGGCGACATGCTGGAGCTGTTCCTGGGGCATCCCCTCGAGGGCGGCACCCTCGTGGACGCGGTGATCTATCCCGACCACGCCGGCGTCGACGACCGCGCCCTCGGCCGCTTCCTGCCCGAGGACGTGTGGGTGCTCTGCGACGGGCTGAACGCCTACGGCGGCGCCCAGGAACCCCAGGGGACCGGCTGCCCGCCCACGCCCGGCGCGCCCAACGTCTGCGAGGGCCTGGTACCCACGGAGGCCCGGTCCTGGGGGGCGGTGAAGGCCGACTACAACCGGCCCTGAGCCGGGCGAGACACCGCCGAAAACGGGCGCCCCGCGGGGGGCGCCCGAAGTCATATCTATTTGTCCTGTTTACGTATGCGGCGAGAATTCCCTTCACAACGCGAACCCCCTGCGATATGCTGCGGGACCGTGCGAGGCGGTGTTCGCGGCCCGGATCGGATCGGCCCGGATCGACCCCTCGAACCGTCCCGCCACTTATCATCCTGCACCCGGCGGAGCGCCCGCCCGATTGCGGAGGAACGATGATCCTCACCGAGAACCAGAAGATGATCCGCGACATGACCCGGGACTTCGCCCGCTCCAAGCTGGCGCCCATCGCCGCCGGGATCGACGAGAGCGGCGAGTTCCCCGAGGCGACCGTCAAGGAGATGGGGCAGCTCGGCCTGCTCGGCCTGCAGGTCCCGCCCGAGGACGGCGGCACGTGGATGGACACCGCCTCCTACGCCATGGTGGTGGAGGAGCTGGGCAAGGTCTGCGGCAGCCACGGGCTGACCGTCGCCGCCCACAACAGCCTGGGCTGCTGGCCCATCTGGAAGTACGGCACGCCGGAGCAGAAGGAACGCTGGCTCAAGCCCGCCTGCCAGGGCGAGTTCCTGCTGTCCTTCGGCCTGACCGAGGCCGAGGCGGGCAGCGACGCCGGCGGCACCCAGACCACCGCCGTGCGCGACGGCGACGAATGGGTGCTCAACGGCACCAAGCAGTGGATCACCAACGCCCACTACGCGGGCGCGCTGATCATCACCGCCGTCACCGATCCCGACGTCTCGGTGGGCAAGGGCATCTCGGCCTTCATCGTGCCCACCGACACGCCGGGCTTCACGGTGGAGAAGAAGGAGGACAAGCTGGGCATGCGCGCCTCGGACACCGCGCCGCTGGTGCTCGAGGACGTCCGGCTGCCCGCCGACGCGCTGCTGGGGGAGGAGGGCGCCGGCTTCCGCTACTTCATGGCGACCCTCGACGGCGGCCGCATCTCCATCGCCGCGCTGGCCCTGGGCATCGCCGAGGGCGCCTTCGCCGTGGCGCGCGACTACGCCAAGGAGCGCATCCAGTTCGGCAAGCCCATCGCGAAGCAGCAGGCGGTGGCCTTCATGCTGGCGGACATGAGCACCCAGATCGACGCGGCCAAGCTGCTGATCTACGAGGCCTGCCGCCTGGAGGACGCCCACGAGCCCTTCGGCGACGCCTCGGCCAAGGCCAAGCTCTTCGCCAGCGAGATGGCCATGAAGGTCACCTACGACGCCATCCAGGTCCTGGGCGGATACGGCTTCTGCCGCGAATACCCGGTCGAGCGCATGTACCGGGACGCCAAGCTGTGCACCATCGGGGAGGGGACCAGCGAGATCCAGCGCATGGTCATCGCCCGCAACGTTCTGGAAGACTAGGTACGTCAGCGAAAGGTCGTGACATGACAGAGAGAGTCGTCATCGCCGGAGCCGTCCGCACGCCCATCGGCAAGTTCCAGGGCGGACTGAGCGGGGTCAAGGCCTCCAAGCTGGGCGCCGCGGCCATCAAGGGCCTGCTGGAGCGCACGGGGCTCGATCCCGCCAAGATCGACGAGGTCATCATGGGCAGCGTGGTGCAGGCGGGCCTGGGCCAGAATCCCGCGCGGCAGGCCGCGATCTGGGGCGGCATCCCCACCGGCGTCAGCGCCTACACCCTGAACAAGGTCTGCGGCTCGGGACTGCGCACGGTGATGGCGGCCGCCCAGGCCATCAAGGCCGGCGACATCTCCTGCGCGGTGGCCGGCGGCATGGAGAACATGAGCGCCATACCCTACGCCATGTTCGACGCCCGCGGCGGCATGCGCCTGGGGCACCGCCAGGCGACCGACCTGATGGTCCACGACGGCCTGTGGGACGTGTACAACGACTACCACATGGGCCTGACCGCCGAGCTGGTGGTGGAGAAGTACGGCGTCTCGCGCGAGCGCCAGGACCAGTACGCCGCCGACAGCCAGAACAAGGCGGCCGCGGCCATCGAGGCCGGCAGGTTCGACGCGGAGATCGTGCCGGTGGAGATCCCCCAGCGCAAGGGCGACCCCGTGGTGATCTCCCGGGACGAGGGCCCGCGCGCCGGCACCACCGCCGAGGGCCTGGCCAAGCTGCGCCCCGCCTTCAAGCGCGACGGCGGCTCGGTCACCCCGGGCAACGCCTCGACCATCAACGACGGCGCCGCCGCGGTGCTGGTCTGCAGCGAGTCCTTCGCGCGCGACAACGGGCTGACCGTCCGCGCGGTGATCGAGGCCTACGGCACCGGCCCGGTCGATCCCGAGTGGGTCATGATGGCGCCCGTGGACGCGGTGAAGAACGTGTGGGCCAAGGCCGGCAAGACCAAGGACGACTACGGCCTCTACGAGCTGAACGAGGCCTTCGCCGCCCAGGCGGTGGCCGTGGCCGAGCAGCTCGAGCTCGACCCGGACAAGGTGAACGTCAACGGCGGCGCCATCGCGCTGGGGCACCCCATCGGCGCCTCGGGCACCCGCTGTCTCGTGACGCTGATCCACGCCATGGAGGACCGGGGCGTCAGCGACGGCCTGGTGGCCCTCTGTCTGGGCGGCGGCGACGCGGTCGCCATGGCGCTCAGTCGCCCGTAATCACGTAATCGACGCAACCGTAACGGTGTAAGTCATAGACTGGAGGAACGACATGAAGGTAGCGGTCATCGGCGGCGGGACCATGGGCAACGGGATCGCCCACGTCTGCGCCCAGTGCGGCCACGACGTGACCCTGATCGACCTCAACGCCCAGGTGCTGGAAAAGGCCCTGGCGACCATCGACAAGAACCTGGGCCGGATGGTCAAGAAGGAGAAGATCTCCGAGGACGACAAGGCGGCCACCCTGGGGCGCCTCGCCACGGCCGAGTCCCTGGACGCCGCGGCCGGCGCCGACCTGGCCATCGAGGCGGTCTTCGAGAGCTTCGAGGTGAAGAAGGCCATCTTCGAGAAGCTCGACGAGGTCTGCGGCCCCGACGCCATCCTGGCCTCGAACACCTCCAGCATCTCCATCACCAAGATCGCGGCCTGCACCTCGCGGCCGGAGAAGTGCATCGGCATGCACTTCATGAACCCGGTGCCCATGATGAAGCTGGTGGAGGTCATCACCGGCCAGGCCACCGATCCCGACATCCTCGCGAAGATCATGCAGATCAGCAAGGACCTCGGCAAGGTGCCCGTGGCCGTCGAGGACTACCCGGGGTTCATCTCGAACCGCGTGCTGATGCCCATGATCAACGAGGCCGTCTACTGCCTGATGGAGGGCGTGGCGGACAAGGAGTCCATCGACACCGTCATGAAGCTGGGCATGGCCCATCCCATGGGCCCGCTGACCCTGGCCGACTTCATCGGCCTGGACATCTGCCTGGACATCATGGAGGTGCTCTACGAGGGCTTCGGCGACAGCAAGTACCGTCCCTGCCCGCTGCTGCGTCGCATGGTCGACGCCGGCCATCTCGGCCGCAAGAGCGGCAAGGGCTTCTACGACTACGACTGACGGAGGTCTGCCTTGGATTTCCAACTGACCGAACAGCAGCGCATGATCCGCGACGCCGCCCGCGACTTCGCCCGCCAGGAGCTGGCGCCCCACGCGGCCGAGTGGGACCAGGGGGAGATCTTCCCCGCCGAGGCGGTGAAGAAGCTGGGCGAGCTCGGCTTCATGGGGATCAACGTGCCCGAGCAGTACGGCGGCGCCGGCCTGGACATGGTGAGCTACGTGCTGGCCATGGAGGAGGTGTCGGCGGCCTGCGCGTCCACGGGCGTGGTGATGTCCGTGAACAACTCGCTGGTCTGCTGGCCGCTGGAGACCTACGGGACCGAGGAGCAGAAGCAGACGGTCCTCGCCCCGCTGGCGCGCGGCGAGAAGCTCGGCGCCTACTGCCTGAGCGAGCCCGACGCCGGGACCGACGCGGCCAACCAGCAGACCCGCGCCGTGCGCGACGGGGACGAGTGGGTGCTCAACGGGATGAAGAACTTCATCACCAACGGCGCCAACGCCGACACGCTCATCGTGTTCGCGCAGACCGACCCCGAGCTGCGGCACAAGGGCATCTACGCGTTCATCGTGGAGAGCGACCGCGAGGGCTTCGCCGTGGTCAGCAAGGAGAAGAAGCTGGGCATCCGGGCCTCGGACACCGCCCAGCTCGCCTTCGACAACGTGCGCATCCCCGCCGGTCACCAGCTCGGGCCCGACGGCGCCGGCTTCAAGGTGGCCATGTCCACCCTGGACGGCGGCCGCATCGGCATCGCCTCGCAGGCCCTGGGCATCGCCAAGGCGGCGCTCGAGTCGGCGACCGAGTACGCCAAGCAGCGCGAGCAGTTCGGCCGGCCCATCGCCAAGTTCCAGGCGATCCAGTGGAAGATCGCCGACATGGCGACGCGCTACGAGGCGGCCCGCCTGCTCACCCTGCGCGCGGCCAGCCTCAAGGACCAGGGCCAGCGCTACAGCGAGGAGTCGGCCATGGCCAAGCTCTACGCCAGCGAGGCCGCCAACTGGATCGCCAACGAGGCGGTCCAGGTCTTCGGCGGCAACGGCTACAGCAAGGAGTACCCCGTGGAGCGCAACTTCCGCGACGCGCGGATCACGTCGATCTACGAGGGCACCAGCGAGGCCCAGCGGCTGGTGATCAGCGCGCACCGGTTCCGCTGATCCGGACGGAGTCCGCCGCAGCGCGGACCCGGACGACGACGACCGCACCCGGCCCTGCACGAGCAGGGCCGGGTGCTTCTTTGCGACCGTCGCTGGCTCCACTCTTGCCTTCAGGTCCTCCCGCGAGCCGACTCCATCAGAGACGCCATCGTCGAACGACAACCCGGGAGTTCCCACATGATCCGCATGCTGACGACCTGTCTGTTCCTGTTCCTCATGATGCCGCCCGTCCTGGCGAGCAGCCCCGACGCCGTCATTGCAAATCACGAGGCCGCCGACGACTTCGACACGATTCCCGCCTCGTACTTCGACGTCGTCAGGGAGTCGTGTCGGCTGTTCTACGGCCACACGAGCCACGGCAGCCAGGTCGTCTCCGGGTTGCAGCTGCTGGAGGACGAGGATCCCTACCTCTGCGCGCTCCCGCCGCTGGTGGAGACCGGCGACGACCTGGGCCACAACGGCTACACCGGCTGGGTCCAGCCCACGCGGGACTACCTCGACGCGAATCCGGACTGCACCATGGTCATGTGGTCCTGGTGCGGCGGGTGCAGCGACAACACCCCGACGGGCATCGCGGCCTACCTGAACGCCATGTCGATGCTGGAAGGGGAGTACCCGGACGTGGTCTTCGTCTACATGACCGGACACCTGGACGGCAGCGGTCCCCTCGGCAACCTCCGCCAGAACAACGACCGGATCCGCGACTACTGCCGCACCCACGGCAAGGTCCTGTACGACTTCGCCGACATCGAGAGCTGGAGTCCGGACGGCCACTACCACCCCTACGAGGACGACAGCTGCTCGTGGTGCGGGGACTGGTGTGTCGACATGGACTGTCCGAGCGCGTCCTGCGCCCACTCCCACGCCTACAACTGCTACCGCAAGGGGAAGGCCTTCTGGTGGCTGCTGGCGGCGGTCCACGGCTGGAAGACGTCCCCGGGCCAGGCGCCCGGCGAAGCGAGCCAGCTCAGCCGTCTCGGCCCGGCCCGTCCGAACCCCTTCAACCCCTCCACGACGCTGACCTTCAGCCTGTCGCGGTCCGGCCAGGCCCGGCTCGTGGTGCTCGACGCCGCGGGGCGCCACGTCGCCACGCTGGCCGACGGCCATTTCGAGGCGGGCGAGCACAGCGCGGTCTGGAACGGCCGCGACACCGACGGCCGGCCGATGCCGTCGGGCATCTATCTCGCCCGGGTCGACGCGGCGGGCGCGTCCGAGGTGCGGCGCATGTCCCTGGTCAAGTGACCCGGGCGCGGCCGGTCGGATCCGACGGGGAATCCGGATCGCGGCCGGCGGCATCCCGGGGTTGAATCGACGCGCCGGTCGGCGCATGATAGGGGACGCTCCTGCCCCGGAAGGAGCGCCCCCATTCTTTTGCGCAGACCTGAACGAACGAGGCACCCCATGGATTTCCAGCTGACCGAACAGCAGACGATGTTCCGCGACATGGTGCGAGACTTCGCGGCCCAGGAGATCGCGCCCATCGCCGAGCGCATGGATCGCGAGGCCGACATGCCCGCCGACCTCATCGACAAGATGCGGGCCAACGGCTTCTTCGGACTCAGCTTCCCCGAGACCTACGGAGGCCTCGGCGTGGACACCGTGACCTACGGCCTGGTCGTGGAGGAACTCTCGGCCGCCAGCGCCGGCGTGGCGGTCATGGTCTGCGTGCACAACAGCGTGGGCAGCTATCCGCTGGCCATGTTCGGGAACGAGGAGATCAAGGGACGCATCCTGCCGCGCATGGCCGCCGGCGAGATCGCGTCGTTCTGCGTGAGCGAGGCCAACGCGGGCTCGGACGCGGTCGCCCTGCAGACCACCGCCCGCCGCGACGGCGAAGACTACGTGCTCAACGGCTCGAAGATGTGGGTGACCAACGGCGCCCGCGCCGCCTTCTTCGTGGTGCTCGCGCGCACGCCGGGCACCGACGGCTACGACGACGTCCACGCCTTCCTGGTCGAGCGGGACGCCCCGGGCCTGTCCATCGGCAAGAAGGAGGACAAGATGGGCCTGCGGTGCAGCGACACCGTGGTGCTCGACCTCGACGAGGCCCGCGTGCCCGCGGCCAACCGGCTGGGCGAGGAGGGGGACGGGTTCCGCATCGCCATGAAGGCGCTGGACGGCGGCCGCATCGGCATCGCCTTCCAGGCCCTGGGCATCGGCCGCGCCTGCCTGGAGTCCGCGGTGCGCTACGCGGGGCAGCGCGAGGCCTTCGGCAAGCATCTCTGGAACCTGGACGTGATCCGCCAGAAGATCGCCGACATGGCCACGCGTCTCCACGCCGCCCGCCTGGTCGCCCTGCACGCGGCCACCCTGAAGGACGCGGGCGAGCCCTTCTCCAAGGAGGCCGCCATGGCCAAGCTGCTGGCCACCGAGGCCGCCGGCTACGCGGCCGACGAGGCGGTGCAGATCCACGGCGGCTACGGCTACGTCAAGGAGTACGACGTGGAGCGCTTCTACCGGGACGTGCGGGTGACCCGCATCTACGAAGGCGCCAGCGAGATCCAGCGTCTGGTCATCGCGCGGCACGTCATCAAGGAACTGGGCTGATAAAACGACAAGAATAATTCAGTGGGCAGAGAAGCCGGATTATTACTATCGTCTTCATCTTGTCGCGTCCGCGTCGCCCGCTCGCAATAACCGGCTGGGGAGGAGAATCATGCTCAAGGAATTCAAGGAATTCGCCATCAAGGGCAATGTCGTCGACATGGCCGTCGGTATCATCATCGGCGCCGCGTTCGGCACCATCGTCAAGTCGCTGGTCGCCGACGTCATCATGCCGCCCATCGGGCTGCTGCTGGGCGGGGTCGACTTCACCAACCTGTTCGTGGTCCTGAAGGCCGGCGCCGAGATCGCGGGTCCCTACGAGACCCTCGCGGCCGCCAAGGAGGCCGGGGCCGTCACCATGAACATCGGCCTGTTCATCAACACGATCATCAGCTTCGTGATCGTGGCCTTCGCGGTCTTCCTGGTGATCCGCAACATCAACAAGATGAAGCGCGAGGAGCCCGCGCCCGCGCCCGCCGAGCCCACCACCAAGGACTGCCCGCACTGTCTGTCGACCATTCCCATCAAGGCCAAGAAGTGCGCGTTCTGCGGCTCGGGCCTCGAGTAGGATCGACGAGAGACGATCCAAGCGGTGACGGCCGCCCTTCGGGGCGGCCGTTTCTTGTCTGTTCCCCGCCCCCCGCGCACCGTATCCTTGGGCCATGGGCAAGAAGGGACGCTTCCGCAAATCGCGCCGCGCCGCAGAGCGCGTGCTCGCCATCCTCGACCGTCTCGGCGGCCGCGCTCCCCGCGGCGACGGCCGGCGCGACGGTCGGCGCTCTCCACGCGAACGCTACGGTCGCGGCCTGCGCACCCTGTCCATCCGCGGCAACGAGGAGCTCTTCTCCCGTCTCTGCCGGGACGACTTCGACTTCCTCATGTCCCAGCGCTTCGACGCCCCGCCCGAGGTGCTCGGCCTGCTGCTGCCCCAGTCGGTGGTCGGCCGCGCCCAGAACGGCCACGGCTGGTTCACCGACGAGTACGGCTCGCCCCTGATCTTCCGCGAGGCCACCTTCGACCGCGTGCTGACCGAGCTGGAAACCGACCGCCCGGACCTGCGCGCCGACCGCGTCCGCGCGCGCCGCTCCGGACTCGTGGAGACCGTCCGCGACCACGTCCTGTCCCGCCTGGACACCGAGCGCATGGGCCTCGAGACCGTCGACGGTCCCCTGCTGGGCGTGGAGTTCCTGCGCGGCCGCGAGGTCGACACCCGCGACTTCCTCCGCGGCCTGGTCCTGGCCGGCTTCATGGACGACGAGGCCCACCGCCGCATGACCGTGGCCTGGCGCGGGCGCGGGATGGACGGCCGACCCTACGTGCTGGGCGGGGGGGAGATCCGCATCGTCGATCGGGAGCGCTTCCGGCTGGTGGGGATCGTCGATCCCGGCCGCGAGCCCTGGGAGGACGACCAGCTGCGCGAGCTGGAGCGGCTGGGCGTCATCCTGCCCGACCGCGACGACGAGGTCTGGAGCTATCCGCAGTACGACCAGGCCTACTTCCGCCGCCGCCCCGGCGACGGCGTCTGCGACGACCTGGCCATGATCCGCATCGGCGCCGAGCACGGCCTCGACGCCCTGCTCGGGGCCTTCGTCATGGACGCCCTCGACACCTACGACAAGCACCTGGCCCGCTTCACCAGCAAGGGCGTCGACCTGGCCCTCGCGGAGACCATCCAGGCCGCCTGGAGCGAGCGCCACGACGCGCCCCTGGTGCGCGGCGAGGAGATCCTCGAGCTGATCTGGTTCGCCGCCAAGTCCAACGCCCCGCCCACGTCCCTGAGCAGCAGCCACCGCCGGCTGATCCAGACCGAGAGCCGCGGGCGCGCGCCCACCCTGCTCAACCACTGGCGTTTCCTGCGGGGGGAGGTGCTGGACGACGTCAAGCTGGGCTTCGCGCGCGTGCCGGCGCGGGAGTTCTACGAGCTGGCGCGGACGCGCCTCGAGTCGGTGGGTCTGTCGACGCCGCCGCCGACGTTCCGCCGGGTCAATGCCCGGCGTGACGGTTGATCTCGTAGACCCAGGTGGCCGCGATCATCGCCAGGACCAGGATTCTGATCACCCGCGTCTCGGCGCGGCTCGTGCGCAGGTTCACCCGCAGCCGCGGGATCGGCGTCGCGATCAGGGCGTAGACGAACCACAGCCCGAGCAGCACCAGCCCCAGGGCGATCAGCGGGTTCTCCACGAACGCGCCGGCCAGGTCCAGCCGGCCCAGGGCCAGGCCCGCGCGGGTGCCCCCGCAGGTGGGGCAGGCCACCCCCAGGTGCTTCAGCATGGGACAGGGCACGCGGCTCACGTCGATCATGATCTGGTGCTCGATCAGCCACCAGGCCGCCAGGCCGATGGCGGCGTAGACGAAGGCCAGCAGACGGGGCAGGGGGTCGCGCTCGGGGATCAGCTTCACAGGCTCGCCATCCCCGCGACCATCACCATGAAGGCCCCGAACCCGCAGCAGCACAGCAGCAGGGGCGCCAGGACGGCGATCAGCGCCTGCCCCGTGTTCATCCCGTGCAGCTCGCGTACGCCGATCAGGGTGATCACCAGTCCCCAGACGGTGCCGATCAGATCCCCGCAGACGGGGACCAGCGACAGGATCGATCCCGCGCTGCCGTAGGCCACGGCCCGGAAGGTCGCCTCGAAGCCCGCGTCGGGCTGCGAGCTCACCAGCTTCACGGCCACGTGGACGGCGCCGGCGACCACCAGCAGGAAGACCACCACGAACACCGGCGTGAGGAAGAGGCCCGTGCCCTCGATGAAGGAGACGATGGCCTCCTCCTGTGCGCTGAGCGCGTGTTCCTCGCCCAGCAGCTCGTAGAGCGTGTCCTCGAAGCCCGAGAACACACGCGACCACATCCACTCGGCCAGCGCGGCGATCACGCCCACCAGCACGCCGAAGGTGAGCGGTCCCCACAGGCCGCGTCGCACGGGATGTCCCTCGAAGAAGCGGCCGGGCGCCGTCAGGGCCTGGGGGATGGTGTTCACGAAGCCCGACAGCAGGTCGTAGCGCTCGCGGTTCTCCCAGGGCGGCAGGTTCTCGGCCGGCGGCTCGTCGGCCGGGGGAGGCGGCGGCGGGGGCGCCTCGCCGCCGTCGTAGGGGTCGGGCGCGGGGGGGAACTCTGTGCCGTCGCGGGGCTCGTCGCTCATGTCCTCACTCCTGGGACTCGGGATAGAGGTCGCTCTCGCCCTCGCGGCGCGCGATCACCACGGCGCCGCAGGAGTCGCTGAAGATGTTCACGGCGGTGCGCAGCATGTCCAGCAGGGGGTCGACCGCCAGGATCAGGGCCACGCCCTCCAGGGGCAGCCCCACCGTCGAGAGGATGATGGAGATCATGACCAGCCCCGCCGAGGGGATCCCCGCCGCGCCGATGCTGGCCAGCAGGGCGGTCACCACCACCAGGAACTGGTCCACCGGCCCCAGCGCGATGCCGTAGGCCTGGGCGATGAACAGGGCGCAGATGCATTCGTAGAGCGCGGTGCCGTCCATGTTCACCGTGGCGCCCAGGGGCAGCACGAAGCTGGTGACCCGGTTGCTCACGCCGGCGCCCTTCTCCACGCACTTCATGGTCAGGGGCAGCGTCGCCGAGCTGCTGCGGGTGGTGAAGGCGGTCATCAGGGCGGGCGCCATGGCGCGGGCGTGCCGCCGGGGATCGATGCGGCCCACCAGGTGCAGCAGCAGCGGCAGCACCACCAGCGAGTGGATGGCCAGGGCCAGCAGCACCGTGCCGGCGAACTTGAGCAGCGACGCGAAGGCCTCCAGTCCGCTGGTCGCCGCGATGCGCGCGATCAGGCCGAACACCCCCACCGGCGCGAAGCGGATCACCCAGCCGGTGATGGTCATCATCACCGCGAACAATCCCTCCCAGAACCCCACCTGGGTCTCGCGCTTCTCCGGCGGCAGCATCGTGAGCGCGGCGCCGAAGAGCATGCAGAAGACGATCAGGGGCAGCATCTGCCCCTCGCTGGCGGCGGCGACCGGATTCTCCGGAACCATGCGCAGCAGGATGTCCACCAGGTCGCCGGCGTCGCGGTCGCTGAGGGATTCGTCCAGCTCGGCGGTCTCGGCCGTCAGGCCCATCCGCTCGCCGACGGGCACGCCGTCGTCCAGGCCCGGCCGGATGAGGTTGACCAGCAGCAGCCCCACGAAGATGGCCAGCAGGCTCGTGCTCAGGTACCAGGCGAAGGTGCGGCCGAAGAGGCGGCCGAGGGTGCGCGCGTTGCCCAGTCCCGACACGCCGGTGATGATCGACCCGGCCAGCAGGGGGACGATCACCATCTTCAGGGCGCGCAGGAAGAGGGTGCCGAGGAAGTCGAAGACGGCCACCGGCTGCACGCCCGCGACGGCGCGTTCGCCGGCGGACAGGCCCGCGGCCAGGCCGAGGACGAGCGCCAGGGCGATCTGCCAGTGCAGGGCCCAGCGCCAGGGTCTCAGGGTATGTGACAGGGTCATGGACATCCGTTCCGGAGCGTGCGGACATGGTGACGTCGGCCGAGCATAGGCCATGCTCCCGTCGCCGACAAGACCGGGTTCAATAAGGGGTGGCGCCCGTTCGGGAGGGTGCTACAATTCCTGATCGCCCGCTTCGAGAGACACATCCGATTCGACCCGAAGGAGGGGTCTGGCATGCGCTGGAGCACGGGAACGGTCAAGCCGTCGGACGTGAAGACGGATCTGCTGGTGGTCGGCGTGACGGCCCTGGACAAGAACAAGCCCGACCTGGCGCCCTGGCGCGCCCTGGCGAGGACGACGAAGGGACTCGCGGCCCTCGAGGACGGCCGGATCTTCGACGCCAAGTCCGGCGCCGTGCACCTGGTCGCCGGCGCGGGCGGCGCCCCCTGGATCCTGCTGCTCGGCCTGGGCGAGGCGAAGGACGTCAGCCCCCAGTCCCTGCGCAGGGCCCTCGCCACGGCGTCCAAGCGCGCCCGCGACGCCGGCGCCAAGCGCTGCGCGCTGGCCCTGCCCTGGCGGACCCTGTCCGACCTGACCCCCGAATCCGTGGCCCGCTGCTGCGCGGAAGGCGCCGAGCTGGCGCTCTTCGACCCCGGCAGCGAGAAGGCCAGGACGGGCCGCGACGCCAAGCCCGCCCCGCGCGCCTGGACCGTGCTGACCACC
>CAZSNA010000093.1:7688-13133 GCA_964607825.1 uncultured Fibrobacteraceae bacterium | reverse complement strand
TCCCATAATCGCACCCAATCTGTCAACATGCTGCTGATTCCCCGGAATATGTGGGGGCGGCCTTCCAGAACATCTGGTTGACGTGGCTTTCGGGGCAAATTGCAGGATCACGGTAGAAAAGCAAAGCTCAAAACCACAGCACCACGTGGTGCCATTATCGGTCTCTCAGTCAAAAACAGCCGAAACCGCGCGCTGCACTGCAGTGAGCCTGAAGGCTTCCGTCAAGGCGAGCTCGCCATCAAAGGCCTCAATGAGTCTTGCTTCGATTACTTCGAACTCCTCAGTCAGCTTGACCTGCACCCGCCCATCCTCATAAACGATCGCATCCCCAACCCTGACCCGAACCTCCCGCCCCCCATCCAACCACCGAACCGTATCCCCCTCCACGAACACCGCATTGCCCCCCTCGGCCAGGAAGTCCGCTTCCCTCAGGAACGCCCGCGGCTTCTCCACATACGGCCGTCCCTGGTGTACGCAGAACGTCGCGCAGTTGCCGCACTCGTTGCACCAGTCGTCGATGTGTAATATCTGCCGGCTCTGCTCGATCCGCACCAGCTCCTCCCGCACCACCACCAGCTCGCCGTCACGACAGGCCAGCACCGGCGCTCGAACTTCCATTGGTTCGATCTCGTAGACGAGGTTCGCCCGGTTCGGACACACTTCGACACACTTATCGCAGACCGTCGTGCACTGCAGGCAGCGCTCGGCCTCGGCCCGCGCGGCTTCCTCGGTGAACGTGGCGTCGACCAGCTCGAACCCGCCGCGCTCCCTCACCGGCAGATGCTCCGCCCGGTGCTGCGGCGCCTTCCGCGCCCGCGCCCGCTTTACACGTGTAAAGTCGATCGGCGGCGTCTCCACCGGTTCCTCCCGGAACGCCACCCCGAACTCCGCGCACATGGCCTCCGCCGCTCGCCGCCCGTCGGCGCAGGCCGCGATGATGGTCTTCGGTCCGCGCACGGCGTCACCGCCGGCGAACACGTGGTCCAGGGCGCGGCCGGTCTCCGGATCGATCTCGATGCGCCCGTTACGGGCCGACTTCACACCGCTGCCGTCGAGAAACGCCAGGTCGGCCGACTGGCCGATCGCCGCGATCACGGCGTCGGCAGGCATGGTGAACTCCGAGTCGGGGATCTCCACGGGACGCCGCCGACCGCTCTCGTCCGGCTCACCCAGCTCGTTGTGCACGCACTCCAGGCCCACAACCCGGCCGTCCTCCAGCATCACGCTCTTCGGACTGACCAGCGTCTCCAGCCGGATGCGCTCGGTCTTCAGATCCTCGAGCTCCTCCGGGTCCGCCGGCATCTCGGCGCGCGTGCGGCGATAGACCACCGTCGCAGCGCGGCCGGCCAGACGGCTCGCGGTGCGGGCCGCGTCGACGGCCGTGTTGCCGCCGCCGATCACCAGCACGCGCTTCCCGAGCTCCGGCGACTCACCGGCGTTCACGCGCTTCAGGAAGTCCAGCGCGCCGAAGACCCCCTCGCCGTCCATCCCTTCGATGCCCAGATCGAAGTCACGCCGGAACCCCGTCGCCACGTACACCGCATCGAACCCCTGCTCCAGCAGCGACTCGGGCGGGCCGGTCACCTCGGCGTTCAGCTCGATCTCCACGCCCATGGCCGTGATGCGGTCCACGTCGCGCTGGACCACCGCGTCGGGCAGCCTGAACTTGGGCGCCACCGACGCCATGCCGCCGGCGCGGTCGCGGGCCTCGAAGATCTTCGCTCCGACGCCGTTCATGGCCAGGAACGCCGCCGCCGACAGGCCCGACGGGCCCGCGCCGATGATCGCCACGCGCTTGCCCACGGCATCGGCCACCCAGCTATCGACGCGGCCGTGTTCGAAGGCGAAGCGCTTCAGGCCGCGGATCGCCACCGGTTCGTCATAGTCGCTGCGGGTGCAGCGGGTCTGGCAGGCGTGGTTGCAGATGTAGCCCGTGATGCCCGGCAGTGGATTGCGCGCCAGGATGATGCGCAGCGCCTCGCCGTACTCGCCGGCGGCGATGCGGCCCACGTACTCGGGCACGTCCTGGGTGACGGCGCAGGGCTCCATGCAGGGGGCCTCGACGCAGTCGAACCAGTCGAGGCCGGAGGCGACCTTGGGGGCGGGGTCGGGGTGGTAGCTCTTCTTGTAGCGAGGGTCGGCGAGCGACTCCGTCGCGAGCCTTTCCAGCACGGCCATCTTGTCGCTCGCGAACTCCTCCAGCGTCGCCGCGCCGTCGGCCTTCATCGCCGCCTCGAGGTTCTCCAGATACTGCAGCATCCGCGAGTACCCGCCGGGCTTCAGCAGGTCGGTCACCGACGTGACCGTCTTCGCGCCCGCGCGGAACAGGTCCGCCGTGTTGAGCGCGTCGGCGCCGCCGCTGAACGACACGTCCAGGTCGCCGTCGAACTCGCGGCTCAGCTCGTGGAACAGGTTGACCGTCAGCGGGAAGAGGGTGCGGCCGGACATGTACGTCTCGTCGCCCGGCAGCTCGTCGCGGTGGTTCACCGTTGGCAAGGTGTTGCTCAGCTTGACGCCGAACTCCAGGCCGCGTTCGGCGGCGGTGGCCTTCAACGACTTGATCAGCTCGACGGCGCGGTCGTAGGGGAGGTCGTGCTCGAAGGTGGTGTCCGGAACGCTGATCTCGGTGAAGCCCAGGTCGTCGTGCAGGATCCTGTGGACGCGCTCCGGCCCGAGCAGCGTGGGGTTGAGCTTCACGTAGGTATGCAGCCCGCGGTCGAGCAGCAGGTGCTCGGCGATGCGCTGGATCTCGTCGGGCGGGCAGCCGTGCATGGTGGACAGGCTGACGTTGTTCGTGAGCTGCCGGGGGATCTCCAGCCCGGCGAACTGCGGGAAGCGCTCGGCCAGCTCCGACTGGTACGCGGCGATCTCGGCGGAGGCGTCGGCCATGGTGTCCATGAACTGCACCATGCTCGGGCTCCGGATGCCCTTCAGGTCGTAGCCGACGCTCATGTTGAACACCGTGCCGAAGGGGCGGTCCTCCCAGCCGAGGTGGCGGCGCAGCACGTGGATCAGGACCCAGGCCTTGACGTACTCGTCGGCGGACTGCTCGAGCTTCAGTTCCTGGGACCACTCGACGTTGTAGCCCTCGTCGGCCATGTCGATGCAGGGGCGGGGGATGTCGAGTTCGTCCATGACCTGGACGGTCTTCAGCTCCATGAAGCGGGCGCCGGAGAGCCAGGCGCAGACGATGTTCTGGGCGAGCTGGGTGTGGGGGCCGGCGGCGGGGCCGATGGGGGTGGCGAGGCGATCTCCGAAGGCGGCGCCCACGAAGGAAGCGCCCTGGCCCGGCTCATGGAACAGGTCGCGGGGAATGCCGAAGATCGAGCCGCGAGTCTCCAGCTCCCGCAGCATCCAATCCAGCGTCTTCGCGAACGACAACGGTCTCAGGTCATCAGACATGGCCACATCCCGGTGCGTGGTGATCCTTCCGTGATCGGCACAAGACGATACTCCACGCCGTCACCTCGGACAACTCGTACGGCCCGATCGCGATACGTCAGCGGTACAGCGCCTTCACGCCGCCGAACGTCGCCGTATCCCCTCCGGTCACCGTCCCCACCGGCGTGATCGCCGGCGTCAGCAGCTCGTAGAGATAATCCACCGTTTCGTCCTCGCACACCAGGAACCAGTCGATGCCGAGTCCCACCGTGTTGGGCGTGCCCGGCACGTACTCGGCCGCCCAGAGCCAGAAGCCGTTGGTGTGTTGTCCGGAGTCTCGCCAGAACACCGTGGGCGCGGAGCCGTCCCAGTCGAAACCCTGGTCCGGATGTTCGATGACATAGGTCCCGTCCGAGACCGATCCGATCAGGACGCCGTGGGCCGAGGCCGTCACCGTGTAGTCGAGGATGGTGTACGTGCCCGCGGGCGCCAGGTCGCCGACGAGGACGCCGTCGGTGATGAGGGTGCCCTGTTCGGTGCCGGTGCCGGAGTTGACCCAGGTCCATTCGATGGCGGCGAGGGCGGGGCCGGCGAGGACGAGGGCGAGGATGATCGTCAGTGCTCTCATGACCTTCTCCTGTGGGCTGAAGAATGGTGATGATCGCCACGAGTCTATCACATGCCGCATCGTCCGGATAAGACAGGACGGGCGCGACCGTAGCCGCGCCCGCCCCCGATGGTCCGGAGCTTCCAACCCCCGCTTTACTCGCTCAACACGACCATCGGCCTCAAGCCGACCAGCGCGCACACGACCTCGTCGATCTCCTCCTGGCCGTGGCCGAGGTTCTGCATGGCCTGGATCATGTCGGCGCCCGCGACCATGAAGTCGGCGTTGGTCAGCTTCATGTGACGGTGGGCGTCGGGCAGGGTGGGGCGATCCTTGTAGACCACCGGGCCGCCGAAGCCGGAGATCATGAAGTCGGACACGCGACGGATGGTGACCTCGTCGGAGGTGCCTTCGAAAATGTGGCTGATGGCCGGGTTCGCCCGGTGCAGGCGGACGAGCTCCGCCGTCAGCGCTTCGATGCCCTTCTCCTTGCCGAGCCGCTCGTAGAGCGTCTTCTCGGCGTGGCGGGCGGTGCGGGCCTCCGCGTTCATCTCGCACATGCGCTCCAGGTCCGCGACCTGGGCGTCGGCGTCGGCGGTCTCGGCGGCCGCGGCCGCGATCGGCGCCGCGATCAGCAGGGTCATGATCAGGTACTTCTTCATCGTATCTCTCCTCATCGATGCCAAAGGGCGGTTGGATCGACTGCCCGGACTGCATGAATCCGGGCGGGGAGAGGAAGTCTACGGTGTTCACAATCTAAACACAACAAAATTTGTCGCGTTTTGCAAGTGAGGGAGATTGCGGGCGAGCGGGTCACATATCATCAAAATCACACCCCCACGTGGGGCCGTTTTCATACCAAAGAACAAGGGGCGCCCCTCGGGGGCGCCCCTCTTCAGCTCGGACTCGAGCCTCTACATCCCCCACAGATGCATCGTGTTCACATCCTTGCCCATCGACTTCAGATAGTGGAACAGCTGGCTCTTGTGCGACTGCAGGTGGGTCACCATGCCCAGGAACTGCCGGCCGTAGATCGCCGGATGCTCCGGGGCCCAGGGCGCGGCCACGGTCTCGCCGGCCAGCTTCGCCTCGCCGGCGGCGGCGATGGCGTCCAGGGCGACCTGCTTGTCGGCGGCCAAGGCATCGCGGGCGGCCTGGACGCTGTCGACGGTCGCCAGGGCCTCGGCGGGGGGTAGCATGGTTTCCTCGGACGGCGGGCAGTCCTCCGTGACGGCGCCCTCGGGCGGGCCCCAGTTGCCGGTCAGGAAGGCGTTGCAGCAGTAGCCGCAGGCGTTGGTCAGGTGGTGCAGGCATTGGCCGACGGTCATCCAGTTGGAGCCGGTGGCGGGCTTCCAGTCGAGCTCGTCGTCGCCGACCAGGGCCATCAGGCTGTCGGTGGCGTGGTAGTTCTCCTCGACGGAGTCGGTGAGCAGTTCGGTCCAGTTCATCTATTTCCC
>CAZSNA010000093.1:0-7588 GCA_964607825.1 uncultured Fibrobacteraceae bacterium | reverse complement strand
GGTAGTTCTCCTCGACGGAGTCGGTGAGCAGTTCGGTCCAGTTCATCTATTTCCCTCCGGGGATGCGTGTATCGGGGATCACTCGCGACAATATACCAACGGAGCGGTCGACGGAAACCCCCTGTCGTTCGGACAGCGTTGCGGGTACCATGTCCGGACATCCGACACCCGCACCGACACGAAAGGCCGCCCTGCATGACGACCTCTCCGCGCCCCTCCCTGCTCTCCCGCTTCCTCGGCGCCATAGAACGCATCGGCAACGCCCTGCCGCACCCCGCCACCCTCTTCGCGGGACTCGGCGGGCTGGTCGTATTCCTCTCCTGGCTCCTCTCCGAGCTGGGCGTGACCGCGGTCCACCCCAAGGACGGGTCGCTGATCGAACCCGTCAGCATGATCTCGCAACACGGACTGCACTGGATGCTCGACACCGCCGTCGACAACTACACCGGCTTCGCGCCGCTGGGCACGGTGCTGGTGGCGCTGCTGGGCATCGGCGTGGCGGAGAAGAGCGGGCTGATCGGCTCGGCGCTGCGGCTGCTGGTGCACGCGGCGCCGCGGCGGCTGTTGACGTTCGTGATCGTCCTGGCGGGCGTCATGTCCAACATGGCCAGCGACGTGGGCTACGTGCTGCTGGTGCCGCTGGGGGCGATCATCTTCCTGTCGGTGGGGCGGCATCCGATCGCCGGACTGGCGGCGGCCTTCGCGGGCGTGTCCGGGGGGTTCAGCGCCAACCTGCTGCTCGGCACCATCGATCCGCTGCTGGCGGGCATCACCGAGGAGGCGGCGCGGATCATCGAGCCCGCCTACGCGGTCACGCCGGCCTGTAACTACTACTTCATGTTCGTGTCGACGTTCGTGATCGCGGCGACGGGGACGTGGGTCACCGAGAAGATCGTGATCCCGCGGCTGGGCGCGTACGAGGGCGAGACGCCGGACGAACAGCTCGACGCCCTCACGAGGCCGGAGAAGCTGGGTCTGCTGTCCGCCTTGGCCGTCAACCTCGTGCTGATCGGCCTGGTGCTCTGGGGCCTGCTGCCCGAAGGCAAGATGCTCTGGGGGTTGCTGCCCGGGGGCGGCTTCCTGCTCGATCCCGTCACCGGCGACGTGCTGCACTCGCCGTTCATGCACGGCATCGTGACGTTCATCTTCCTGGGCGGGCTGCTGGCGGGACTGGCCTACGGCATCGCCGCCGGCACCTTCAAGTCCGACGCGGACGTGGTCGCCGGCATGAAGGAGTCCATGCAGACCCTCGGCCTGTTCCTGGTGCTGGTGTTCTTCGCGGCGCAGTTCGTGGCGCTGTTCAAGTACAGCAACCTCGGCATGATCCTGGCGATCCAGGGCGCGGCGGGCCTCGAGCAGTCGGGGCTGGGCGCGGTGCCGCTGATGCTCTCGTTCATCGTGCTGTCGGCGGCCATCAACCTGACCATGGGGAGCGCCTCGGCCAAGTGGGCGTTCATGGCGCCGGTGTTCGTGCCCATGTTCATGCTGCTGGGGTATACGCCGGAGCTGGTGCAGGGGGTCTATCGGATCGGGGACAGCACCACCAACATGATCTCGCCGATGATGTCGTTCTTCGCGTTGATCGTGGCGTTCGTGCAGAAGTACGACGCCAGGGCGGGGATCGGGACGGTGATCGCGACGATGCTGCCTTATTCGGTAGCGTTCACGATCGGGTGGATGGTGCTGCTGGTGATCTGGCTGGTGGCGGGGTGGCCGCTGGGGCCGGGGGCCGGACTGTATCTGGGAGGATGACGACCCGCGACGGCGCAGACGAAGGCCCCGGGGCGAGATGTCCCCGGGGCCTGTCTCGTTCTACTTGAGCAGCACCATCCTCCGACTCTCCACGTGGCCTCCGGTCTTCAGCCTGCAGAGATAAACGCCGGACGCCGCCCGCTGCCCCGCGTCGTCCATCCCGTCCCACCGCACGGTATGCGAACCGGCCGGCAACACCTCGCCGACCAGCGTCCGCACGACCTGTCCCGAGAGCGAGTACACCGCGATCTCCACGTGCCCGTTCCGCGCCGTCTCGTACGCGATGGTCGTCGACGGGTTGAAGGGGTTCGGCACGCAGGGGTGCAGGGCGTTGCGCGACGGGATCGCGTCATCCGCGCCGGTCAGGTTGGACAGCGTCGCCGCCCCGCCCTCGTTGCCCGCGAAGTCGGTGGCCGTCAGGTGGTAGTAGGCGTGGGGGTGAGCGCCGATGTCGAAGCTCGTGCCGGTCGTATGATCGACCAGGACGGCCGTGCCGTCGAAGACGGACGACTCGGAACCGTAGACCGTGAAGTGGCGGAAGTCCGCATCGACCGGATCGTCCCAGGACAGGACGTCGCCCCCGCTGACCAGGCCGGTCGGCACCGACGGCGCCAGGTTATCCGCCGAGTTGCCGCTGTCCGGCGGCGAGTCGAAGTACAGGAAGGGGTCGTAGGTGACGGCCCGCAGCATGAAGGTCGTCCAGCAGCGGCCGGCGGCGGTGGAGTCGCACAGGGTCTCGGCCACGTACTGGTAGCTGTAGTCGCCGTGGGCCGGCGCGGTGGCCAGGTAGTCCCAGCCGGCGAGCTTGTCGCCGCTGGTCGCCTGGCGGCGGTAGACCTCGTAGCCCGTGACCTGGTACATGGCGCCCGGCGCGTCGTGGGCGACGCGGGTCCAGACCAGGCGGACGCGGCCGCCCTGGTCGTCGGGCACGTCGCCGACCTCGGTCAGCACGGGGGCCGCGACGTAGTCGCCCGTGAAGGTGATCGTGGCGCCGTCGGTCAGGGTCTGCTGTTCCGTGGCCGGGGTCAGCCAGCCGATCAGGGGGACCCAGGTCACCGTGTAGTCGCCGAGCTCGAGATCCACGAAGGTGGAGTCGCCCACGCCGACCACGTTGAACGAGGACGGGCCGTCCAGGATCCAGGTGGCGTCGGACGGTACGGGGTCGATGACCACGTAGCGCGGGGGCGGCACGTAGTTCGGGTCATGCTCGCTGCCGAAGTCGAAGGCCAGGTGGTTCACGAAGTCGGGATCGAGGCTGTCGACGTAGATGTCGTCGGGCACGCCGGCGTAGGTCGATTCGAAGAAGTCCGCGGTGTGGATGATGCTGAAGGTCGCGCCCAGCTCCGTCGGGTCGCCCAGGTCGGCCAGGGGGATCGCCGCCTCGAAATAGGTCGATCCGGTCCCGTGAACCACGTTGTACGTGTCCGGCGCCCATGAGCCGCCGTAGGTCCAGAACGATCCGCTCGAGTAGTCGAAGGGGATCAGGAAGGCGTGGTCGGGCCGGAAGTCCGCGGGGAACGCCGGCTGCTGGGATCCGAGCAGGATGCCGGTGGTGGCGCCGATGTGAGCGTCCGGGTCCGCGTCGAGATAGACGGCGATGTAATCGTAGACCGAGCTCACCGGCAGCGACCCTGTACACCCCAGGTACAGGTGCGTGTCGTCCCACGTGAAGTAGGCCGTGATGCCGGCGGTCGTCGTCTGGAAGGTCTCGCCCGACGTGAAGTCGTCGAAGCCGTCGATGACGATGGTGTGGCGATAGGGCTGGGCGACGGCGGTGGCGGACAGGAGCAAGGCGAGAGCGAGAACGACGGACACGCCGATCAGGCGGGATGGGGCGATGTGTCGGGTTCCCATGGGTCCTCCGGTGTGGTTGTGGGTTAATCGATAATTATAGCATATTATTGATAGTGATACGGGGGTCGCCCGACTCATGGAGCGCCGATGCGGTCGTACCTCATGGCCCGAACGGAAACGAGCCCCCGTTCCCGGGGGCTCGCCACTCCGACTTTACACGTGTGAACCGATCTACTTGGCCATCCCCGCCGCCACGATCCGGGCCTTCGCCCGATCCGCGCTGGCCTTGGCCCGCTCCAGATCGACCCCCACCTTGTCCTTCTCCGCCAGCCGCTCCTTGGCCCGCTTCATGGACGCCTCCGCCCGCGTCACGTCGATCTCGAACGCCGGCTCGCAGGAGTCCACCATGACGGACACCTCGTTGTTGGCGACCTCCATGAACCCGTTGCTGATGGCGAACACGCTCTGCGTGCCGTCGTCCTGCTTGAGGGTCATGACGCCGGGCACCAGGGCGGTGACCAGGGGCGCGTGGTTGGCCCAGATGCCGAGATAGCCGCCGATCCCGGGCAGCGTCAGCGACACCGACTCGGTATCGAGCAGCTGCGCCTCGGCCGTCGTGATCGTCACCTTGAAGGACTTGGCCATGGGCTACGCCTCCGCCTGCATCTTCTCGTAGTTCTCCAGCACCTCGTCGATGCCGCCGCACATGTAGAAGGCCTGCTCGGGGATGTGGTCGTACTTGCCGGCCACGAGCTCCTTGAAGCTCTTGATCGTGTCCTCGAGCTTCACGTAGCGGCCCGCGGCGCCGGTGAAGACCTCGGCCACGAAGAAGGGCTGGGACAGGAACTTCTGGATCTTGCGCGCGCGCTGGACGATCTGCTTGTCCTCGTCGCTCAGCTCGTCCATGCCGAGGATGGCGATGATGTCCTGCAGGTCCTTGTAGCGCTGCAGCACGCCCTGGACGTCGCGGGCCACCGTGTAGTGCTCCTCGCCGATGTAGCGCGGGTCCAGGATTCGGGACGTCGAGTCCAGCGGGTCCACGGCCGGGTAGATGCCCAGCTCGGCGATCTGGCGGCTGAGCACCGTGTTCGCGTCGAGGTGGGAGAAGGCCGTCGCGGGCGCCGGGTCGGTGAGGTCGTCAGCGGGCACGTAGATGGCCTGCACCGAGGTGATCGAGCCGTTGCGGGTCGAGGTGATCCGCTCCTGCAGCTCGCCCATCTCCGTCGCGAGGGTCGGCTGGTAGCCCACGGCGCTGGGCATGCGGCCCAGGAGCGCGGACACCTCGGAGCCGGCCTGCGTGAAGCGGAAGATGTTGTCGATGAACAGGAGCACGTCCTGCTTCATCTCCTCGCGGAAGTGCTCGGCCATGGTCAGGCCCGAGAGCGCCACGCGGAGACGGGCTCCGGGGGGCTCGTTCATCTGGCCGAACACCAGGGCGGTGTTGGCGAGCACGCCGGACTCGCTCATCTCCAGGTACAGGTCGTTGCCCTCGCGGGTGCGCTCGCCCACGCCGCAGAACACCGAGTAGCCGCCGTGCTCGGCGGCGATGGCGCGGATCAGCTCCATCACGATCACCGTCTTGCCCACGCCGGCGCCGCCGAACAGGCCGATCTTGCCGCCCTTGGCGTAGGGCGCGAGCAGGTCGACGACCTTGATGCCCGTCTCGAAGATCTCGTTGGCCTCGCCCTGATCCTGCAGCGCGGGAGGCGCGTGGTGGATCGGGGAGACCTTCTCGGGCTCGGCCAGCGGCTCCTTGCCGTCGATGGGCTCGCCCAGCAGGTTGAAGAGACGGCCCAGGCTCTGCTTGCCCACGGGCACGCTGATGGGCGCGCCGGTGTCCCGGGCGCCCATGCCGCGGATCAGACCGTCGGTCGAATCCATGGCGATGCAGCGGACGACGTTGTTGCCGATGTGCTGCGCCACCTCGGCGGTCAGGTCGATGTCCTTGTCGGCATCGACGATCTTGATGGCGTTGAGGATTGCGGGCAGGTGGTCCGAGTCGAACTCGAGATCCACGGTGGGACCGATGACCTGCACGACGCGTCCGATGTTCTCAGCCATTGGCTTCTCTTCTCCTGATTGAGAGTCTAGAGGGCGATCGCGCCGCCCACGATCTCACTGATTTCCTGGGTGATGGCGGCCTGGCGCTCGCGGTTGCGCTGCAGCGTCAGGGCGTCGATCATCTCGCCGGCGTTCTTGGTCGCGGCGCTCATGCTGGTCATGCGGGCGCCGTGCTCGCTGGCGTAGGCCTCGCAGAGCATGATGTACACGGTGTTGCGCAGGTACTGGGGCAGCAGCGCCGCGTAGATGGCCTCGCGGTCGGGCTCCCAGATGTATTCCAGCGCCGCGGCGTCCTCGCCCTCATCGTCGTCGGTCGACTCGGGGGGGCTGATCGGCAGCACCGTGTGCAGGCCGGGCCGCTGGGTGAGCGTGCTGACGAACTCCGCGTAGCAGACGCGGACCTCGTCGGCCTCGCCCTCGTTGAAGCGCGTCACGACGAACTTGGTCACCTCGCGGGCCTTGTCGTCGCTCGCCGCGCCGCCGAAGTCGTCGTGGAACTTCACCACGTCGTAGCCGCGCTTCGCGAAGAAGTCGCGGGCGCGACGGCCCACCGCGTAGACGCTCGTCGCCACGCCGGCCTCGACCGACGCGTCGATCTCGGCGAGCGCGGCGCGGATCACGTTCATGTTGTAGGCGCCGCACAGGCCCTTGTCCGAGGTCACGACCACGAACAGGCGGCTCTTCACCTCGCGCTGCTCGAAGAGCGGGTGCCCCTCGCCGCCCGTCTCGGCCAGGCGCTGCAGCAGCTGCCGCAGCTTGGTCGAGTAGGGCCGGCCCGAGAGCAGCCGGTCCTGGGCGCGGCGCAGCTTCGCCGCCGAGACCATCTTCATGGCCTTGGTGATCTGCTGGGTCGACTTGACCGAGCGGATCCGCTTGTTGATGATCTTGATCCCGGCCCCTGCCATGGGCTACCTCCCGGCTCTCCTGGTTAGGAGGCCTTGAATTCCTCGATGGCGGCCTTGAGCGTCTCGCTGGTCTCGTCGGTCAGCTGTCCGCTGGTCCGGATGTCGGCCAGCACGCTGCTGTGCTTCTCGTCGAGGAAGACGTAGAAGTCCTGCTCCCACTTGGCCAGGTCCTCCACCGGCAGGTCGTCCAGGAAGCCCTGGGTGCCGGCGAAGATGATCGCCACCTGCTTCTCCAGCGCCAGCGGCACGTACTGGCCCTGCTTGAGGATCTCGACCATGCGCTCGCCTCGCGTGAGCTGGCGCTGGGTGGCCTTGTCCAGGTCGGAGCCGAACTGGGCGAAGGCCTGCAGCTCGCGGTACTGCGCCAGGTCGAGGCGCAGAGAGCCGGCGATCTTCTTCATGGCCTTGGTCTGCGCGGAACCGCCCACGCGGGACACCGAGATGCCCACGTTGATGGCGGGCCGCACGCCCTGGTAGAAGAGGTCGTTCTCCAGGAAGATCTGGCCGTCGGTGATGGAGATCACGTTGGTCGGGATGTAGGCCGACACGTCCGAGGCCTGGGTCTCGATGATCGGCAGCGCCGTCAGCGAGCCGCCGCCGTTCTCGTCGGACAGCTTCACGGCGCGCTCGAGCAGGCGCGAGTGCAGGTAGAACACGTCGCCGGGGAACGCCTCGCGTCCGGGCGGACGCCGCAGCAGCAGCGACAGCTGGCGGTAGGCGTTGGCCTGCTTGGACAGGTCGTCGTAGATCACCAGCGTGTGCTTGCCCTGCCACATGAGGTGCTCGGCCATGGTGCAGCCGGCATAGGGGGCGACGAAGAGCATGGGCGCGGGCTCCGAGGCGCTGGCCGCGACGATGGTGGTGTACTCCATCGCGCCGTGCTCCTCCAGCGTGCGCTGCACCTGGGCCACCGTCGACTGCTTCTGGCCCACGGCCACGTAGAAGCAGTACACGTCGGTGTCCTTCTGGTTGATGATCGTGTCGATGGCGATGGCCGTCTTGCCCGTCTGGCGGTCGCCGATGATCAGCTCGCGCTGGCCGCGGCCGATGGGGATCATCGAGTCGATGGCCTTCAG
>CAZSNA010000092.1:0-13140 GCA_964607825.1 uncultured Fibrobacteraceae bacterium | reverse complement strand
CGCCGTCGCGGCGCTGGCCGCGCCGTGGCTGCCGCTCTGGTCGCGCCTGGCCCTGCCGCCCCTGGTGATGGTGCTGTGGTGGGGCACGTCGGTGCTGCCGGCCGACGACACCACCATGCGCCGGCTGGTCTGGCTGTTGCCCGTCCTGGCGGCGGCCCTGTGGAACTACCTGGCCTGCGCCCAGGCCTACGCCGACGGCACGCGGCTCTGGCTGGAGCGCAAGTCGGAGGACGTCACCGAGGCCCGGAGCGACTGGGTGCGCTACCTGATGGAGGATCTGCTGGCGGAGATGGCCGCCGCCGAGGCCGAACGGCCCGCGCCGCCGGAGGCCCACGCCCTGGAGGCCGCCGAGCTCTGGCAGAACTGGTCGGCCTTCGCGCTCTGGCAGGAGATCGGCATCGACGACCTGGGCCTGCCCTGTCGCGTGGAGATCCTCGACGAGGCGGGCGGCCCGCTGAGCCTCTTCGCCTCGGGTTTCTTCCGCGACTACGGCTACGAGATCGCCGACCGCGGCGAATGGGAGCTGGGCCGGCCCGTGACACCGCGTCCGCAGCGCAGCCTCAACACCTATCTCCAGGTCGAGCGGCGACGCTTCGCCGACGGGGAGGAGCGCATCCTGCGCGGACAGGTGGAGCGCCTGGCCGGGGAGGGCTGGCTGGCCCTCGAGCTGCCGGTGCAGTCGTTCCGCACGCGCACCCTGCTGGACCGGCTGGCCGGCGATCGCGACGGCGACGACGCACGCGGCTACGCGCCCCGTCTCGAGGTGGACCAGCCCCTGCTGATGCTCCGCCGCGACGGACGCGGCTGGCGGGGCACCGGCGGCGCCGACCTGCCCTCCCGCGACTCGCAGGACGTGGTCGAGGCCCTGATGTCCGGCGAACGGGACTGGGGCCTGGTGCAGGCCGGCGGCGAACGTCATCTCTGTCTCTGGCGGGACGACGGCGGGGTGTCCGAACCGGGCAGCGGCTTCCTGCTGGGCGTGCGCCTGTCCACGCCGGGGGACCGCCTGCTGGACTTCTCGCGGCTGATCCTGCTGGATCTGCTGCTGCTCGGCGCCCTCGGCGCGATCGGTCTCGCGGCCTCCGCCCTGGTGCGCCGCCGGCGGGCCTACCGGCTCGGTTTCCAGGAGCGCTTCCTGGTCGTGTCGCTGGTGCTGGGACTGCTGCCCCTGCTGCTGGCCGGCACCTTCATCGATCGTCTCAGCCGCGAGTGGCTGGCCGAGGGGGCCCGCGCCGACACCCGCGACGGCCTGGAAGCGGCCGGCGAACAGCTCCAGGGCCTGCTGGCCGAACAGGCCCGCGCTCTGGCGGGCAGCGACTACATCGCCGGCCTGCTGGACAGCCGCTTCGCGGGCGACCGGCCCCTGGGCCCCTACTCGTCGCGCCAGGCCATGATCTTCGACGCCGACGGCGAGTTGCTGCTGGACGAGACCCTCAGCGACCTGGACGCCGAGGAGGCCGCGCTGCTGCTGGCCAAGGCCCGCGCCTCCTCCCTGGTTCTCATGCGCGACGAGGCGGGCCTCTACCTGGGCACCCTGATCCCCGTGGATCTCGCGACGGCCGCGCCCGGCCTGGACGCGGCCGACCCCGCGGGCGCCCTGCACGGTCCGGCCGTGCGCGAACGGCAGGGGCATTTCTTCTACCGGCAGCGGGTCACCACCGACCTGATCGTCGGTCTGGGAGAGGTCGTGCAGGGCGAGGCCACGCTGTACCTGCACGGGGAGGCGGTCCTGGCCAGCCATCCGGAGCACATCTTCACCGGCCGCACGCCGCTGCTGCTGTCGACACGCGTGCTGGACGACCTGGGCGCCTCGCCGGGCGGTCTGCATCTGCGGTCGGCGCCCGGCAATCCCCACGCCTGGACGGGCCTGCTCACCCTGCCGACCCTGCATAACGCCGCGGACGACCGGGTGCTGACGGCGGGACAGGTGCCGGGCGCGCTGGCGGTGGGCTTCTCCGCCCGCGTGCGCGACGTGACGGGCCAGCGCGAGCGCACGGTGCTGTTCCTGGCCGGACTGGCCACGCTCATCTTCCTGACCGCCACCCTGCTGGCCCTGGTGCTGACCTGGAAGATCTTCGACCCCCTGCGCGTCCTGGTCGACGCCACCCGCCGCCTGGCCGGCGGCGACTTCGCCGCGCCCCTGCCCGAGAGCGGCGGCGACGAGGTGGGCGTGCTCAGCGCTTCCTTCGGGACCATGCGCGACGAGCTGAGCGACACCCAGCGCACCCTGGCCGAGCGCGAGCGCTTCCTGGCGCGGCTGCTCGAGCGGGTGCCGGTGGGCGTGGCGGTCTTCGACGAGGGGGACGAGCTGGTGACCGTCAATCCCGCGGCGCGCGGGATCATCGACGACTACTTCGCCGAGGCCGCCGGCAACTCCGACGAGCGGGCGCGCCTGCTGCTGGCGGGCTTCCGTCGCGAGGCCGCCGGCGACGAGGGAGCCGCCGAGCTGGCCGCACCGGACGGCCGCCGCACCCTGCGCGGACGCCTGGCCCCCCTGCGCCTGCCCGAAGGCCGGGTCGACCGCATGCTGGTCTTCGAGGACGTCACCGAGTTTCTGGACAACAAGCGCCTGGCCCTGAACGCCCAGCTCGCGCGGCAGGTGGCCCACGAGGTGAAGAACCCCCTGACGCCCATCCAGCTCTCGGTGCAGTTCCTGCGGCAGGCCTTCCGGGACGGGGCCGGGAACCTGGACGAGATCGTGGAGTCGACCGTGCGCCAGGTGCTCGAGCAGGTGGAGCTGCTGCGCTCCATCGCCACCGAATTCAGCCTGCTCGGCCGGCCCGAGGACCTGGACGTCGCGCCCCTGTCGTTCCCCGAGCTGGTGGACGAGGTCGTCGCCCGCTACCGGCCGGCCGAGACCGGGGCCGGCCCGCGGGTCGTGCGCGCCGAGCGCGAGGTGCCGTCGGTGCTGGCCCATGCCGAATCCCTGGCCAAGGTGGTCGCCAACCTGATGGAGAACAGCCTGCAGGCCGCCGACGGGACGGCGGAGCTGGAACTGGGCGTCGCCTGGCGCGTAGAGGACGAGTCGGTCACCCTCGTCTGGACGGACAACGGCCCCGGCCTGGCGCCCGAGGTGGCCGACCGGCTTTTCGACCTGTATTTTTCCACGAAGAGCCAGGGCACGGGGTTGGGGCTGCCCATCTGCCGCAATCTGCTGGCCCGCATGAACGGAGACATCTCGCTGCGCAACCGCGAGGACGCCGACGGCGCCCAGGTCGAGGTGACCCTGCCGCGGGCGGACGCCCGGCCCGGGACCACAGCCGACGGGGGATCATCCGCATCGTGAACCGGATCCGCACAGCCATCGTCGCCGCGAGCCTGGCGGCGCTGTTCGTCCTACCGTCCGCGACGGCCGCCGCCGACGAGGTCGCCATCGCGCGCCTGCGCTACGGCGGGGGCGGGGACTGGTACTGCGATCCGGGCTCGCTGGCCAACTGGCAGGCGCTCTTCGCGCGGCGCACCGGGATCCCGACGGCCGCCGCGCCGGCGGTGGTGAGCCTCGACAGCGAGGACCTCTACCGCTACCCCATGCTCTATCTCTCGGGACACGGCCGCATCGCCCTGGACGCGGCCGAGGTGCGCGAACTGCGCCGCTACCTGGACGCCGGCGGCTTTCTCTACGCGGACGACAACTACGGTCTCGACACCTCGTTCCGGGCCCTGATGGCCGAGGTCTATCCCGAGCAGCCCCTGGTGCCGATCGGGTCGGACCACCCCATCTACCGCGCCTTCTACGAGCTGCCCGGTCTGCCCAAGATCCACGAGCACGACGGCGACCCCGCCCAGGGTTTCGGCATCGTGCGCGACGGACGGCTGGCCGTGTTCTACAGCTGGTCCAGCGACATCGGCGACGGGCTCGAGTCGCCCGAGGTCCACGGCGATCCGCCGGCCGCCCGCGAGGCGGCGGCGCGGATGGCGACCAACATCCTGATGTACGCCCTGACCCATCCCTGAGAGGTCCCATGCCCGTCAGCCCACATGGCCAGAGATTCCGGACGGCGCTGCGCCGGCACCTGCGCGCCGCGCGCCGGCGTACGCTGGCCCAGGGCCTGCTGCTGGCCGGGGCGGGGACGACGGTCGCCGCCGCGCAGCTGGCGCTGGCCGTCGGCTGGCCGGGGGCGGCGCCGGTGGCGGTCAAGGCCCCCTGTACGCTGCTGCTGCTCGGGATCGGCGGTTGGCTGCTCTGGGAGCTGGTCCTGCGACCCCTGGGCCGGCTCGGCGGCCCGCGCCGTTTCGCCGCGGGGCTCGATCGCGCGGGCGGGTATCGCAACGTGCTGGTGGCCGCCGAGGAATCCCTCCGCAGGCCCGGTCGCTGGCGGGGGCCGGACGTGCTGGCCGGCTGCACCGATCGTCTGCAGGCCGACGCGGCCGCGCACCTGACGGCGCTGCGGTCGGTCGAGACCCTCGGCCTGCCGCGCTGGCGTCCCGTGCTGCTGCTGACGGCCGCGTTCCTGGGGCTGATCGCCCTGGGCGCCGGGCTCCACGGCCCCGCGCTGCTGCGCGGCGGCCTGCGCCTGTTGACGCCCCTGCGCGTGGAGGGGCGACCGCCCGCCGCGGGCCTGCATCTGGCCGTCGTGCCGGCGGAGGCGCCGGCCGGGAGCCGCGTGCAGGTCACCGCCCATGACCTGGGCACGCCGCGGGGCCCGGTCGTGTGCGAGGTGCGCTCGGGCCGCGGCGCCTGGCGCACCCTGTCCACCGAGAAGCTGCCGTCGTGGCGGCCGCGTCCCTACGACGTCTACGCCGCGACCCTCGCCGATCTCGACGTGGATCTCGAGGTTCGCTTCACCCGCGACGGCATGACCACCGAGGCCCGGACCTTGCGGGTCCTGCATCCGCCGCTGCTGGCCGGGTTGGCGGTGGAGATCGCGCCGCCGGCCTACACGGGCCTGCCGGTCCAGGATCTCTCGCCGGCGCCGGCCGCCCTGGACGCGCTCGCCGGCAGCCGCCTGTCCTGGCGGGGCCGCGCCAACCGGGCGGTGGCCCGGGCCGAGATCCTGACCACCGACGGCGACACCCTGGCCTGGCATGCGGCGGGCGACTCGATCCACGGGGAGATGCGCGCCGCTGAGCCCCTGTCCTGGCGGGTCAGGTTGTCCGACGCCCGCGGCCTCTCCTCGACGCCGGGCGTGCTCTATGAACTGGCGGTCCGCGAAGACGCGCCGCCCCGTGTCGCCCTGCGCCGCGAGGGGCACGACGGCCTGCTGCCCGGCGACGGCCGGCTCGATCTGACGGTGCTGGCCGAGGACGATTTCGGCGTGGCCGGCCTGGACCTGCTCCTGCGTCGCGAGGCGGGCGACCACGCGCTCCAGGACACGACCTGGACACGCATCGCGATCCTGCCCCCCTCCGGCGACGCCGCGGCGGACACGCCCCTGGGACCGGCGACCCTGACCCCGACCCTGGAGGAGGGGCGCGCCCGGGCGCCGCGGGTGGTCCTGCGTCTCGGGGCCGACGTCTCCGCCCTGGAGCTGCTGCCGGGCGACGTGCTGGCCCTGGCCGCGGAGGCCCGCGACACCCGACGTCCCGCCCCCCCCGGCCGGGCGCGTTCGCGGGTGATGCGCTTCTTCCTGCCCTCGGCCGCCGATCTGCTGGCCTCGCAGGCGCTCACCGAGGAGGAGCGCCTCGCGGAGCTGGAGGACCTGCGCCGCCGCAGCGGCGACGTCTCCGAGGAGCTCGACCGCATCCGCCGCGAGCTGCTGAAGAATCCCGATCCGGACTTCGCCCGCCGCCAGGAGATCGACGAGACCCTGTCCCGGCAGCAGGAGATGCAGTCCGAGCTGGAGCGCATGACCGAGGACCTGCGCCGCGACCTGGACGAGGCGGCGCTCCGCAACCTCGCCACGAGCGAGATGGTCGAGCGCATGGATCGCGTGGCCGACCTGATGGACGAGCTGCGCAACGAGGCCCTCGACGCCCTGCGCGAGCAGCTGAGCGAGGCCATGTCGCAGCTCGACGAGCAGCAGCTGCGCGAAGCCATGGCCGAGGTGGCCGAGCGGCAGCAGGAGTTCCTGGACCGGCTCGACCGCACCATCGCCCTGCTGGAGGAGCTCAAGCGCGAGCAGGAGATGTCCGGCCTGGCCGCCATGCTCGAGGAGATGATGCGGCGCCAGGAGGAGATCATGAACGCGGAGCCGGGGGCGGATCCCTCGGCCGCGGAGCAGCAGGCCGCCCTGAACGAGGAGCTCGAGGCCCTGAAGGAACGCATCGCCGAGGCCCTGGAGGACCTGGAGGCCTCGTCCAGCGAGGCGCCCGCGCCCTCGGACGACGCCATGCGCGAGGCCCTCGAGCAGGCCATGGAGATGCTCGAGAGCGGCGAGCTGGAAAAGGCACTGGAACAGGCCGCCCGGGAGATGGGCGAAACGCCGCCCCAGCCGGACGGCGGGGACGCGGCCCACGAGGCCATGCGCCGCATGGCCGCCCTCTACCACGTGCTGCTGGAGGGACAGCAGGGCATGCAGTCGGCCATGCAGGACTTCGCCGGCGACGTGTTGCGCCGGGTGGCCTCGGAGCTGATCGGGATTTCGCGTCGCCAGGAGGCCCTGGCCGGTCGCATACCGTCCAACCTGCGCGACGTGCGGGCCCCCGAACTGCCCCGCGAGCAGCAGCGGCTGCTGCGGGCGACCTCCGCTCTGCGCGACGGCCTCGAGACGGCCATGGCTTCCTCGGGCCAGGTCGCCTTCGGCCTGCTGGACGCCCTGGACCGGGCCGCCGACGTCCTCTCCGACAGCGTCGAGCAGCTCGAGGCCGGCTACGGCCGCCAGGCCGGCGACGCCGCCCGCCGGGGCTTGGGCGACCTGAACGCCCTGGTGGTGCAGCTGCTGACCAGCGCCCAGATGACGGGACAGGGCTCGGGCAGCTGCCCCATGCCCTCGCCCGCCATGGGCCAGCAGCTCGAACGCATGGCCCGCGAGCAGGCGGGTCTCAACGGTCTGACCGAGCAGATGCGCCAGCAGCTCAACGAGGCCCAGCGCCGCGACCAGCAGTCGCGCCAGGGCCTGCAACGGCTCCAGTCCCAGCAGCAGGGACTGGCCGAGGGGGTGCGTGAGGCGGCGGAGCAGGAGCGTGAACAACCGGAGGGCGAGCGTCTGCTGGGCGACCTGGAGGAACTGGCCCGGGACATGGAGCGCGTGGCCGACGACCTCGGCCGGGGTCACGTGGACGAGGAGGTGCTGCGCCGGCAGGAGCGGATCCTGAGCCGCATGCTGGACGCCCACAACTCGGTCCGCCGGCGCGATTACGCCAAGCGGCGCGAGAGCCGTCAGGCCGAGGGGATCTACGCCCGTCAGGCGGGGGAGGAGGGCGACGGCGACGCCGAGGCCGGCGTCGCCCCGCTGCGGCTGCGGCCGGAACAGATCGAGCGTGTGCCGCCCGAGTATCGCGACCTCGTGCGCCGCTATTTCCGGGCCCTGCGCGAACTGGAGCGCGATGCCCCCGTCGCCGGAGGTACGCCGTGAACGCGCGGTGGATGGATCTGCGCCGCTGGATCTGGTGGCCGCTCGCCGCGTGCCTGATCGCGTCGGCGCCCGTCGCGGCCCAGGAGTCGTCGCCCCCCGAGCGGCTGGAGCGCACGCCCACGCCCGAGCGCACCGTGCGTCGCTCCCAGCCCTGGCGCACGCGCCTGCTCGAGGCCGACCGTCTGCTGCGCATCGGCAGCCACACCCGGGCGGCCCGGGTGCTGGACCAGGCCGAGGCGCTCGGGGCGCCCGCCGCGCAGGTGCGTCGCTATCGCATCGAGTTGGCCCAGGCGGCCGACGACCCGGAGACCGTCATCGTCCTCTGCCGCGAGGGGCTGGACGAGCGCGCGGGGCAGCCGCGCCTGCTGCGTCCGCTGGCGCGCGCCCTGATGGACCTGGACCGCCTGGCCGAGGCCCGCCGGACGCTGCAGGATCTCTTCGCCGCCAGCCCCAACCGGGCCAGCACCGTGGCCGAGGCGGTGCTCATGTGGCGGCAGGGTGGCCACCCCGCCGAGGGCCTGGCCCTCTGCGACTCCCTGCGCCGCGTCCGCGACGAGGACCGCCTGTTCATGCGCCAGCGCGCCGCCTGTCTCCTGGACCTGGATCGGGTCGAGGAGGGTCTGGGCGAGCTGGCCCGCGAGCTGGCGCTCAATCCGCTCAACCTGCCCATGGTGCGCGAGTCCCTCTGGGATCAGCTGCTCCGGGACGATCAGCTCGAGCGCGCCCGCGCCGCCCTGGCGGCCGTGGACGACGGCACCGGCCCGGAGCTGGCCCTGCTGCGGGTCGACCTGCGGCTGCGGCTGGGGGACGCCGACGGGGCCCTGGACGAGATCCGTCCCCACCTCGCCGAGTCCGCGCGGCTCGATCCCGTGCTGCGCTTCGCCTCCGCCCTGGCCCGGGAGGCGGACATCCAGACCGAGGCGCGCGTGCAGCGGGCCGCGGCCGCCTGGCTGATCGAGGTCTTCACCCTCGTGGTGGGCGGGGATCACGTGCCGCGGAACCAGCGCATGCGGGTGGCCGATCTGCTGGCGGGCGTCTGCCTCGACGCCCTGGAGCGTGGGCATCTGGACACGGATCCCGAGCGTGCGACCCGGCGCCTGGTCGCGGCCCTCGATCTGGTCCGCCGGCACAGCCCCGGCTCGACCCGGCTCTACACGGCCCAGATCCGACTGGCCGCCCATACCCGGGACGTGCTGGGCCGTCCCGCCGACGCGGCCCGGCGGCTGGAGGGTCTGCTGACGGATCTGAACCTGCCCCTGGAGGGGGTGGCCCTGGCGCGGCTGGCCCTGGGCGAGTGCCATCTGGCCGCCGGCGACACGGCCCGGGCCCGCGTCGTGCTGTCGCGGCTGGGTCAGGACACGCGTTTCACCGCCGCCGCGGCCGGCGCGCACGCCCTGCTGGGCCGTCTGGATTTCGCTCAGGGGGAATGGGAGCTCGCCCGCGACCGCCTGGCCGCGGTGGCCCTGGACGACCCGCGCGGCGACTGGGTCAACGACGCCCTGGACCTGGGCCTGCTCATCGCCGAGGAGCTGGTCAATCCGACGGGCGGACCGCACCGCCTGGAGGCCTACGCCCCGTGCGTCTACTGGGAGCTGCGCGGCCGGGACGAGGCGCGGCGCGACGCCCTGGAGCACTTCCTGGCGCAGACGCCCGCCGAGCCCGGGACCGTCGATCATCTCCACGACCGGGCCCGCCTGGAGCTGGCGCGGCTCCTGGTCGCGGCGGGCGAGACCGATCGCGGCGCCGAGCTCTGCCGCCTCCTGGCGTCGGAACGTCCGGACGGGCTGCGCGCCGCCGCCGCCCTCTACCTGCGCGGCGAGACGCTGCTGGCCGCCGGCGACGATCGCGAGGGCCGCGAGGTCTGGGAGCGCCTGCTCGTCCAGTATCCCGAATCGCTGGAAGCCGACGACGCCCGCGCGAAACTGAGGAGCCTGCCGTGATCCGTCGCCTGTTGGTCGTCCTGCTGCTGCTCGCGGCCGCCTCGCCGGCCGCCGCCCGCTGGCTGCTGGTCCCCATGGACCTGGGCCAGACCAACCACCTGAAGGCCTACGGCCTCGCCTTCACCGTGCTGCAGGACGGCGGCACCGTATCCTGGCTGCTCAACTACCGGGGCGGGAGCTTCCTGACGGCCGACACCCAGGCGGCGCGCCTGGCGGCCCGGCTGCGCGGCGTGAAGTTCGAGACCCTGGGGGACGCGGAGGTCGAGGCCGTCCGGGCGACCGTCCGCGCCGAGAACATGGACGAGGTGCTGCTGGAGAAGCCGCCGCGCATCGCCGTCTACGTGCCGCCCAACTTCCAGCCCTGGGACGACGCGGTCACCCTGGCGCTGAACTACGCCGAGATCCCCTACGACATGATCTTCGACGCCGAGGTGCTCGCGGGCCGTCTCGCCGAGTACGACTGGCTGCATCTGCATCACGAGGACTTCACGGGCCAGTTCGGCAAGTTCTTCTACGCGTTCGGCATGGCGCCCTGGTACCTGGAGCAGAAGGCGCTGATGGAGGACCTCGCCGCCACCCTGGGTTTCGACACGGTCTGGCAGCTCAAGCACGCGGTGGCCGTGGAGATCCGCGACTACGTGGAGGCCGGCGGCTTCCTGTTCGCCATGTGCTCGGCCACCGACACCATCGACATCGCCCTGGCCCATCTGGGCGCCGACATCGTGCCGCCGGAGATCGACGGATCGCCCATGGCCGGCGACCGCGACGCGACCCGCGACGACGAACGCACCTTCGCCTTCCGCGACTTCTCCCTGGTGACCAACATCGCCGTCTACGAGTTCTCCGACATCGACACCAGCGACTACGCCCGTCTGCGCGGCGCCGAGGGCGACTACTTCACCCTCTTCGGCTTCGCGGCCAAGCACGACCCGGTGCCCACCATGCTCACCCAGTGCCACGTGAGCGTGGTCAACGGCTTCATGGGACAGACCACCGGTTTCCGGCGCGGACTGCTCAAGCGTCACGTCATCGTGCTGGCGCAGGTGGACGGCACCGAGGAGGTGCGCTACCTCCACGGCAAGCGGGGCATGGGCACCTTCACCTTCCTGGGGGGACACGATCCCGAGGACTATCAGCACGCGGTGGGCGATCCGCCCACCGATCTCGATCTCTACCGGTCCTCCCCGGGCTACCGCCTGATCCTGAACAACGTGCTGTTCCCGGCGGCCCGCAAGAAACCCGAGAAGACATAGGATCCGGTCCGACCCGCTATCGTGTGCGCCTGTGGATCAGCCACATGACGATGGTCAATGCGGCGCAGGAGACGGCCAGCAGCGGCCAGTCGACGGGCGCGTCCAGGGCCGCCTGGTCGAGGATGCCGCCCTGGCGGTACATCAGGGCCAGCGAGACGCCGTTGTGCACGGCGTGCAGGACGACGCAGGCGGTCAGCGACCCGGTGCGGTCGTAGACGTAGGCCAGCACCAGCCCCAGGCCCACCAGGCCGAACAGGAACCAGGGTTCGCCGTGGGCCAGTCCGAAGAGCAGGGCCGAGATCAGCGCCGCGGGCAGGAAGCCCCAGACGCGGAGCGCCAGGCGGAACACCAGGCCGCGGAAGACGAGTTCCTCGGCCAGGGGGCCGAAGATGGTCACGGCCGTCACGGCGATCGCGCCGCGCAGGGGCGTGTCGGGGAAGTGCTCGTTGAAGTAGGCGATCCACTCCACCGTCGGCGGATGGATCTCGCAGGAGAGGCCGGCCAGGAACGAGGTCGGCAGCAGGGCCGCCAGGGAGGCCAGAACCGACAGGGTCAGCACGCCGGGCGCGGCCCGGCACAGGCCGAAGTCGGCGGCGAGGGTCCCTCCGGCCTGGCGGGTCGTCCAGGCGGCCAGCATCAGGACCATGACGCCGCCGGCGCTGACGGCGGCGAACATGTCGCCGGTCCAGGCATAGGTCAGCGTCTGGGCCACCAGGTTGGCCGCGGCCCACAGTACGGCCATGAGCACCAGACGGGCCGTGCCGTGAGCGGTCCAGATCCCCTGCGGGGGGGGAGCGGCCGGGTCGGGATCGGAATAGTCGTTCATCGGTTCCTTCCGGGGGCGTCGCCGCCTTGGCAGCGGACCAGCGAGACTGTACTATGCACCGGTCCCCGAGGAAAGGACAGACGATGACATCCGAAACGCCACGCCGGTCCGTCCGGAAGATCCGGGCCGTGATCTTCGACCTGGACAACACGCTGACCGACTTCATGACGGCCAAGGAACGCGCCATCCACGCAGCGGCCGACGCCATGGTCGACGCGGGGCTGCGGCTCGATCCGAAGAAGATCTTCGAGCGCATCTTCGCCATCTACGAGGAGGTGGGCATCGAGCACCAGCGGGTGTTCAACCGCTTCCTGGAGGAGGAGACGGGCGGCGTGGACGACCGGGTGCTGGCCGCGGCCGTGGTGGCCTACCGGCACGCCCGCGAGGCCCATCTGGTGCCCTATCCCCACGTGCGGCCGACCCTGCACAGCCTGGTCCGGGACGGTTACAAGCTGGCCGTGGTGAGCGACGCGCCCCGCTTCGAGGCCTGGCTGCGCCTCTGCTACCTGCGCCTGATGCACGTCTTCGACGTGGTCCTGACCCACGACGACACCGGCCACCACAAGCCCAGCCCCGTGCCCTTCCAGATGGCCCTGGAGCGCCTGGGCGTGGAGCCGACGGAGGCCGTGATGATCGGCGACTGGCCCGAGCGCGACATCGCCGGCGGCCTGGACGCCGGGCTGCACACGGTCTACGCCCGCTACGGGGACACCTACGGCCTGGCCGACCGCGTCCGCACCGACGACTCGGGCGCCCACTTCGAGATCGACGACCTGTCCCAGCTGCTGGGCGTGATCGACCGTCTCAACGCCGAGGGGGAGGCCCCATGAGGATCGCCACCGCCGCGCAGATGGCCGCCATCGACCGCGAGACGATCGCGTCCGGCGTGCCCGGCCTGGAGCTGATGGAACGCGCCGGCCGCGAGATGACCTGGCAGCTCCTGTGGGAGTTCCCGGAGCTCGCGCCGCCGGCCGGCGTGGCGGTGGTCTGCGGCAAGGGCAACAACGGCGGCGACGGCCTGGTGGTGGCCCCACTGCTGGAGACCCTGGGCTACGAGGTGCACGTCCTGCTGCTGGCGGCGCCCGAGGATCTCTCCGACGACGCCCGCGCCAACCTGGAGCGTCTGCCCGCGGCCGTCTCGCGCGAGACGCCGCCCCGCGACGCCTGGGCCGAGCGCGTGCTGGACCTGGCCGCCGAGTCGGAGCTGATGATCGACGCGGTCTTCGGCACGGGCATCGCGCCGCCGGTGCGCGGCGACTACGTGGCGCTCCTGGAGGCGTTCAACGCCGGCGGCGCGCCGGTCCTGAGCCTGGACATCCCCTCGGGCGTGTCCGGGGACGACGGCACGGTCGATCCGGTGGCGGTGCGCGCCGACGCCACCGTGACGGTGGGACTGCCCAAGCTCGGCCTGCTGCTGCCGCCGGGCCGCGACTGCGCGGGGCGCCTGTCGGTGGTGGACATCGGTTTCGAGGACGAGGTCTGCGAACGGCACACCGGCGACCTGCACGGCCTGCTGCCGGCCGACTACGCCGAGCTGCTGCCGCCGCGTCCCTCGGACGTCCACAAGTACGGCGCCGGCGCGGTGACGGTCCTGGCCGGCTCCGCGCGCTACGGCGGCGCGGCCCTGCTGGCGACCCTGGGGGCCCTGCGTTCGGGCGCCGGCCTGG
>CAZSNA010000091.1:0-13268 GCA_964607825.1 uncultured Fibrobacteraceae bacterium | reverse complement strand
CGGCGCGGGCGGCTTCGACCGCGGCGTTCAGGGCCAGCAGGTTGGTCTGGAAGGCGATCTCGTCGATGGTCTTGATGATCGCCGCCGTCTCGGTGGAGGACTGGTGGATCTTGGACATGGCCTCGCTCAGGCGGGTCATGGTCGCGGCGCCGTCCTGCGCCGCCTTGGAGGCGTGGTTCGCCCTGGCGTCGGCCTCGGAGGCGCCCTCGAGGTTGGAGCGGTTGTGGGCGTTGATCATCTTCAGGGTGGCCGAGGTCTCCTCGATGCTCGCGGCCTGGGAGTTGGCGCCATCGGCCATGTTGGAGGCCGACTCGGCGAAGGTCTTGACGGACCGGGCGACGCTCCGCGTGCGATCGAGCAACGTGCCGGCCACGTGCTCCACGGGCCGGATCACCAGGCGCGCGATGATCACGCGCAGGGCGACGCCCGCCATGGCCAGGGCGATCAGCACCGCGATCCCCAGCACCAGGGTCTGGCGCGCGAGCGCGTTCTCGGCCTCGATGGTGCTGATCACCACGTCGGCGCCGCCGAGCACCTCGCCCACCTTGGCGGTCTCGTGGCACTCCAGGCAGCTCTGGTCGGCCTTGACCGGCAGCACGCAGCGCAGGGTGTGCTGCTCGCGGTCGCGGATCACGACGGGCTCGCCGGTCTCGGCCACGTGCCGCTGGAAATCGTCGACGATCTCCGCCCCTTCGCGCGTGTCGAACTCCCGATCGGTGGCCGGAGCCCGGAAAGCGTTCACGCCCAGCACGCCCTCCTGGGCGCGCGCCTTCTCGAGGTAGCCGTCGAGACCGTCGGTGTCGCCGATCTCACCGAACCAGGCCATGGCCTGGGCGATGGTCGTGGCCGTGAAGCTGGCCGAGCGCGCCATCTCCTGATCGCTGATCCGGGACGACACGACGAGGTTGACCACGCCGGCTGCGCCGAGCACGACGACGAGACAGCCGATCATCCATAGAGCGACCTTGTTCTTGAGCTGCACCTTGTGACCTCCGTGGCACTGATCAAGGTTCGTGGTTCGAGTCGTTAGTCAGTGCTTACTTCGTCAGTGAAACTACTGAATTGAGATCTAAATCTCGTTTTCCCCAGCAGTTGAGTAGGAAATGCCGCCGCAACTCTCGTCGGATGAGGTTCGGCCCTATCGCGTGACCGGCATTCACACGATCCGTCAAGGGCCTGGCCGGGAAGAAGCACGACGAACGCCTTCCCGCACTTGGCATACCCCATGCAATCCACAACGTCGCGATAGCAGACTCCCGGAACCATCTGGCGACTGGGGAGGCTAATGTGTTGTTGAGTCACATCTTAGCGAGACTTCGCGAACTAGGTCGCGAAGCGGGTTGGCGCGCTTTCCAACGGGAAGGGTGATTTTCATGCGCCTCTTGGCAGGTATTCGCATCCGTGGATGGCCCATCTGGGCCCTCCTGGCTGCTGCCTGTCTGTACCCGACAGATCTCACCATGGCTCAACCAAAGGGCCGATACGACAACGATACGGTCTACGCCGTGGCCAAGGCCCGCGAAAAGGCCGAGGTCAGCGTGGCCCTCGATCAGCAGATGGACTTCGGCCAGGTGGCCGACAACGACGGATCGGTGGTGCTGGGTCTGAACGACGCCATCACCAGCGACCCCCAGTTCATCCACTACGGCGGCTCCCCCTATTCGGCCATCTGCACCATCACCGGCGATCCGGACACCGCCGTGGACGTGAGCGTCTCCACGACCGCCTCCAACGGGCTCAGCCTGAGCAGCTTCATCTCGAGCGAGGGCGCCCTGCCCCTGATCGGCGTCAACCTCGACTCCTTCGGCGAGCTCGTGCTGACCATCGGCGCCACGCTGACCGTCGACGAATCCGTCGCCACGGTCGGCCCCGGTCAGACCGTCTCCTACACGATCACCACGATCTACAACTAGCCCAGCGCTTTAAGACGCGGCACGTCGATTGCAACCCGCCTTTCGGCGCACGTCTGCGTGTGCGCGTAAGCTCAATAATCACACTCGGTTCGCATCACGGAGGTACTTGGATGCGTTCGACCCGTTCGTTCACCACACTTGTTCTGTACGTATTCGTGTCGCTCGTCGGCGGATTGGGGCAGCAAACCTGCCAGGCCCAGGGCGTGTCGGTGACACCTCTGCGCGTGTTATTTGATGGAAGGACACGTTCCACGACGGTCTTCCTCAGTAACCGCACGCCCATCGCCAATTCGTACCGTATCGAGCTGGTCAACCGCCGCATGTTGTCCGACGGCAACATCGTACCGGCCGAGGAGGCGATGCCCGGCGAGTACTTCGCCGACCGGCTCATCAGCTTCTCGCCCCGGCGGGTGACCATCGCGCCTCACGCGGCCCAGACCATCCGGCTGTTGGTGAGACGTCCGCGGGGCGACATCCCGGACGATGTGGAGTTCCGCACCCACATGTCCATCCGCTCCATCCCGCCCACGCCGCGGCTCGAGGACATCGAGAACCTCGAGCGCGTCATCGAGGAGGAGCGGATCGCGGTGCATCCCCGTGTGACCGTGGAGACGATCATCCCGGTGATCGTCCGCTTCGGCGATCCGGAGGCGCAGATCCGGATCACCAATCCCCGCTTCGCTCTTCACGACCCGGAGCTGGGCTACTCGACCCTGACCGTCGACCTCGAGCGCAGTGGTGAACGCTCGGTCTACGGGGATCTCGAGGTGTTCCATACGCCCATCGGGGGATCGGAGGAATCCATCTTCGTGACGCGCGGGCTGGCGATCTATTCGCCCCTCGACCTGCGCACCAAGAGGATCCGCTTCCGTGACGTGGATCCCGCGCGCCTGACCTCCGGCACGCTGCGGATCCGCTATACCGAGACGCCCGACATGCACGGCGACCAGACCGCCGAGCTCATCGTCCAGCTGGATCCGGGGGTATCGGGAACGCAATGACCCTCGTGCGGACAGGAACGGCCTGGGTCCTCGCGGCCCTGCTGGCGACCGGCGCCCTGATCGCTCCGGCCGCGCCGGCGTTCGGCCAGGCCCCGGAGGCGACGGCGACGCCGTCCGCGCCGGATCCGTCCGCGTCCGCCCTCCCGTCCGCCGACGCCGCGCCCGCCGACTCCGTGCCGCTGGTCGAGCTCGATCCCGACGCCCTGCTCGTCCTGGAGATCCGCATCGAGAAGAAGAGCTCCGGCCACGGCGTGCTGGCGTATCTGCACGGCAACGACGTGATGCTGCCCCTGGGCGGCATCGCCTCGATCCTGGAGCTGGCGATCATGGTCGATCCCGTCGAGGGCCGCGCCGGAGGCTGGATCATCGACGAGGCGCGCAGCTTCGTGCTGGACCTCGCCGCGCGGACGCTGGAGCGCTCCGGCGTCCGGGAGCCCCTGCCCGCCGACCACGTGGCCGTCGACGAACACGAGATCTACCTGAGCGAGTCCAAGTTCCGCGAGTGGTTCCCCATCGACGTGGACGTCCGGCTGGACCGCATGAACGTCACGATCACGCCCCTGGAAGTGCTGCCCTTCCAGGCGCGGCGCGAGCGCGAGGAGCAGCGGGCGCGCTGGCTGGCCATGCACGGCCGCGAGGAGCTGGCCTATCCCCTCCAGGTGGCCCCCTACCGCATGTGGAGCTGGCCCATGACCGACGCCACCCTGGCGCTGAACAACACGGTCAGCGGTCGCCAGGTGCGGTTCTCCTCGCAGAGCTGGGCCGACCTGGGCGGCCTGTCCAGCAACCTGTTCCTGACCCACGTGGGCTCGGAGTCGAACACCCGCACCACCGCGCGGCTGAAGTCCGGCCGCTGGGATCCCGAAGGCGGCCTGCTCGGCCCCCTGCACGCCACGCGCTACGAGGTGGGCGACCTCTACATCTCACGGATCCCGCTGATCACCGCCACCAAGCAGGGCGTGGGCGTCACGCTCTCCAACCAGGACCTCTACCGCAGCCGCGAGTTCGACATGACCGCTGTGCGCGGCAACGCCCCGCCGGGTTGGGAGGCCGAGCTCTACATCAACGGCTCCCTCTACGACTTCCAGACCGTGGACGAGGACGGCCAGTACGTCTTCGACGACGTGCCCATGGTGGTGGGCAACAACACCTTCCGCACCGTGCTCTACGGCCCCCGCGGCGAACGGCGGACGGTGGTCGACCACGCCAACATCAGCTCCGAGATGGTGGACGTGGGCGAGCTCAAGTACACCGCGACGCTCCTGCGCGAGGGCGCGGCCCTGCTGACCGCCCGGCCCGCCTCGAGCACGCGGGAGCGGCGCCCCTGGAGCCAGCAGCTCGAGCTGGCCTACGCCTTCTCCAACCGCAGCGCCCTGGTGGCCGACTTCTTCTGGCTGGACTTCGACGGCCGCCGCGAGCTCTTCGCCAGCCTGACCGGCCACAACTCGGTGGGTCCGGTGCACGTGGAAAGCATCCTCGGCGCCAGCGGCGGCGGCGGCCGGGCCGCCTCGCTGGCCGCGCGCACGAGCTGGCAAGGCCACAACCTGCTGCTGCAGTCGAGCACCAACGCCGACTACCGCGCCGAGTCGACCGACGGCATCCAGTACATCCGGGGCCAGAACGTCGCCCGCGCCAGCGGCACCCTGGCCCGCACGGCGAGCCGGAGCCTGAGCTACGGCCTGTCCATGGTCGGCCGTTCCTGGAGCGGGACCGATCTGAGCGAGGAGCGCAACTACCGGTTCCGGCTGTCGGGCAACCTGGGACGCATGCTCCTCTCCCACTCCCTCACCTGGGACAGCCGCGTCTACGACGGCATCGAGCAGCGCCACCGCTACGGCACCCAGCTGCTGCGCACCTGGATCGGCCGCCTGTCCCTGCGCGCCGACCTGAACTACGACGTCTCGCCCTGGCGCCTGCGCTCGACCTCGGCCACGCTCACCGCCTATCACGACGACCGGCTGCAGGCCACGCTGCGTCTGAACCGCTTCCTGCACGACGCCTACGGCTACGACAGCGTCAACCTGGCGCTCACGCGCCTGTTCGACGATTTCACCGTCGGCGTCGACCTGAACCGCTACGAGACCCTCGGCACGACCTTCGGCGTCACCGTGGGCACCTTCCTGGCCCGCGACAACCGCTCGAACACCTGGACTTCCACCCACCGCCGCCTGGCCAACCGCACGGCGGCCTCGGTGCGCACCTTCGTGGACCTGGACAACGACGGCGCCTACAACAACGACGACATTCCCCTGGAAGGCGTCGGGTTCCTGAACCTGACCGCCTGGCGGGGACTGCGTTCCAACGCCAACGGCATCACCCTGCTGCCGGGCCTGATGGTCCACCAGGCGCAGGTCATCGAGCTCGACCTCACGACGGTGAGCGATCCCTACCTGGTGCCGATCAACGAGGGCGTGAAGGTGCTCGGCCACCCGGGCGGCATCGTGGACGTGGAGCTGCCCTTCGCCTTCGCCGGCGAGATCGAGGGGCTGGTGATGGACGCCGCCCATCCCGAGCAGGTGATCCGGCATCTCGGCCTCGAGCTGCTCGACGCGGCGGGCGAGCGCGTGCAGGCCACGGTGAGCGAGTTCGACGGCTACTACTACTTCCCCGAGGTGCTGCCCGGCGCCTACACCCTGGCCGTGATCCCCACCACCCTGAACACCAGCACGTATTTCGTGCCGGAGCCCGTGGAGGTCGAGGTGTCCGGGCGCGGCGGCTTCGTGCAGGGGCCCGACATCCTCCTGGTCCGGCGTCCGCGCGAGCCCGCGGACGGCCCGGTGGCCTCGGCGGGGGTCCCCGACGTGGTCACCATCCCCGTGCTGTTCGGCAGCCCGACCTCCTACGAGGTGGATCCGAGCGAGCGGGTGCCGGTCGAGACGCCGGTCTCTCCCGCTCCCGCCCCCACGCCCCCGCCCGCCACGGAGCAGCCCGCCGAGGGGCATGCGGAGGCCGATGAGCCCGAGCCGACACCGACGGATCGACGCGGCGCGGCGCGAGGCTGTCAGCTGAAATAGGGACGGGGAAGGCGGTTATTCGTACTCGAGGGTGAGTCGGTAGCCCGCATCAGGGGCCGGGTCGGGTATCGATCCGAATTCGAGCAGGAGACCGCCCGTCTCGTCGTGGCGGCTGGCGGACGAACTCGCCGGCGAAGCGGCCGCATCCCCCGGGTCGACGATCCACGCCACCCGCACGGCCCGCTCCGCGGGTCCCTCCACGTGGAAACCGGCGGGCGCGCCCTGTTCCGGCGCCAGGGCCGGAACGGGCAGATCCCCCCCCACCCGCAGGATCTCAACCCCGGGCACGATTTCCACCCGGGCGCTCGTCTGCAGGGTGAAGGCGCCGGCCGACGCGGTGCACAGCACCGGCAGGACGAAGCAGATCGCAGCGAATCGGAACGCCGAACTCATCGGGCAGGATCCCCCAATACCGGACCGAAACGGGCAGGATGGCCCGGAATGGCGCATCCTGCCTCCGAATAGCTTATCACACCCCGGAACGGCGTGTAAACCGCCCCCGAGTTCCCGGCATTTTTCTGCTCAAGTCCCGCCGGCGGCGTCCGATGACTATCCGCGTGGGTTGAGAATTGAGGTCCAGCCCAACCTAGAAGCCGACGGAGTGTTCCAACGTGCCAAAGGAGTGCGCAATGAGAAACCTCAAGATCATCTCCACCCTGGTCCTCGTGACCGCGTGCGCCGGCTCCGCGCTGGCGTTCGACCTGGCCACCACGTGCGCTGTCGAAGTCGTGGAGGGCATCACCCTCGCCCAGACGACCCAGATGGACTTCGGCCAGGTGGCCGACCACGACGGTGCCCTGACCCTTTCGACGGATGCGGCCGTGGCCATGACCGACCCCAACTTCATCTCGTTCGACGACACCGGCTACACCCCCGGTATCTTCACCTGTACGAGTATTCCGGGCGCCTCGGTCAACGCCTCGTTCGTCGATGACGACGATGTCGCCGGTCTGAACCTCTCGGCTTTCGCCGTCTCCGTGAACGGCGGCGCCGACGAGGGCGACCTGACCGACATCACCCAGACCAATGCCGACGATACCTGGAACGTGGGCGCGACCCTGACGGTCGTCGCCGCCGACGCCCTCATCGGTGTCCACTCTCCCGGTTACACCATCACCGTGGTGCTGAACTAGCGGCACTCGGCGATCGAAGGATAGCGGGAGGCCCCACGGGCCTCCCGTCTTCCTTTCCCTCCATGCCTTGCGCCCTCACCCGGCCTGTGACATCCTCGCCCCGAACCCCGGACGACTTCCTTCCGAGGAGACGGAGCGACATGTTCGACACGGATGCCCGCCGACGGCGATTCGCCGCGGCCGCCCTCGGCCTCGCCCTCGTCACGCTCTGGGCCTGCGCGCCCGCCGACGCCGACGCGCCCCCGTCCCCGGACCGCGACGCCGTGACCCTGCGCATGATCCAGCTCGCCCAGGCCGGCCGCATCGACGAGGCCCGCGAGCAGGTGCGCGCCTACCTGGACGCCGAGCCCCACGACGCGACCATGCGCTACAACCTGGCCTGCCTCGACCTCATGGCCGGCGAGCCCGACGTCGCCCTGGCCGACCTGGAGGCCGCCCTGGCCGAGGGCTACACCAACTTCCGGCTGATCGAGACCGACCCGAGCCTGGCCTCCCTGCGCGGCGACCCCCGTCTGGACACGCTGGTGGAGACCTACGAGAGCGCGTTGCGCGACACCCTGGCCGCCCGCGCGCTCGTCCTGGAGGAGGGCTACCCCCTCGGCCCGATCCCCCTGCGCGGCGACGGCGCCGCGGCCGAGGCCGTCCTGTCCTTCGATCGCGAGGCGCTGCGGATCGAGCTGACCGTCCGCGACCCGGGCCCCGACGCCGACGCCCTCCCCTGGAACGGCGGCCGCGGCGTGCTGGTCGACCTGGTCCGCCCCCTCTCCCACGACGACTACGAGTCCCGCCACTACCACGCGGTGGGCCTGGGCCTCGAGGACGGCGAACCCCGAGCCTGGCTCGTCGGGCTGGACGGTGAGACCCAGAAGACGCCGCTGCCCGGCGTGACGCCCACGGTCGAGCGACGCGGCGACGCCACGGTCTGGACGGCGGCGATCGGCTGGGAGGTCTTCCACCCCTACGCCCCGCCCCTGGACCAGGACATGGGCCTGAACGTGATCTACGCCGGCGCTGGTCCCGAGGGCCGCCGCACCGTCCTGGCCCTGATGGCCGAGGACCGCCTGGCCTGGGGGGCCAACCCCTGGCGCCGCTACGTGCCCGCCGCCTTCTGGTCCAGCGACCGCAGCCGCCCCGTGCTGCGCGCTCGCCTCTACGACCGCCTCGCCGAGCACGGCGAGGTGAGCCTGGAGTTCGCCCTGTGGTCACTGAGCGAGGGGCCCGGCGAGTACCATCTGAGCGTGGTCGACGCCCAGGGCGTGCGGCAGGCCGAGCCCGCGCCGCGGATCTTCGCCTTCGACACCATGACCGAGCTGAACTTCTTCAACGAGAGCTACGAGCTGGGCGGACTGCCCGACGGCGTCTATCGGCTCGAGCTGAGCCTGGACGGCTCCGACGGCATTCCCATGACCTGGTCGGAGACCTTCACCCGCCTCGACGCCCGCACCCTCGCGCGGCTGAACGACCGCATCTTCCGGATGGACTCGCCCGAGGCCCAGATCCTCCGTTACCGGCTCTTCCGGATCGCCCACGCCCTGGAGCGCCGGCATCCCCAGGACGACGCGGCCGAGTCCTACGCCGAATCCCGGCGGATCGCCGCCGAGATCGCGACCCTCGAGGCCGGCGGCACCATCCTGCCCGACGGCGGCCCGGTGCGCGGCGGCTTCGCCGTGGACCGCATGACCCAGCGCCTCTGCGCCCTGCACCTGCCCGCCGGCCATCGCGAGCTCGAGGCGCCGCACCTGCTGCTGGTGGTCCCCCCGCGCCCCGGCGTGGAGATGCAGCTCGCGACCGGACTGGGCGAGGCCCTGGCCGGCCGAGGCGACGTGATCGTGGCCGTGCCCCAGTCCCACGGCGAGAGCGGCCTGGCCCTGGCCCCCGCCTCGGAGCAGACCGAACAGGCCCTGCGCTGGGCCCGCGACCTGGTCGGCGCCGCGAAGGTGACCCTGGTGGGCCTGGGCGGCGGCGCCGACGCGGCCCTGGCCATGAGCCTCGACGCCCCCGGCCTGGCCGACCGCGTCTGGCTGGAGGTCGACCGGCTGCTGGTCGAGGGCGGACGCGGGACGCTCGAGGGGATGGCGGAGCTGTTCGAGGGGCGGGGGAACGAGACGCCCTACAGGCTCGCGGCGCGGCCGAATCCGGGCGGGCGGCCGTCGCGGCTCATGCAGGTGATGATGGAACGGGGGTTCGCGGTGGAAGGTACGGGGGTGGCTCATCCCGCAGGGGATGCGGGGTGGGTCGTGGAGTGGTTGCTGGCGGCGGACTAGTCCGGCGGCGGTATGGTGAAACCGGCGTCCTCGATCACGGAGGCGTCGATGATCTCGAAGACCGTGGCGGCGGCCTCGTCGCGGGTGCCGGGGTGCCAGACGAGGCGTTCGGGGTCGGGATCGCGCCAGTCATCCCCCCAGCCGTAGTCCCTGGGCTGAGCTGCGAGCCGGTACGAGCCGTCACACAGCCCCTGGACGGCGAACGAGTATTCCTCCGACCAGGCATAATCCCAGACATACTCGTCGGGCCGATCGACGGGGATTGCGTAGACGAGGTAGTGCCCGGCCGGCCCCTCTTCGAGGTGCAGGGCGCCTTCGAAGCGTCCGCCCTCCTCCAGGACGACGTCGAGCGTCGTCATGTCCTCCACCGGAATGGTGACCAGCTGGGCTGCATCGATCGAGACGGCCCGATCGAACCACTGGGGCCGCCATGACTGCGAGGAATTCCGTTCCGTGAGGATGCGGATCAGGTACTCGCCCGGCGACAGGTTGGAGAAACTGAACGCTTCATCGTAGGAATAGCGCTCCGCATAGTACAGCAGGGAGCCATCGACGGGATCGCGGAACTCGAACCGCGCTTCACCCACGTAGGATCCCTCATAGGCCACGTTCATGCGCAATCCGCTCGCGATGAAGTCGAGGTCGGACACGGTCTGCCCTTCGACGACCTCGATCACGGTCGCCGCGTCGAAATCCTCGCCGCCGTACCACTGCACCAGCCCGTAGTGATCGAAGCCCAGCTTGACGGGCCCGGCCAGGTGCAGATCGACTCCGAACGTATCGTCGTCCTCGATATCCCGGGGCCCCAGGACGAGGCTCGAATCCGGGGTCACGAGGAAGTAGTCCGGATTCCAGTGATACGGCGAGTCCACCAGGGCCGACGCGGCGCTCCCCTCGACCCGGCCCGGCGCCTCGGTGAATTCGCAGTCCAGGGCCACCATGTCGTCGGGGCCTACCGTGACCCATGAGGCCAGGTCCGGATTTCGGGTCGCCGGCCACCAGATTCGCTCGCCGTTTTCGCTGTGGTAGTGCTCCCCCCCGAGCAGCATCTCCACCTTGTACTTGCCCGGCAGGACTCCGTGCAGCGGGATCTGGAACGCGCCGCCGATGATCTCCGTCGCATCCTCCCGTACGTAGCTGTGATCGTACTCGGGATCGAAATCGTCCTCCAGGTGCAGGATCACCCGCCCGTACTCCCCGTCGAGCCGATCCGAGAGGTTGACGTCCACGACCACGCTCGCAAGGTCGAAGTCGATGACGTGGGGATCCCGGCTCTGACCGATCTCGAGGGTGTCGGGAGGCGTGGATCCGTAGACCAGTCCAGAGGCGGACCAGAAGTAGACCCGGTAATGATCTTCCATCCACAGGGAGACGGTGTAGCGACCGGCCGGCAGGTCCATGACGTAGGCTCCGGACGCGTCGGGGGTCGCTCTCAGGTAGGCGTCCACGATCTCGCCGTCGACGACCATGTCGAACAGGATCTCCGTCTCGACCACCGCTCCGCCCAGGTGCACGTGCCCCTGGACGCGACCGGCCGGCACGAGCGGCTCGCAGAGCGGGTCGTCCCTCGTGCAGCCGCCCCAGGCCACCGCCATCAGCAGCCCGGCCGCGAGGAGGATCGGTTTGCAGGCGTGGCGGATCACGGCGCGCTCTTCTCCTCGCTCGGCGGCAGGCGCCAGTCCACGATCTCGGTTGCCGCCCCGTCCTCGACGAACACGGGCCAGGCGGCCGCGAAGGTGGCCGTGCCCGGATACCACCAGATCACGCCCCGATGGATGAGACCGGCGTAGTACTCGCCCTCGCCGAGACCCGTGAACTCGAAGGCGCCCGTTTCGAAGTACCGGAACTGCGCGTAGCCCGTGCACAGGGGCATGTCCGCACCCAGGTACAGGCCGGCGTCGATCAGCGGGACGGGCGCTCCCTCCGCATCGGTCACCGTTCCGAAGATGCGGGCGCCGGGAGCCAGGTCCAGCTCGAGCGAGTCCAGCACGCCCGACGCCAGATCGATGGGCGTCGCCGTCGCCGGGTCGCTCGTACCGCCGTACCAGTGGGCGGCCCAGGCCTGATCCGTGCACGATCCGTTGAGGTAGAGGTAGTAACGCCCCGGATCCAGGTTGCAGATGAGACGGCTGTCCGTGCTCGCCGGGACCCAGTGGACCTGATCGAGGTCCTGGTCGTACAGCTCGATGATGGCGGTATCGAACTCGAGCCCCCCGGACTCGAGCACCTGGACGTGGATCCCGCTCTCCACGAGATCGACGTCCGTGAGGCTGTCGCCGGGCTGGACGTCGAACACCGTCGCGGTCTCGAACGACTCGCCGCCGATCCAGTTGTCCCGTCCGTCGAGCCTCACGCGCAGCCGGACCGGCTGGGGCATGAAGAGGGGACACATGTACAGCCCGTCCTCGTCGCAACGGGCATTGCCCAGCTCGCGATAATCCATGGCGTGGATGTGGACCTTGGGCCGGCTCAGGTTGGTCTCGAGCCAGCTGCCCGTGACGGCCCCGGAGATCGACGCGAAGGACTCGGTGAAATCGATCCCGTATTCGACGACCGACTCGGTCGTGACCTCGATGATGTCCCCGTCCGACATCACCGAGACGCCCGGCATCCAGATCTCCACGTCCAGACTCCAGTTGTGGAGACGAATCCGGTAGGAACCGGGCATCAGGAGCGGCGCGGTGTACGAGAGCCGGCCGTCGATGACGACCTCGGATTCGATGGCATAGCCCGGTTCGATGCCGTCGAACGTCACGCCGAACGACTTGCCCTCGTAGAAGGCGGGCATGACGGCCGTCATCACGGCGCGCCCACGCTGCAGGTCGATCCGACGGATTCCCGTCTCGACGGTCACCGTATCGCGGGGATCGGAATCGGGCAGGTAGCCGTCGTCGAGATCCGTCCTGATCCGGTAGAACCCGCTGGGAAGATCCATCCGATACCAGCCGGTCGAATCCGATTCGGTCGTCATGATCCTCCGGCCGTCGAACTCGCCCCCGACCGCCTCCGCCTCCACCTTGACCGCGAACCCCTCCCCGACACTCGTCACGTACCCTTCCACCGCCCCCACCGCGTACCCGGGGCAATACGTCCCCTCGTCGCAGGCGGCCAGCAGCACGGCCAACCCGGCCGCGACGGCCAGGACCAGCCAGGGGATGATGCGGTGGAACGGACGCCTGGTCATGGAGCCCCGCCCGATGCGGCGCCCGCGAGGACGCCGGACATGATCAAGATCGATATAACCGCCTGCGCGGGAAGACACTATCCCACGCGCCCCGTCCGGTCAACCCGACCGCAACGGAAACCGCCGGGCCGAGGCCCGGCGGCGATACCGGATGGCCGCGCCCCTACTTGCCGAAGGACGCCAGCGCCTCCTCCTCCGTCTCGTAGGTCTCGAAGACGAGCTTGAGCTGCGTGACGTTGAGGATGTTGTCGATGCGGCTGCTCACGTCGCAGATCTTCATGACGCCGCCGTTCTTCTTCAGCGAATGGAACCCGGAGACGAGCACGCCGAGGCCGGTGGAGTTGATCCAGTTGACCTTGGACATGTTCAGGATCACGTCCACGTAGCCCTCGTTGATCAGGGTCTTGATCTCGCTATGGAACAGATCGTGGTCGTCGCCGCCCATGATCTTGCCCGACAGCTGCAGGACCATGATGTCATCCTTGGGCTTCTCGTTGATCTTCAAACCGGACCCTCCTCGCGGGGGATGGTAGCAACCGTATGCGCGCGCAGGGGCGCGCCTCCTGTCAGGATGAGGCCATGGGGCCGGGAACGCAAGTCCAATCGCGAATTCCGCCGTCTCCGGCGGTCCTGGACCGTACGGGCCGGGGTCTGCTAGGCTCGGCCGGACTTCCGAGCGAGGAGACGTCTCATGAGCGAGTTCCGCACCCGCGCCCCCGTGCTGGCCGGCGCCTGGTATCCGGGCGATCCGGACGAGCT
>CAZSNA010000090.1:0-13311 GCA_964607825.1 uncultured Fibrobacteraceae bacterium | reverse complement strand
TTTCACCTGCTCGAAGCGCGCCAGCTCCGCATTGTACTTGTCCACGCGGCGCTGGGACGGGCGCGACGACGCGGGACGCACGGCGCCCGCCGGCGTCTACCTGGCCCTTCTGCGCGTCGACGGCCGGGTCGCCACGGGCAAGCTGACACTCGTCAAGTGAGGAGGACGACATGCTCATCCGCATCCTGATCCTGGCGCTCGCCCTCGCGCCGCCGACCGCCGCCTACGAGCTCGGCGACACGGTCGCGGACTTCACGCTGCCCGACCTGCAGGGCGTCGAGCGCAGCTTCGCCGACCTGCGCGGCGAGGTGGTGGTCCTGAACTTCTTCACCACCTGGTGTCCCGGCTGCAACGAGGAGGCCGAGTCGCTGCAGGGCGACGTGTGGGAGATCTACGCCGACCGCGGCGTGCGCGTGCTGGCCGTCGACATCGCCGAGCAGCCGGCGCTGGTGGACGGCTGGCGGCAGGCCCTGGGGCTGACCTACGACATCTGGATGGCCCCCGACTGGGACCTGTTCGCGCTCTTCACCCTGACCGATCCGCTGCCCTACAACACCGTGATCGACGCCGAGGGGGTGCTGCGCTACGCCAGCCCGGGCTTCGACCTGGCGGAGATCCTCGCGGCGGTCGAGGACCTGCTGGTCCCGACGCCGGCCGAGACCTCCGCCTGGGGCTCGGTGAAGGCGCTCTACGGCCCCTGATACGTTTCGCGACATTCGACCGCAACCCGTTGCCGCCGCGCCCGTATGTCCTCCGGTGACCGCCGGTTTCCGGTACCGGCCCGCCCCCACATCGACGAGGACACACGATGCGTCACTCCCGCCCACTCGGCGCCCGCGCCGTCGCCATCGCGTTGCTTCTGCTCCTGACCGCACCCGCCGTCGCCGACGATGGCTGGGTCGCCACCTATCATCCCGAGATGGAGGTCGGCCGCGCGGCCGGCGCCATCGAGATCGACGGCCGCCTGGACGACCCCGGCTGGGTCGGCGCGGCGCAGGCCCGCCACTTCGCCGAGCACAACCCCGGCGACCAGACGCAGCCCCCCGTCGACACCGTCGCCATGATGACCTACGACGACGACTGCCTCTACGTCGCCTACATCTGCTATGACGACCCCGACGAGGTGCGCGCCAGCTTCACCGAGCGCGACCGCATCTGGAGCGACGACTACGTCATCACCGCCATCGACACCTATGCCGACCAGTCCTGGGCCTACGAGATCGCCTGCAATCCCCTGGGCATCCAGGGCGACCTGCTCTGGTCGAGCAACGGCGGCGAGGACATGGGCTACGACATGATCTGGCGCAGCGCCGGCCGCATCACCGACGAGGGCTGGATCGTGGAGCAGGCGATCCCCTGGTCGAGCCTGCGCTTCCCGGTCAAGGACGTGCAGACCTGGCGGGTCGACTTCTGGCGCAACCGCCCGCGCGAGGTGCGCGAGCAGTATTCCTGGGCCGCCTACGACCGCGACGAGAACTGCTGGCCCTGCCAGTGGGGCACGGTCACCGGCTTCCGCGACGTGGAGCCGGGCCGCGGCATCGAGATCATGCCCTCGCAGATCTTCACCCAGTCCGGCGGCCGCGACGGCGCCGACTGGGTCAACGAGGACGTCATGGGCGAGTTCTCGGTGGGCGGCAAGGCCAACCTGTCCTCGAGCTTCACCCTGGAGGGCACCTACAACCCCGACTTCAGCCAGATCGAGGCCGACGCCGCGCAGATCGACGTCAACACGCCCTTCGCCCTGTTCTTCCCCGAGCGGCGCCCCTTCTTCCAGGAGGGGAGCGACATGTACAACACCTACTTCAACGCGGTGTACACGCGCTCGATCAACGATCCGCTGTGGGCGGCCAAGATCACCGGCCGTCCCAACAGCACCAGCATCGCCCTGCTGACCGCCCGCGACGAGAACACGCCCTTCATCCTGCCCTTCGAGGAGAACAGCGAGCTGGCCCTGGGCGGCGAGAGCACGTCGAACATCCTGCGCGTGCGCAAGGCGCTGGGCGACGGCTCCCAGGTGGGCGTCCTGGCCACCGACCGCCGCTACGACGGCGGCGGCCACAGCACCCTGGCCGGCATCGACGGCCGCATCCGCTTCACGCAGCAGATCCAGCTCGAATTCCAGGCCCTCGGCACCGACTGCGAGGAGCCCGACGATCTCGGCATCACCGGCACCCTGGGCGGCGCCACCTTCGACGGCGGCAAGCACACCCGCGCCTTCGACGGCGAGAGCTTCAAGGGCCGCGGCGTCTACACCAGCCTCGAGTACGGGAGCAGCACCTGGAACTTCGACGCGGACTACTGGGAGTACAGCCCCACCTTCCGCGCCGACAACGGTTTCCTGCCGCGCAACGATCGCCGCGACGCCCACGTCTACATGGGCCGCAACTTTCGCTTCGACGAGCATCCCCTGCTCAACTGGATCTCGATCGACTCCAACGTCGGCCGGGTCTGGAACTGGGACGGCCGCAAGAAGGACGAGTGGATCTGGGCCGGCGCCAGCGCCAACCTCAAGTGGGCCCAGACCTGGTTCCAGATCTCGCACATGGAGAGCAACGAGGAGTTCGGCGGAATCCAGTTCAACGGGATCGACAACTGGAGCCTGAACGCGAACTTCAACCCCGGCGAGGTGCTCAACGGCGGCTTCGGCGTGAACACCGGCCATCGCATCGCCCGCGGCTACCTGGTGATGGGACGCGAGCACGGGGCGGAAGCCTGGCTCAACCTGCGCCCGGTGGACCGTTTCCTCTTCTCCACGAGCTGGCGCTGGATCGAGAGCCGCGACGACGCCACCGACGAGCCCCTGTTCAAGGGCTTCATCCTGCGCAGCCGCTGGGACCTGCAGTTCACCCGCGAGCTGTCGGCGCGCCTGGTGATCCAGTACAACGACTTCCGCGGCACCTGGGAGGCCGATCCGCTGCTGACCTACCGGATCAACCCGTTCTCGACGTTCTACGTGGGGTCGACGCGGGACTACGCGGAGATCGATCCGGAGAGCGACGGCATAGAGTCTTGGCGGCTGACCGACCGGCAGTACTTCATGAAGCTGCAGTACCTGTTCCAGCTCTAAGCGGCCCGGGATCGGGCGCTCCCGGCGCAAGGGCCGCGGGGAGACGCCGATCGGTGCGTCAGGGAGCCCAGTTCCTGACCTCGGTCTCCAGACGGTGCCGGATCCGGGACCAATCCGTCTTCGCCAGCATCCTCGGCATGGGTTCGGCCTCGGCGTCGTCGAAGTAGACCAGGCTGCGCAGGAGGTGGAGGGGGTTGAAGTCGGTGCCCTCGTAGCGCCGCTGAACCACGCCCATCAGGTCGCCGAAGGTGGCGCCGGATTCGAAGTAGGCGTGCAGGTCGACGAAATCCTTCCTGCTGCCGCGGCCGGCGACGGCGATGACCTTCATCGCCGCGATGTCGCGCACGTCGGCCAGGCGGAGGCCGCGATAGGGGATCGGCTCGTACAGGAAAGGGACCTCGGACCGCAGGAAGGTCAGGAGCACGCCGTCCAGCCGCGCGTGCAGGGTTCCGGCGGCCATCGACGGCACGTCCAGTGGGCCGAGCTTCGCGAGCGACACCCGCAGGCCCGCCACGTCGAAGGCGTCGTGGCGGAAGAAGTCCAGGTCGAGCGAGATGCGGTGACCGAGTTGCAGGGCGAGCGCCGTACCGCCGGCCAGGATCCAGTCGGCCAGGAGATCTTCGCGGTCCAGGCGCCTGACCACGTCCCAGGCTTCGGCGGGCAGGACCTTCGGGTTCACGCGGGACCTTCCTTCCCTTGCAGGACGACCTCCCAGTATCGACGCACTCGTGGGCTCATGCTCCGATGCAGCGCCGCCGAAGCGACGGCGTCGTCGCCGAAGAAGCTCCGGACCCAACGGTTCTGATCGAGGTCGCCGTATTCGAGCACGCGGCGCAACACCCAGTCGGGGTTGTCCCGCAGATGTTGGGGCTGCAGATCCACGTCCCAGAAAAGCGGCGCGATCCTGCGGGCGAGTTCGCATGCGTCGCGGGGATCGTCGGATTCGGGCCGTTTTTCGAGGCGGATCTCCAGCGTGGCCTCCAAGGCCTCGGCGAGACGCCGCAGGGTCTGCACCTCGAAACGGTCCCAGCCGCTCTCATAGCGGTGGATGGCGGATTCGCTCGTGCCGATCTGTTCGGCCAACTGCTTCATGGACAAACCTTTGTCCTTGCGGAGGCGCCGGATGGCTGATCCGAGGGGAGGAGGGGATGTTGTCATGAAACTTCTCATGTATGAGAATATAATGAATCGAGTATGCGATGTCAAGTCGGCGAGGTCAAAGGTCGTATCGATCGGTGGTGTCGGGCGTATGCCGCGGCGCTAGCGGATCCTGATCACGCGCGTGGACGCGACCGCCTCTCCGGCCTCGAGATGGACGAAGTAGACGCCCGACGGAACGGGGACGCCCGGACGCCGATGGAGTCGATCCGCGCGCCGTTCACGTAGAACTTCACACCCGAAGCGTCCAGCACGCTCGCGACGTGGTACCACTGGCCCAGCCCGAAGGGGTTGCTCGTGGGACAGGTGTTGAACCAGTCGCTGAAGGACACGCCGACGCCGCTGCCCGGCGTCGCCGTCATCCGGTACATGAACGAGTTGGCCGAGTCCGCGCTCTTCACCACAACCGGGGGCGATGGGGGCGGAAACCCGGATTCCGGCCCACGAGAGGCCGTCGGGGCGCGAACCCCGACGACCCCTCGACCGTCCCGGTCACGAGGGTGAGATGTGCATCAAGTCGCAATCGCTGGGGCCGAGCGCGCGCACGCAGAACTGCAAGCAGGGGTAGTTCTCGTGGGGGTGCGACCTCTGACAGAAGTTGCAGCAATTCATGAGCTCCATGAGGTACGCCCAGCAGTCGGGGGGATCCTGGTACTTGTCGCCGGCCACGCGCTCCGATGTGCCCATGAAGACGTTGACGCGGTAGAGCGAGACGCTCTCGACGTCGGCGTCGGCCTGGATCGCCGCGAAGGCCTCGGCGTCCCGGGTGAAGACGAGAACGGTGTTCGCGGTTTCCGCCAGGCCGGAGGGCAGGCAGTCGATGATGGCGTACAGCGTGTCGTCGTTCAGTCGTCCGTCGTGAACGAGGTTGGCCGGCAGCGGCTGCGCGGGCGTCGTGATGGTCTCACTCTCGTCGCTGCAGCCGGCGAGTAGGGCGATGGAGATCAAGAGGAGCAGGTTCAGGGTCAATGTCTTCATGGTCGGTCCTCCAGGGATACATGCTACGGGTCGAGGTGATTGCGCCGGTCCGGGTGAGCGGGCTTCTGGTCATCACCTGGCATCGACTCTTCTGGAGCGACGGACATCGGGGATTGGAAGAAAGCAATTCAGCGATCGTCAGAATGAGAACCCGAACGAGATCACGGGGGCGGCCTTGCCGGGGTCGCTCCCGCCGCGATGGCGGTCGTCGAGGGCGTAGAAGATCTCCGCGGCCGCCCACCCCGCCAGCGCGCCCACGCTCACGTCGCTCAGGTAGTGCTGGTAGCCGTGGATGCGGCTGTAGGCCACCCAGGCGGCCCAGCCGTAGAGCAGCGTCGGGGAGGCCCAGCCCCAGCGGTCCCACTCGGCGGTCGACAGCTCGCGGCGCAGCACCCCGCGCACGCGCTTGTTGAGGAAGGTCGAGGCGTAGAACGCGGACGAGGCGTGGCCGGACCAGAAGGAGCGCTGGTCGCGGGCGAGGTCGATCTCCTCGCGACGGGCGGCCGTCTCCGGCGCGAGCCGGGCCAGGGGGCGCTGGCGGGCCACGGTGCCCTTGACCGCGTCCTGCACGCCTTTGAGCGAGAGCAGGCCGGCGTAGTAGAGGAACTGGCCCTGGAGGATGTCCTTGCCGCGTTCGCCGCGAGGGTGTTCGGCGTCGAGGGCGCCCACGGCGGCGCCGGCCAGGAACACGTTCAGCCCGGCGGCGCGGTCGCTGTCCATGAAGTTGCGCGGGTAGGGACGCGGCGACGGCGCCAGGTGCTCGGTGACCCAGAGGTCGAAGGCCGGGGGCTCGGTCCAGCGCGGAGGCTTGCTCGCGCCGAGGTCGCCGAGCTTGTGGCCCAGGACGTTCAGGGCGACGGCGCCGGCGGAGAGGGCGGCGATCTCGCCGGGGGCGAGGTAGTCGTCGGCGCGGGCGGGGACGGCGGCGACCAGGGTGAGGATCAGAAGGGATGTCAGGGCGGTCTTCATGGCGGGTTAGGATAGGGCTGGTACGCATGTTCTGCAAGCATCTCGCGACGCGTTCTGAGTCGGATCTGGACAAGACAGTGGACTTGCATGCCCGTTGCTGGTAGGGTGTCCGGACTTGCCCTTGCAGCGAATCATGCTGTCAGCATGCGGATATATACGATACTGAATCTGGTGACATCGAGAACCGGGAAAAGGGATATGCCCTGAATGGCCTGCTTGGTAGATGTCGTATCGATGGTTGCATTCTATTAAGCGAACGGGGGCTGACTTGACATCATCTGAGGCTGGACCCAGGCTCGACATGCAGGCTGGACGTGGCCGGAACCATGACCGTTCACGAACTCACAGATCAACCTTCGCTACGACCATCTTCATCATGGTGGCGATGTTGGGTGTCTTCGTTCCCGGCGCCGGCCTGGCCGAGTGCATCAAGTACAAGGATTATCTGGGGTGGATCGGGACACACACCTGGACCGGCGGCGCCCACGATATCGCCGTTCACGGGGATGTCGCGTTCATAGCCGGGCATGGCGCTCACAGCATGGGAACATGGCCGCTTCTCGTGGCCGTGGACCTCTCGGTGCCTTCGATCCCGGTGAGCCTCGACGAATTGACCCTGTCGGGATTCTCGTCGACCGAGATCTTCGTCGCGAGAGCCAACGGAGTTGCTGTCGTCGGGCACCATGCTTTCATCGCCACAGAAGACCGTCGCCTGATCACCGTCGACATCTCGGCACCCCACGAACTGACTGTTGTTGGTCAAGCCGAGATCGGGGAGGTCGCGCGTAAGGTCGCGGTCTCGGGCGACGTGGCAGTCGTCACCACTCCCACCGGCATGCGCGTGCTGGATGTCGCGGTACCGGCCGTTCCGACCGTCGTAGGTACCTACGCTGCGCCGGCGGAGCCGAGCGATATAGCGTTGGAAGGGAGTTGCGCGTTCATCTCGACCCCGGAGGGTCTCCTGGCCGTCGACATATCCGTTCCGTCGACGCCTGTCTTCGTGGGCAGCGTCCTGACACCTGATGAAGCGCGTGGAGTCGTCATCGAGGGGCCTTACGCTTATGTCGCCGGCGAGAGCGGTTTCCGGATAGTCGACCTGTCGACGCCCTCGGAGCTCGAAATCGTCGGAACCTACCATACGTCCGCATCCAATCGATGTGTGGCCGTCCGGGGAAGCATGGCGTTCGTAGGGGGGGAGTAGGACGGTTCGGGAGTCGTTCAGCTGTTCGATGTATCGGACCCCGATGCTCCCGCCTTGCTGGCGACGCGCCCCGAATTGATAGGGACGAGCGTCAGCGGCGTCGCGGGCCACGGGTTCTATTGCTGCGCGTTGGGGGATGAATGGATTGGCGCGTCGCTTAACATGATCGATACGACTGCGCCGACCGAGTGGGTCGAAGCGTTGGGGGGAAGCGACGTGGTGGGATCCGCGGAGGACGTCGCTGTGCAGGGCGATTACGCCTATGTCATGTCCAATAACGATGGGTTGTTCGTCGTAGATGTCTCCTCGCCAGCCACACCGGTGGTGATGGGCAACGTCGATGCGCCCGGCGGTGGCTGGGGCATCGCCGTGCAGGGGGACCATGCCTATGCGGCCTGGAACAGGGGCCTCCGGGTGATCGACATCACCACACCCGCGGCGCCCGCAATCGTGGGAAGCGTGGAGAATCCTCACGTAGTCCGCAACGTTGCGGTACAGGACGGGTACGCGTACCTCGCCGCGGAGGAAGCAGGCCTGTTGGTCGTAGATATCGCGATTCCCGATGCGCCGGCGATCGTGGGAAGCGTGACGGGTACGCGGGACTTCTATGATGTCGTGGTGCAGGCCGGGTATGCCTACTTGAAGGATGATTTCGGGTATCTGTCCGTCGTGGACATCAGCATCCCGACTTTCCCTCAGATCGTCGGACAGCTCGCCGAATCCTCCTCTTACGAGGGGCTCGCCGTACAAGGTGATTTCGTCTATCTCGCGGGTGGCCCGATTCTGCGGATCGTCGATGTCTCGGATCCGGAGCACCCGGTATCCATGGGGACCACTGCGGAGTCGGGACAGCATATTCACGATGTCGTACTCGACGGGGAATATGCCTATGTATCGAGATACGGCGGATGCTGGGTGGTCGACGTAACCTATCCGGAGTCACCCTTGCTGGTCGGAGGCGTGGGTCTCGATACGGGGCCTGTATACGGTGTCGCACTCGCCGAATCGGGCGTATGCATGGCCAACTGGACCGGCGGGCTGCTCGTCATTCCCCGGCAATGCCAGGGCTCGGTTCCCGTGTTCCTGTCGGGTTTCGACGTGCAGCTGGAGCCGGGAATCGCGACCGTCCGCTGGGGCGTGACCGGCGGAGGTGTCGATGACGACTTCCGACTTGTCGGCGGCCACGGGGCTTCGGAGTGGTGCGTTCCCTACCAGGAGGTCTCGTCGGGCGCATTCATGGCGATCGACCGGTTCGGGAACACGTATCGTGACGGCCTGATATCCTATCGCCTGTTTCTGGACCTCGATGGTGAACAGCGGCAGTTGCTTCACGAAGAAGAGGTCGAGTTGGTCGAGTATCTATCGACGACTCGTGTCCTGGCTCCTTACCCGAACCCGTTCAATCCACGCACGACGATCGCATACGAGATGCCGGGACCCGGCTACGTGAGATTGCAGGTGTTCGACGTACGAGGCCGTGTCGTTCGGACCCTGGTCGACGGGCCGGCCGATCCAGGTCGACATGAGACCGTATGGGACGGTCGTGATGCCAATGGCCGGGAACTGCCGAGCGGTTCTTATCTGCTGCGTCTCGTGAATGGGGATGCCGTTGCTGTTGAACGGTTGATGCTGATGCGATAGGGGTGACGGTCGAGTGGGTGCGGCAGCTTCGGCCCGCCCCGAGGTCGGAGTCTCTGCTCGCTTGACACGGAATGCCCGGAATCAACCTGGAATCAGCGGCTGATCTGCGCTGTTCCGCCATGCTATGATCTCCCCGCCGAAACAAGCCCCCTACGTTCGCAATAGGAGAACTCCCATGTCCCGACGCCTGATCCTCGCGGCGGTCCTGCTGCTGACGTTCGCCTCCGCAGCCACCGCCACCGAAGCCCTCTTCTGCCGCTACCCCGCCATCAGCCCCGACGGAACCGCCGTCGCCTTCTCCTACCAGGGCGACCTCTGGACCGTGTCGGCCGACGGCGGCCGCGCCCTGCGCCTGACCGCCCACGCGGCCTACGACGGCTGGCCCGTCTTCGCCCCCGACGGCCGCAGCCTGGCCTTCGCCTCGGACCGCTACGGCGACTTCGACGTCTACGTGATGCCCGTCGGCGGCGGCGCCCCCGACCGGCTCACCTTCGCCGAGACCACCGACCTGCCGCGCGCCTTCGATCCCGACGGGGAGACCCTCCACTTCACCTCGCGCCGGCTCTTCGACTTCCCCATGACGCCGCAGATCCTGTCGGTGCCCGTCACCGGCGGCACGCCCCTGCGCCTGGCCGACTTCTTCGGCGACGAGGTGGCCACCGCCGACGGCCGCACCTACGTGGTGGCCCAGGGCCGCGTGGCCAACGGCCGCATGCGCTACCGGGGCAGCTACCAGCGCGAGCTCTGGCTGTGGACCCGCGGCGGCGATCCCATGCGCCTGACCGAGAACCGCGGCTACGACACCAACCCCATGATCGCGCCCGACGGCCGCATCTACTGGGTGGGGGACATGGGCGACGCGAAGACGGCCAACGTCTGGACCATGGACTCCGACGGGGGTGGCAAGCGCGCGCTGACCGACTTCGAGGGCGACGGCGTGCGCTGGGCGTCGCTGAGCGCCGACGGCGGCCGCATCGTCTTCGAGCAGGGCCTGCACCTCTACGTGCTGGACACCGCCGGCGGCGAGCCGCGTCGGCTGACCGTCGAGGTGGCCGCCGACGCGATCGAGAACCCCGTGGTGATCGAGACCAAGAGCGGCGACGGCGACGAGCTGGCCGTCTCCTCCGACGGCGAGGAATACGCCCTGGCCATCGACGGCGAGATCGTCCTGTTCGACAAGGAGCTCGGCGGACGCGCCACCGTGGCCGTGCCCGGCCCCTGGCGCGAGTTAGACCTCTCGTTCCGTCCCGGGAGCGCCGACACCCTGCTGCTGGTCACCGACCGGAACGGCGAGGACCAGATCTGCCTGCTGGTCAGCGACGACGACGAGCCCCTGCTGCGCAAGGCCCGCAAGCACAGGCTGATCGAGCTGACCGACCGCGACGAGCCCTGCGACGTGCCGGCCTGGTCTCCCGACGGCGAGCGCATCGCCTACCGCGCCGGCAACGGCGACCTGCGCGTGATGGACGCCGACGGCGGCAACGACCGCTCCCTGACCGCGTCCTGGAACCTGGGCCACTATTTCTCGTGGTCCCCCGACGGCCGCTGGCTCGCCTACAGCCGTCTCGATCCCGACTACAACGAGGAGATCTGGATCATCGCGAGCGAGGGCGGCGAGCCCGTCAACGTGACGCGCCACCCGGAGTACGACACGGGCCCGATCTGGTCGCCCGACGGCTCGGTGCTGGCCTGGTCCACCACCCGCCACAGCCACTCGCCCGACCGCCGCGAGTACGACGTCTACGCGCTGTACCTGCGCGAGGCCGACCACGACCGCACTCGGGAGGCCTGGCAGATCTGGGAGAAGACCCGCGACGACGAGCCGGAGCAGGAGGACGACGGCGAGGACGCGGACGGCGAGGACGAGGAGGAAGAGGCCGAGGCGGAGCTCGTCGTCGAGATCGACTTCGACGAGATCCACCTGCGCGCCCGCCGCGTGACCTCACTGCCGGGCAGCGAGTACGCCCAGGCCCTCGATCCCAAGGCCGACAAGATCTACTTCACCGCGCAGATCGACGGCGACCGCGACCTCTACTCGGTGAACCGCTTCGCCGAGGACCGCGAGGCCGTCACCGAGGGCGGCGCCGATCCCCAGCACATCGTCCTGGACGAGGCCGGCAAGACCTTCACCTTCCTGCGCCGCGGCGCGCCCGCCACCGTGGGCGCCGGCGGCGGCAAGGTGGAGTCCACCGACTTCAGCGCGCGCCTGACCACGGACCGCCCGGCCGTGCGCCTGCGCACCCTCGACGAGGCCTGGCGCATCATGCGCGACCGCTTCTACGACCCGGACATGCACGGCGTCGACTGGCCGGCCGTGCGGAAGAAGTACGGCGAATGGGTGGCCCACGCCGCTCACGACCGCGACTTCGAGCACGTCATGAACCTCATGCTGGGCGAGCTGAACGCCAGCCACATGGGCTACCGTCCCAACTGGGACTCGCCCGGCGACTACGGCGACGACGGCTGGCTGGGCCTCGAGTACGACGCGTCCCACAAGAGCAAGGGCCTGAAGGTGGCCCGCGTCCTGACCGACGGCCCCTGCGACAAGGCCCCCGACAAGGTGCGCGCCGGCGACGTGCTGCTGAGCGTGGACGGCCGCGGCGTGGGCCGCGACGCCAGCGTCACCGCCGCCCTGGAGACCCGCGCCGGGCTGCCGACCTGGATCACGCTGAAGCGCGACGGCGAGGAACTGGAGTTCCAGGTCGTCCCGTCCGGCTGGCGCGCGATCTGGACCCTCAACCACCGCGACGCCGAGCGCGCCAAGCGGCGCTACACCGAGGCCGAGAGCGACGGCCGGGTGGGCTACGTCCACATCCAGGGCATGGGCTGGTCGGAGGTGGAGCGCTTCCAGCAGAACCTCTTCGCCGCGGCCGACGGCAAGGAGGCCCTGGTCATCGACGTCCGCAACAACGGCGGCGGCTGGACCACCGACCTGCTGCTGACCATCCTCACCCAGCCGGTCCACGCCTTCACCGTGGGCCGCGACGGCGAACCCGGCTACCCGCAGGTGGAGCGCCAGCCGTTCTACCGCTGGTCGAAGCCGGTGGCCGTGATCTGCAACGAGGGCAGCTACTCCAACGCCGAGATCTTCAGCCACGCCGTCAAGACCCTCGGGCGCGGCCCGGTGATCGGCATGGAGACCGGCGGCAACGTCATCTCCACCGGCGGCTTCGGCAACCGCTACCGCGGCTACGTGCGACTGCCCGGCCGCGGCTGGTACGTGTGGGGGGACGACGCGAACCCCGAACGCAACGGCAAGCCCCAGGAGGCGCGCCACGAGCTGACCGGCTGCCTGCCGGACCACGTGGTGGACCTGACGCCGGCCGACCGCATGCACGACCGCGATCCGCAGCTGGACAAGGCCGTCGAGCTGATGCTCGAGGCCGCGGATCTCGAGCACCGCGAGCCGCGGCGCGTGCCGAAGTAGGAACGGGGAGTCAGCGCCCCTCGGCCAGACGGTCGGCCAGGGCGCTCGGCAGGCTGGCGCGGCGGATGGCCGCGGCGGCGCCTTCGATATCGTAGGGGACCCGGCGCAGCTCGGCGCGCCGGGTCTTCGTGTCCAGGAGCAGCCAGGCGGCGCGGGGGTCGCCGTCGCGGGGCTGTCCGACGCTGCCCGCGTTGAGGATGTGGCGCGAGTCCGGATCGAGCTCGACCTCGGTCAGCCCGCGGCCGACGACCCGCTCGCCCCGTTCGATGTGATGCCGGGGCCGGTGGGTGTGCCCCACCAGGCAGACCGGTTCGCTCATGGCCTCGAAGGCGTCGTGGACGGTGAGGGTCAGCTCGAGATAGGGCCAGCGCTCGGGCGTGGAGGGCGAGCCGTGGGCCAGCAGCAGGCCGGGCTCCGGGACGTGGAGCAGGGGAAGCTCGGCGAGCCAGGCGCGGCGTTCGTCGTCGAGCTGCCGTCGGGTCCAGTGCACCGCCGTCTCGGCCCAGACGTTGATGCCCGCGAGGGGGCCGGTGCCGGCGACCATGGCGTCGTGGTTCCCCCGGACGGTGGCGGCGCAGGTCTCGCGCACGCGGTCCAGGCAGGCGACCGGGTCGCCGCCGTAGCCCACCACGTCGCCCAGGGACAGGGTCGCGTCCGCGCCGATCTCCGCGATGTCCGCGAGGACCGCGTCGAGCGCCTGCAGGTTGGCGTGGATGTCGCCGAGGACGGCGTACCTCATGATCGCTCCGTCGCTGGGGCCGCGCGGGATTGCGCGGGAGGTTCCCAGTCTAGCTCAAGCGCGGGAGGGGCGCCACGTGAGTCCGGATGTGAGTCCGGATGTGTGTCCGGCGGTTGTCCCGTCGCGGGAAT
>CAZSNA010000089.1:0-13755 GCA_964607825.1 uncultured Fibrobacteraceae bacterium | reverse complement strand
TAGCTCAGCTGGTAGAGCAGCTCACTCGTAATGAGCAGGTCTGGGGTTCGAGTCCCCACATCGGCTCCACTCACCGCCCCCGGACGGACCCGACATCCATGGCCCTGGACTGCGAGAAGGAGTCTCCATGCCTCTGCGCGTGAGTGTTTCGGGCGTTCGCGGGGTGATCGGCGACGGGCTGGACGCCGTGTCCGCCGCCCGCTGGGCCGCCGCCTTCGGCGCCTGGCTGCCGCCCGGTCCCGTTGTGATCGGCCGCGACACCCGCCCCTCCGGCCCCATGCTGCTGCGCGCCATCGGCGCCGCGCTCAACTCCACCGGACACGACGTGGTCGACATCGGCGTGGCCAGCACGCCCACCACCGAGCTGGCCGTGCAGGAATCGAACGCCGTGGGCGGCGTCATCATCACCGCCAGCCACAATCCCCAGCCCTGGAACGCCCTCAAGCTGCTCGACGGCGACGGCCTCTTCCTGACCGCCGCCGCCAACGCCGAACTGGTCGCGCGCCTGGAGGCCGGCGACGGACACGTGGCCTGGGACCGCCTGGGGCGCGTCTCCGGCCGCGACGGCGCCGAGGACCGGCACCTGGACGCGCTGCTCGACCTGCCCTGGCTCGAGCCCGAGCGCATCGCCGCGCGCGGGCTCACCGTGGCCGTGGACGCGGTGGAGGGCGCCGGCGGTCGCATCGTGCCCGCCCTGCTCGAGCGGCTGGGCGTGCGCTGCGTGCCCCTGCACTGCGGGCTGTCGGGGCTGTTCCCCCATCCGCCCGAGCCCACCCCGGCCCATCTGGCCGAACTGGGCGAGGCCGTGGTCGGGCACGGCGCCGACCTGGGCTTCGCGGTCGATCCCGACGTGGATCGCCTGGTGATGGTCGACGGCGCGGGACGCCTGCTGAGCGAGGAGCTCACCCTGGCCGTGGCGGTGGACTTCCTGCTGGGCCGCGAACCCGGCCCGGTGGTGGTCAACCTGTCGACGACGGGCCTGATCGAGACCGTGGCCGAGCGGCACGGCCAGCCCGCCCGGCGCGCCCCCGTGGGGGAGGCCAACGTGGTCGAGGAGATGCTCCGGATCGACGCGGTCATCGGCGGCGAGGGCAACGGCGGCGTGATCTATCCCGCCCTGCATCCCGGCCGCGACGCCCTGGTGGGCATCGCCATGGTGCTGCAGCACCTGGCCGACACGGGTCTGAGTCTGCAGGAGGTGCTGGCGGGATATCCGCCGGTGGCCATGATCAAGGATAAATTCGATCAGGACGGCCCGTTCGAAGCCGATAGGATCAAGGAACGACTGGGCGCCCTGGGCGAGGGCGAGATCGACGACCGCGACGGCCTGCGCTGGCGCGGCGCCGAAGGCTGGGTCCATATGCGTCCGTCCAACACCGAACCCATCGTGCGCGTCATCGCCGAGGCGGCTTCCGAGCAGGCCGCCCGCGACCTGGTCGCGCGCGCGCTGCCGCTGTGCCGCGGCGAGGGTTGAGCAAGGGGAAAGCGACATGTGCGGAATCGTCGGCATCACGGGTGTGAAGCAGGTGGCCCCGATCCTGGTGGAGGGCCTCAAGCGGCTGGAGTACCGCGGCTACGACAGCGCGGGCATCGCGGTGGCCAACGGCGGCCTCCAGACCGTCAAGTGCGAGGGCAAGATCAGCGCCCTGGAGGGCGCCATGTCCGGCATGGACCTCAGCGGCACCTGCGGCATCGCCCACACGCGCTGGGCCACCCACGGCCCCCCGAACCAGATCAACGCCCACCCGCACCTGGACTGCGAGAGCCGGATCGCCGTCGTGCACAACGGCATCATCGAGAACTTCCAGGCGCTGAAGACCAAGCTGCAGGAGGAGGGGCACAGCTTCCGTTCGGACACCGATTCCGAGGTGCTGGCCCACCTGATCTCCGAGATATACGACGGCAGCCTCGAGGACGCCGTCCGTCAGGCGCTCCAGCTCGTGGACGGCACCTACGGCATCGCGGTGATCCACGCCGACGAGCCCGACAAGATCGTCGGCGCCCGGCGCGGTTCGCCCCTGGTGGTCGGCGTGGGCGAGCGGAACAACTACCTCGCGAGCGACGTGGCCGCCATCCTCGGCGAGACCCGCCGCGTGATCTACCTCGACGACGGCGAAATGGTGGTGCTGACGCCCGAAGGCGTCGAGACCACCGACATCCAGAACCAGCCGATCGAGAAGGAGATCCAGGAGATCCACTGGGACCTGGACCAGATCCAGAAGGGCGGCTTCCCGCACTTCATGCTCAAGGAGATCTTCGAGCAGCCCGAGACCGTCAAGGACGCCTTCCGCGGCCGCATCCTGCCCGAGACCGGCGACGTGAAGCTCTCGGGCCTGCGCCTGACCGAGTGGGAGCTGCGCAACATCCGGCGCATCATCATCCTGGCCTGCGGCACGAGCTGGCACGCGGGCATGCTCGCCGAGTACCTGCTCGAGGAGTACGCGGGCATCCCGGTGGAGGTGGAGTACGCCTCGGAGTTCCGCTACCGCTCGCCGGTCATCGAGCCGGGCACCCTCTGCCTGACCATCAGCCAGAGCGGCGAGACCATCGACACCCTGGAGGCCATGCGCGAGGCCAAGCGGCGCGGCGCCAAGGTGCTGGGCATCACCAACGTGGTGGGCTCGACCATCGCGCGCGAGACCGACGGCGGCATCTACATCCACGCCGGACCCGAGATCGGCGTGGCCTCCACCAAGGCCTTCACCAGCCAGGTCACCATCCTGATCCTGCTGACGATCATGCTGGGACGCCGGCAGCTCCTGTCCAGCGAGCGGGGCATGCGGCTGATCGAGGAACTGCAGCGCATCCCCGAGAAGATCAAGGAGATCCTGGCGCAGGAGGAGCAGATCAAGGAGATCGCCGAGGCCTACAAGGATCATCGCAACTTCCTGTACCTCGGCCGGGGCTACAACTTCCCCATCGCCCTCGAAGGCGCGCTGAAGCTCAAGGAGATCAGCTACATCCACGCCGAGGGCTATCCCGCGGCGGAGATGAAGCACGGTCCCATCGCCCTGATCGATCCGGACATGCCCGTGGTGGTGCTCTGCACCCGCGACGGCAGCTACCAGAAGATCAAGGGCAACGTGCAGGAGGTGAAGGCCCGCGCCGGCAAGGTGATCAGCGTGGTGACCGAGGAGGAGCAGGAGATCTCGGCCATGAGCGACCACGTGATCCGCATCCCCGCCACGGCCGACATGCTCACGCCCCTGCTGGCGGTGGTGCCCCTGCAGCTGCTCGCCTACCACATCGCGGTGCTGCGCGGCGAGAACGTGGACCAGCCGCGCAACCTGGCCAAGTCCGTCACCGTGGAGTAGGTCATGAAGCGCGAGATCATCCGCACCGACGGCGCGCCGGTGGCCGTGGGCCCCTACAGTCAGGGCGTCATGGCCGGCGGATTCCTCTATACGGCCGGCCAGATCGGTCTCGGCCCGGACGGGAGCGGCCTGGTCGAGGGCGGCGCTCCGGCCGAGGCCCGGCGGGCCCTGGAGAACCTGCGCGCCATCGCCGCGGCCGCGGGACTGGGGCTGGACGATGCGGTCAAGGCCACCCTCTACCTGGCCGACATGGACGACTTCGCGGCGGTCAACGAGGTCTACGCCGAGTTCTTCGACGACACCCCGCCCGCGCGGGCGGCCGTGGCGGTGACGGCGCTGCCCCTGGGCGCCCGCGTCATGATCGACCTGGTGCTTTGCCGAATCCCCCGATCGGGATGAGGCAAGACAGCGGTGGTCGCGGCGGGCTGATCGGGGTTTTCCCCGCGCCGCGCCTGTAGTATCCTGCCTTCCGACGGGAGTGGATGGGGCCTGGTGGCTCCCCGGGACTTCAAATCCTTGTGTCGGGCGCGTCATACCGTCCGAGGTGGGTTCGATTCCCACACATTCCCGCCAGGACCTCTCACCGACACGCACGCCCTGTTCGGCGCCGACTCCTCGGGTGGACGGGTTCAGACGACTACGGTCCGGGCCGTGACGGTCTTCTCGGGCTAGGGACGGTCCGGGCTGCAGGGAACGGCGGGGCGTCGTCTGAACCCGACCGCCCTCGTCGCGACGACGCCGAACAGGGCGTGCGTGTCGGTGAGGAACCATGTCGGGGAAGGTCAGCCTGGAACGGTGGAGCTTGAAGACTGCGGCGGTGATCATCAATCCCATCGCGGGGGCGGCGCGGGGCCGACTGACGCCCGAGGCCGTCGTCGGGCTGTTCGCCGAGCACGGGATCGACGCCGAACCGATGATGACGCACCTGGCGGGCGGGGAGGCGGAGCTGGCGGCCCGGGCGGCCGAGCGGCATCCGCTGGTCTGCGTGGCCGGCGGCGACGGGACGGTGAGCGAGACGGCCCGCGGCTTGGCGGGAACCGACGCGGTGCTGGGCCTGTTGCCTTGCGGGAGCGGCAACGACTTCGCCAACGGGCTGGGGGTCTTCTCGCCCCGGCAGGGCGCGGCGGCCGTGGCCGCCGGCCGGGTGATCGCCGTGGATACGGGGCGCTTCGCCGGCCGCTTCTTCGTCAATTCCTGCGGCCTGTTCTTCAACGGCGAGGTGTCGCTGAAGGCCGCGGAGGTGTCGCGGCGCTGGGGGCGGTTGCGCTACCCGCTGGCCACCCTCGGCCTGATCGCGGGTTATCGCGCCCCGGCGGCGACGTGGCGGCTGGATCCCGGCGGCGTCTGCGAGACGATCCTCGAGGGCCGCTGGCTGCTGGCCGAGATCGGCAACGGCGACCGCTGCGGCGGCGGCTTCCGCCTGACGCCGCAGGCGGATCCGACGGACGGCCTGCTGGACATCTGCCTGGTCGGGGACATGCCCGTCTGGCGGCGTCTGGCCACCCTGCCCAAGGGGGCCTCGGGCCGGCACCTGGGCGACCCGTGCGTCTCGTACCCGCGGGTGGCGGCCGCCGAGGTCGAGACCGAAGAGACCCTGGCCGTCCACTGGGACGGCGAGGCGGCGCGGATCCCCCCCGGGGTCCACGCCCTGTCCATCGAACCGGGGCGGGTCCGCGTGGCGGTGCCGGCGTCCCCGACGAGAGGTTGAGCATGCGCGCGATGGTGATGGTCTGGCTGCTGGCGCTGACGGCGTTGCCCGTCGTCGCACAGTCGTCGTCCGCTCCGGCGGCGGCGTCGGCCGACACGCTGGCGCCGGTCGTCCCGGACGCGGCGCCCGCCGACACCCTCGCGGCCGAGCCCGATTTCGCCCCGCTGTCGAGCCTGCGACCCACGACCGACACGGTCTACCGGACGGCCACCCCGGTCAACGCCACCGCCGCGGTGCTCATGTCGCCGGTCTTCCCGGGCTGGGGCCAGCTCTACAGCGACAACGGCTGGCGCGCCGTGCTGGCCTTCGGGGCCGAGATGTGGTTCTGGAGCCGCATGGTGATGTACGACCGCAAGGCGGTCCGCTACAAGGTGCTCGAGGACCAGGCCACGACCGTCACGGCGCGGAGCTTCTACCAGTACCAGGTCGAGGAATACTGGGAACTGATGCGCGACAACGCCTGGTGGAGCGGCGGCGCCCTGCTTATCATTGCGGTCGACGCCTACGTGGACGCGCACCTCCACCGCTTCGACGAGGACCCGGTGCCCGTGCCCGACGACTGGGAACCGGGCGACCTGCCCCAGCCCATCGAATTGCCGCAGCGCGCGGCGCCGCCGTCGCTGACGGTGTTCGCCTGGACCGCGCAGTTCTGATCCCGAGACGATACCCGAACCGGAACGACGCCGATGACCGCCATGGACCGCACGCGCAACTTCTGCATCATCGCCCACATCGACCACGGCAAGTCGACGTTGGCCGACCGCATGCTCGAGACCACCGGCACGCTCAGCGGCCGGGACCTCAAGGCCCAGGTGCTGGACTCCATGGACCTGGAGCAGGAACGCGGCATCACCATCAAGAGCCACCCCATCCGCATGCTCCACACCCCGCCCGGCGGCGAGGAGCACGTGCTCAACCTGATCGACACCCCCGGCCACGTGGACTTCCACTACGAGGTGTCGCGCAGCCTGGCCGCCTGCGAGGGCGCGCTGCTGGTGGTGGATGCGGTGCAGGGCGTGCAGGCCCAGACCATCAACAACCTCTACCTCGCCCTGGAGCACGACCTGGCCATCATGCCGGTGATCAACAAGATCGACCTGCCGGCGGCGCGGGCCGACGAGGTGGCCGAGGAGATCGTGGACCTGCTGGGCTGCGATCCCGACGAGGTGCTGTGCGTGAGCGCCAAGACGGGCGAGGGCGTGGACGACCTGCTGGCGGCCGTCATCGAGCGCGTGCCGGCGCCGGAGGGCGATCCCGACGCGCCGACCCAGGCCCTGATCTTCGACTCGCTCTTCGATCCCTACGTGGGCGCAGTGGCCTACGTACGCCTGATGCACGGCCGCATCGCCAAGGGACAGCGCGTCCGCCTGATGCGCCACGAGCGCGAGCACGAGGTGGGGGAGATCGGCTGGTTCCGCCTGGAACGCGTGCCGCAGAAGGGCCTGTCGGCCGGCGAGGTGGGCTACATCGCCACCGGCGCCAAGGACGTGCGCCACATCCGCGTGGGCGACACCGTCACCCTCGTCGACGCGCCCTGCGACGAGCCCCTGTCCGGCTACGTGGAGGCCAAGCCCATGGTCTTCAGCGGCTTCTATCCCACCGACAACGACGACTACGACAACCTCAAGGACGCCCTGCAGAAGCTGCAGCTCAACGACGCCGCCCTGACCTTCGAGCCGGAGAAGAGCGCGGCCCTGGGCTTCGGGTTCCGCTGCGGGTTCCTGGGCCTGCTGCACATGGAGATCATGCAGGAGCGGCTCGAGCGCGAGTACGACCTGAACCTGATCGCCACGCTGCCCAACGTGGAGTACGAGGTGCACACCAAGGGCGGCGAGGCGATGCTGGTGGAGAATCCGGCCCTGATGCCGCCGGTCAACGAGATCGAGTCGGTGGGCGAGCCCTTCGTGAAGGCCTCGGTGATCACGCCCAAGGACTACATCGGGTCGATCATCAAGATCACCCTGGACCGGCGCGGCGTGCAGCGTAAGATGGAGTACATCGACACCGAGCGGGTCGTGCTGGAGTTCGACCTGCCCCTGAGCGAGCTCGTGGTCGACTACTACGACAAGCTCAAGTCGGTCTCGAAGGGCTACGCCTCGCTGGACTACGAGTACACGGGGCACCGGACGGGCGATCTGATCCGCCTGGACATCCTGATCAACGGGGAGCCCGTGGACGCGCTGGCCTGCATCGTGCACCGGGACAGCGCCTACAACTGGGGCGTGGAGCTCTGTCGCAAGCTCAAGGAGCTGATCCCGCGGCAGATGTTCCAGGTGGCCATCCAGGCGGCCATCGGCACGCGGGTGATCGCGCGCACCACCGTCAAGGCGTTCCGCAAGAACGTGACGGCCAAGTGCTACGGCGGCGACATCTCGCGCAAGCGCAAGCTCCTGGAGAAGCAGAAGGAAGGCAAGCGGCGCATGAAGTCCGTGGGGGCGGTGGAGATCCCCCAGGAGGCCTTCATGGCCGTGCTCAAGGTCGAAAGATAGAGGTGAAGAGATGTTCTGGCGCAAGAAGCGCGAGGCCAAGCGGGCCGCGGACCGGCTGAACCTGAGCTGGAAGCGCAAGCTGTGGGTGGACTACGTGAAACCCATCGGCTCGGCGATCCTGATCGCGCTGCTGATCCGGCAGTTCGTGATCCAGGCCTTCCGCATCCCCACCGGGTCCATGGAGAAGACCCTGCTGGTGGGGGACTTCCTCTTCGTCAACAAGTTCCTCTACGGGGCCAAGACGCCCGCCCGTGTCCGCATCCCCCTGGTGAACTGGACGCTGATCGACAAGCTGCCGGTGCTGAAGTTTCCCGCGGTGCGCGAGCCGCGGCAGGGGGACATCATCGTCTTCGAGTACCCGCTGGACCGCAACCTGGACTACATCAAGCGCTGCGTGGCCGTGGCCGGCGACACGGTCGAGCTGCGCGAGGGGCGGCTCCACGTCAACGGCCGCGTTTACGAGGACGACCTGAACCATCCCGACCGCGACACGTCGCTGCGCGGTCCGGACGAGCGGATCAAACCCCACACCAACCACGAGCCCTCGCAGGCCGGCCGCCAGCTCAACCGCGAGTACCGCCTGGCCGAGGCCCTGGCCTCGCGCACCATCACGCCGCGGCGCTTCGTGGCCATGATCGAATCCGCCCTGGCGCGGGACGTGGGCCTGGACCCGACCGTCGTCGCGCCGCATCTCGATCCCCTGCGCGCCCACGTGGACGGCACCGAGACCCTGTCGGCCGTGGCCATGCGTCCGCACCTGGGCGCCCTGATGACCCACGCCCGCGACACGCAGGCCCCCCTGGTGGTGCCCGAGGGCATGATCTTCATGATGGGCGACAACCGCTACAACAGCGCCGACAGCCGCTTCTGGGGGCCGCTGGACGTGGACCTGATCCGCGGCAAGGCCCTGTTCATCTACTGGTCCTGGGACAAGGAGCGCACCCTGCCGCGCTTCGAGCGCCTCCTGGATCTGATCCATTGAACCGGCCGGGGATCGCCGCGCCCGATCCCCGCGCCGGCGGTCTCTACGTCCATGTCCCCTTCTGCGCCGCCCTCTGCGACTACTGCCACTTCGCGCGCACCGACCGTCACGACGCCGACCTGCGCCGGCGCTACGTGCGGGCGGTGGTGCGCGAGTTCGAGCTGCGCGACGCCCGCTGCGATCTGCTGACGGGGCCGCGCGCGCGACCGGCCGCCACCGGCTATGTCGGCGGCGGGACGCCCTCGGTGCTGGCGCCGGACCTGTTCGCGGAACTGGTCGCCGGGACCTGGGACCGGCTCGACCGGTCGCCCGACGCGGAGTTCACCGCCGAGGCCAACCCGTCGAGCTTCACGCCCGCGCTGGCGGAGGCCTGGCGCGCCGCAGGCGTGAACCGCGTCAGCCTGGGGGTGCAGAGCCTCGATCCCGAGGTGAGGGCCCGGCTGGGGCGCCGCGGCGACGGCCGGACGACGCGGGACGCCCTGGCCCTGGCCGCGCGCGTCTTCCCGCGGGTGTCGGCCGACTGGATCCTGGCGCCGGGCGTCGACGCCGCGGCCCTGCGGACGGAGTTCGCCGCGGCGCGGGAGCTGGGCGTGGGCCACGTCTCCTTCTACATCCTGGAGCTGCACGAGGGGACCCCGCTGGCCGCGGCGGTGGCGGCGGGACGGACGCGCCTCGATCCGGACGCGCGGACCGAACGGATCTACCTGGAGGCGGTGGAGGCCCTGGCCGCGCTGGGCTACGAGCAGTACGAGGTCTCCAACTTCTGTCGGCCCGGCCAGGCGTCCCGCCACAACGCCGCCTACTGGCGGCGCGCGCCGTACCTGGGACTCGGCGCCGGGGCCCACGGGTTCTGGGGCCGGCGGCGCTACGCGAACCGGCGCGCGGTCGAGGCCTACCTGGCGGACGTGGCGGCGGGACGGGTGCCTGAAGAGGAACCCGAGATCCTCGCGCCGTCCGCCCGTCGGCTGGAGCGGTTCATGCTGCCCCTGCGCACGCGCGCCGGCGCGCCCCTGGCGGACCTGGACGCGCCCGCCGCCTGGCTGGACGCGGGGGAGCGGGAGGGGCTGTGGCAGGTCGAGGACGACCGGTTGCGCCTGACGTCCCGCGGGTGGCTGCGGATCGACGACGTGGAGGCGCGCCTGCTCTCCGGATGATCCCCTCGCGAAAAGGAACGTGCCCCGCATCACGCGGGGCACGTCTCGGAGGTCGTCTCGGCGAGCGGCTAGCTGCGGTAGCTCTGGTTCTGGAGCACCGCGGTCGCGCCGCCGCTGAGGAAGTGGTAGTTCTCGTACCCGTACTCCTCGAGGTAGTACTGCAGCCATTTCACCTGCTTGCCGACCTGGTCGAAGATCAGCAGGGTCTTGTCCTGTTCGGCCCGCTTCTTGACGAAGTTGGGGATGAAGATGTCCAGGGGGATGGACCGCGTCCCCGGCAGCTTCTCCAGGTTGCCCGACTTCTGGATGTGGTCGCGGGCGTCGATGATCATCACGCCGGCGCCGTCGGCCGCGGCCTGGAACTGGGACCAGGTCAGGCAGCGGTCCTCGAACTGGGCCTTGCTCAGCAGCTGGCGCTCCGGATCGTCGACGGGGTTGCCCAGCAGCACGGTGGACTCGGGATGCGTCACCGACCACTCGGGAATGCCGGCGTCGTAGGCGTAGCAGTTGGCGATGCCGGCCGCCTGGGCCTTCTCGCAGGCCTTGTAGGACTTCAGGCAGGTCGTGCCGTTGCAGTAGAAGGCGAGCGACTTGCCGGGGTTGGCGGCCGCGATCTGTCCGACCTCGTCGATGAAGGTCTGCTTGGAGATGGCGGCATGCACGGCGTTCTGCACGTGGATGACGTCGAATTCGAGCTGGGACCGCACGTCGATGACCACGCACTTGTCCGCAGACCATTCGAGGTGCAGCTCGTCGGTCTCTATCGTCACGACTCCCTGGTAGTCGGCGCGATATGGGTACTTCTCGGACGCATGGCCGACGGCGGCCAGCATGAGGACCAGGGCGCAGGCGACGGCCAGGATCGTACGTGTATTCATGGTCTGGGACCTCCGGGATGAACAGGTTCTATCTCCTGCTCCCTATCGTCATGGCGGCGGACGGCTTTAGCCGCTAATTGGTGCCGGCCATTCATGTGCAGATCGCTCCTCGATCCGCACCGGTCGACGCCATCGCGGGACCCGCGTCATTCGCGCCGTCCTTTACCCGGCCGAGGTTGACACCTCCCGCGATCGCCGACTAACTTGTGGGGTCGTTTCCCAACCCGCAGCGAGGCGAGATCATGTCCCCGAAACAGGACAGATGCGACGCGATCCTGGAGGCGGTCGTACGTCTGTACAGCGGCTCCGGCCAGCCCGTCAGCTCGGGCCTCGTGGCCCGCTGGCTGGGCGGACGCGTCTCGTCCGCGACCGTGCGCACGGTCATGGGGCATCTCGAGGAGGACGGCCTGCTGGCCAAGCCCCACGCCTCGGCGGGCCGCATGCCCACCGACGCGGGCTTCCGGGCCTTCGTCAACCGCGTGCTCTCGGGCGACGACGCGCTGGTCCCGTCCGCGCCGGGACACCTGGCGATCAGCGATCTGGCGCCGGTCGAACGCGAACTCGCGCGCTCGGCGGGCACCCACGCCATGGTCAAGTCCCTGGCGGCCCTGCTCTGCCGGCTGACCGACAGCATCAGCATCATCATGGGGCCGGCCTGGGACACCATCCGCGCCCTGCGCCTGGACCTCTACCCCAAGGAGGGGCGGCGGGTGCTGATGGTGCTGGTCCTGGAGAACGCCCTGGTGCGCACCGGCACCTTCGCCGTGGACGAGGACTACCCTCCCGAGGTGCTCGACGACGCGGCGCGCCTGCTGACCGAACGCATCAGCGGCCGCACCGTGGCCGAGATCCGCGGCGGCGTGCTGGCGGCCCTGGACGCCGATGCGGATCCGGCCGGACGCTGCGCCACCGAGGTGGCCGTCCGCGGCCAGGAGCTCTTCGGCGACGTGGAGACGGCCGAGCTGGAGCTGATGGGCGTGGCCAACGTGCTCGACGAGCCCGAGTTCTCGGACCCGGAGCGCCTGAAGAAGCTGGTGCGCTTCCTGGAGTCCCCGAACGCGATCCGCGAGACGCTGCAGCGGCTCAGCCCGGAGAACCGCGACGGCCTGGCCGTCTGGATCGGGGAGGAGAATCCCGTGGACGACCTGCGGTCGTTCGGCATGATCTCCTCGCCCTTCCCCCTGGCCGGCCGCCAGGGTACCCTCGCGGTGCTGGGACTGCGCCGCATGTCCTACGACAGGGCCATCCACGGCGTGCAGGCCCTGTTGCGATCCCTGCACAGATTGTCCTGAGACCGAACGTCCGGAGGATAGATGAGCGACGAGACCCGAGAGATGCGCGAGGGAGAGACCCCCGAGACCGACGACGCGATCGTCGAGGAGGCCGTGACCGATCCCGACGAGGACGCGGCGTCGGAGACCGGATCGGTGACCGAGCCGGAACCCGATCCCGAGGTCCTGCTGGCCCGTGAGCGCGACGAGTTCAAGGACAAGTGGCTGCGCGCGGTGGCCGAGACGGACAACGTCCGCAAGCGCGCCCGGCGCGAGACGGTGGACGCCCGCCGCTTCGCCACGGCCGACCTGATGCGCGAGATGCTCGAAGTGCTCGACAACTTCGAGCGCGCCGCCGCCAGCGCCGACGACGACGCCGACGGCGGCGACGACGCCCTGCGCAGCGGCCTGGAGCTGATCCACAACCGCTTCCGGGAGATCCTCGCCGCGCGCGGCCTGGAGCCCGTGCCGGCGGAACCGGGCCAGGACTTCGATCCCAACATCCACGAGGCGGTCATGCGCGCCGAGAGCGAGGACGTGCCCAGCGGCGCCATCGTCGAGGTGGCCCAGATCGGGTATCGCCTGGACGACCTGGTGCTGCGGCCGGCCCGCGTGGTCGTGGCCCAATAGAAGGAGCGGCATGTCCCAGAAGCGCGACTACTACGAGGTGCTCGGCGTGGGCCGTCAGGCGGAGACGTCGGAGATCAAGAAGGCCTATCGCAAGCTCGCCATCAAGTTCCACCCCGACCGCAATCCCGACGACCCGGATGCGGCGGAGAAGTTCCGCGAGGCCACCGAGGCCTACGAGGTGCTCAAGGACCCGCAGCAGCGGGCCAGGTTCGACCAGTTCGGGCACGCGGCCTTCGACCAGAGCGCCGGGTTCGGCGGCGCGGGCGGCTTCGGCGCGGGCCTGGACATGAACGATGCCCTGGAGTCGTTCCTGCGCAACTTCGGCGGTTTCGGCGACATCTTCGGCGGCGGCGGAGGCGGCGGCGGCCGCGCCACCAACCGCGGCCACGACCTCCAGGTGAAGGTCGAGCTCACCCTCGAGGAGGCCGCCGAGGGCGTGAAGAAGAAGATCAAGCTGCGGCGCCAGGTCCCCTGCGGGGACTGCGACGGCAGCGGCGCGGCCCGGGGCAGCCGTCCCACGTCCTGCAGCGAGTGCAACGGCATCGGGCGCGTGCGCCAGGTGCGCCGCTCCCTGCTGGGCCAGATGGTGACCGAGGGCATCTGCCCGGCCTGCCAGGGCCGCGGCTCCGTCATCTCCGAGCCCTGCTCCGGCTGCCACGGCACCGGCACCCTCCGCGGCGAGAAGACCGTCGAGGTGCGCATTCCCCAGGGCGTGACCACGGGCAACTACATGGAGCTCGCCGGCCAGGGCGACGCGGGTGAGCGGGGCGGCCCCGCCGGCGACCTGCGCGTGCTGATGGAGGTGGCCGAGCACGAGCTCTACGAGCGCCACGGCGACGACCTGCTGCTGGATCTGCCCGTCTCCCCGGTGGACCTGATCCTGGGCGTGAAGGCGGAGGTGCCCACCCTCGACGGGCGCGTGGCGCTGAAGATCCCGGCCGGCACCCAGAGCCACAAGATCTTCCGTCTGCGCGGCAAGGGCATGCCCCGTCTGAACCGGGGCGGCCGCGGCGACCAGCTCGTGCGCGTGATCGCCTGGACGCCGCAGGATCTCTCCGCCGACGAGATCTCCCGCCTGGAGGCCCTGCGCGACGTGCTGGCCGTGCGCACCCCCGCGCCCAGCCGTCGTCTCTTCGACTGAGGAGGGGACCCGTGCGTTTCTACCTCCTGCCGCCGCGACCCGACGGCGCGTCGCCCGCGCCCGGCGACGAGTTCGACCTGCCCGCCGAGGAGAGCCGCCACCTGGTCCGGGTCATGCGCGCCCGGGCCGGCGAGCGGGTGCGCCTGAGCGACGGCCGCGGCCTGCGGCTCGACGCCGAGCTGGTGACG
>CAZSNA010000088.1:0-14052 GCA_964607825.1 uncultured Fibrobacteraceae bacterium | reverse complement strand
GTGCCACAGGCCGCCGCTGGGGCTGGCTCGTCCGCGCGGCCGGCTGCTTGCGGCCCCGGCCGCGGCTGCCGCGTCCGCGGGGCTTGGACTTGCGGTCGGCCTCGGCGATCAGGTCCTTGTCGGTGCGCAGCGACACCACGTTGAACGACTCCCGGTGCCGCGCCGGATCGTCGAGGATGTCGATGGTCAGGTCGTGCTCCTTGGAGAGGTCATCGAGCTGCTCGGCCATCTCGCGCAGCATGTACAGGGCCAGCAGCGGATTGACCTGGATCTGGATCTGCTTCTCCCCCGTCTTGTGGTGCACGCGGTGCACCTCGCGCTCCACGCGGTTGGCCAGGGTCGCCAGGCTGAGCACCTTGCCGCCGCCCTTGCAGTAGGGGCAGTCGTCGCTGAGGAAGCTGACCAGCGAGGGCCGCACGCGCTGGCGACTCATCTCGATCAGGCCCAGGTTGCTGACGGGGAAGATCTTGGTGCGCGCGCGATCGCGCTTGAGCATGGACCGCAGCTCGTTCTGGACGCGCCGCTTGTTGCCCTCGTGCTCCATGTCGATGAAGTCGATGACGATGATGCCGCCGATGTCGCGCAGCCTGAGCTGCCGGGCCACCTCGCGCGCCGCGAGGATGTTGGTCTCGACGATCGTCTCCTCCTGGCTGCGACGGCCGGTGAAGCGCCCGGTGTTCACGTCCACCGAGACCAGCGCCTCGGTCTGCTCGATGATGATGTAGCCGCCCTTCTTCAGCCAGACCCGCGGCTCGGTGCTCTTGCGGATCTCCTGCTCGATGCCGTAGTGGTCGAAGATGGCCTGGGCGTCCTTGTACAGGCGGACGCGGTTCTTGAGGTCCGGCGCGAAGATCTGCACGTACTTCTGGAGGCGCTTGTAGTCCTCCTTGTCGTCGATGACCAGGCCGGCGACGTCGTCGTTGAAGATGTCGCGGATCAGGCCCACCACCATGCCCACGTCCTCGTGCACCAGGCAGGGCGCCGCGCCGGCCTCGCTGTCGTTGCGCTCGACCTGCTTCCACAGGTCCGAGAGGTACTTGACGTCGTTGCGGACGGCCTTCTCGTCGGCGTCCTCGGCGGCGGTGCGGATGATGAAGGCGCCCGCGTCGGGACGCGCCTCCTGCAGGATCTTCTTCAGCCGCACGCGCTCGCGCCGGTCCTCGATCTTGCGCGAGACGCCCACGTGGGTGCCCTGGGGCATGTGCACCAGGAAGCGGCCGGGCAGGCTGATGTCGGCGGTCAGGCGCGGGCCCTTGGTGCTGATGGGCTCCTTGGTGACCTGGACCAGGATCTCGTCCCCCACCTTCAGGGCGTCGCCGATGTTGGGGACGTCGCGGTGCGAGCGTCCGCGCCCGCCGCGACGGGCGGGCTGGGGGGCGTCCACGTCGTCCGACGCGTCGGGATCGGCGTGCACCAGGTCCGAGGCGTGCAGGAAGCCCGCGCGCTCGAGCCCGATGTCCACGAAGGCGGCCTGCAGGCCGGGCTTCACCGAGGTCACGACGCCCCGGTAGAGATTGCCGACGATCCGCTTGGAGTCGGCCCGCTCGATGAGCAGCTCCACCAGGTCCCCGTCCTCGAGGATCCCGATGCGGATCTCGTGGGGGTTGGAGTTGATGATGATTTCCTTGCGCATATCTGGATGTTCCTTCCGGGCGGTCAGGCCGAGAGATGCGCTCTCAGCCAGTGCCTCAGGTTCAGGTCTCGGATCCTCGCCAGGGGCGACGTCCAGCCGCCGTCGTCGCGGCGCGCCAGCAGGGCCGTGCGCCGGACCCGCGCCAGGCGCGGCTCGGGCAGCTCGTCGCCGCAGAGGGCGGCGAGGAACTCGAAGGCGGACAGCCCGGCCTCGCCGGGTCGCCGTCGCAGTGAGAAGTGCAGGACCGCGCCGCCCCGGTCGGGGCCGGCGGTCTCGGATAACACGAGGCGGTCCCCGCAGAGCAGGGGCCGCACGTCGATCTCGATGTCGCCCTTGGGACGCCGCCGCAGATGGAGGCGGCTCCCGGCGTCCAGGAACGCGGCGATCTCGCGCCGCAGCGTCGCGGGTTCCGGGCCGCCGTCGCCCGGCGACGGCAGCTCGGCCGCATAGTCGTAGCGGTCCACGTCCTTCTCGATGGCGCCGGGCAGGACGGGGCCGACCTCCACACTCTGCATCAGGCACAGCCCCGATGGCAACTGCGCGTTCAGTTCGTCTCGCCAGCCGGGGACCGATCGGGTCAGGGCCAGGTCGAGCAGTTCGGCGTCGCCTTCGACGCCCACCGGCAGCGGCGGGCCGAACTTGACCAGCGGATGGGGCGTGAAGCCCTGGCTGTAGGCCACCGGCACGCCGGCCCGGCGCAGGGCCAGGCGCAGGTGCCGCTGGAAGTCCAGGTGCCCCCAGTAGGCCGCGTCGCCGGTCTTGGCGTAGACGACGCGGTGCCAGCTCTTCTCGGGCGCGCGGTCGCGCCACTTGCGCCAGCGGGCGAGCTCGCGGGACGGGTCCGCGGGATCGGCGTTGCGGGGGTCGAAGACCGCGGCCGCGGCCGGCCGCTGCGGCGTCGCCGGTCCCGTGCCCGGCAGGGCGAAGACGTGGTCCAGGCCGGGACCGCAGGCCTCGCAATCGTAACAGCCGCCCTCGAGCCGGCAGTCGTCGACGGTCTCGGCGCGCTGCGCGTCGGCCCAGTCCGCCTCCAGGAAATCGCGATCGACGCAGGCGAACACGTCGTCCCAGGGCAGGGGCGCGACCGGGTCGCGGGGCGCGAGGATCTCCGTCGGGTCCACGCCGATTTCGGCGAAGGCCGCGTCCCACAGCGCGGGATCGAAGCGCTCGTCCCAGCCGTCGAAACGCGCGCCGCTGCGCCAGGCCGCCTCCACCGCGTCGGCCAGGCGGGCGTCGCCCAGGCCGAGGATCCCTTCCAGCCGCGAGACCTCGGGGTCGCGCAGGCTGAGCTTGACGCGCGTGCGGCGCAGGCCGTCGCGCAGGTACCTGTTGCGGCGCGCGATCTCGTCGCGGTCGATCTGGCCGGCCCACTGGAAGGGCGTGTGCGCCTTGGGCGCGAAGGGCGAGATGGACACGGTCACCTGGGCGCCGCCGCGGGGGGTGGCGGCCACCACCTTGCCCACCAGGTCGATGATGCCGTCCAGGTCGACGTCGGTCTCGGTCGGCAGCCCGATCATGAAGTAGAGCTTGATGCGCTTGGCGCCGGCGTCGCAGGCCCGGCGCACGCTGTCGAGCACGTCGGCCTCGCCGACGCCCTTGTTGATCACGTCGCGCAGGCGCTGGGTGCCCGCCTCGGGGGCGAAGGTGAACGACGCGGGCCGCTCGGCGCAGATCAGGTCGTAGACCCGCTCGTCGAGGGCGTCCACGCGCAGACTCGGCAGTTCCAGGGAGGTGCGGGTGCCGTCGAGGGCGTCGAGGATGCCCGACATGGCGTCGCCGAGACCGCTGTAGTCGCAGGTGGACAGGGACAGCAGGGAGACCTCGTCCCAGCCCAGCCGCCCGGCCCCGTCGACCGCCGCTTCGACCACGCGCGCCACGTCGCGCTCGCGCACCGGGCGGGTGATCATGCCGGCCTGGCAGAAACGGCAGCCGCGGACGCAGCCGCGCATGACCTCCAGGCTCAGGCGGTCGTGGACCGACTCGATGGTCGGCACCAGGATCGCCGGCGAGGGATGGTCGTTCAGGTCGGCCACCACTCGGGCCTCGACGCGGTCGCCGCGGCCCGACCACCAGACCCCGGGCAGGGCGCGCACGCGGGCCAGCCGGGCGGCGCGGTCCTCGCCCGCGGCCTTGGCCTCGCGCACGACCCGCGCGATCTCCCGGATCAGCTCCTCCCCGTCGCCCAGGCAGACGGCGTCCAGGAAGGGGCCCATCACCGTGGGGTTGGCGGCGCAGTGGCCGCCGGCGACCACCAGGGGGTCGTCCTCGCCCCGGTCGTCGGCGCGCAGGGGGATGCCGGCCAGGTCGAGCATCGTCAGCACGTTGGTGTAGCCCAGCTCGTAGCCCAGCGACAGGCCGATCACGTCGAAGCTGCGTACGGGCTCTCGTGATTCCAGGGCGAACAGGGGCAGGTCGGCCTCGCGCAGACGCGCTTCCAGGTCGGGCCAGGGGGCGAAGACCAGGTCGGCGTAGGCGTCGGGCTCGGCGTTGACCGCCGCGTAGAGGATGCGCAGGCCGTGGTTGGAGATGCCCAGCTCGTAGGCGTCGGGGTAGGCGAGCAGGAGGTTGGCCCGGTCCTCGCGCCACGGCTCGCGCACGGCGCCGAGCTCGCCGCCGAGATAGCGGCCGGGCTTGGCGACCAGCGGCAGCACACGGCGGCGCAGCTCGGCGTCGAGCCGCTGCGCGTCGCGGGACCTGTGATCGTCTCGGCGGGCGCCGCCGGGGGCGGGAGCCTGCACGGGGCCTCTATTCCGATCGGGACCGGGGCGTCAGCGTCCGCCCGGAGTGCCCACCTCCGGGACATCGACGCGCCGGTCCATGATCTCCTTGGTGAAGTCCGTCTCGAAGGGCACGGGGTAGTCGCCGGTGAAACAGGCCGAGCAGTACAGCTCGGGGCGACCGGTGGCCCGCAGCAGGCCTTCGGTGGACAGATACGCGAGGGAATCGACGCGCATGTACGTGGCGATCTCGTCGACGGTGTGGCTCGACGCGATCAGCTCCTTCCGCACGGGCGTATCGATCCCGTAGTAGCAGGGATGCGTGATCGGCGGCGAGGCGATCCTCAGGTGGACCTCGGCCGCGCCGGCGTTGCGCACCAGCTTCACGAGCTTGCGCATGGTCGTGCCGCGGACGATGGAATCGTCGACCAGCACGACACGCTTCCCTTCGAGTAGACGTCGGACGGGGTTGAACTTGATGCGCACCGACATGTCGCGGACCTTCTGGGCGGGGGAAATGAAGGTCCGGCCGACGTAGTGGTTGCGGATCAGGCCGAGCTCGAACGGCAGCCCGGTCTCCTGGGCGAAACCGAGGGTGGCCGTGTTGCTCGAATCGGGCACCGAGCAGACGAAATCGGCGTCGACCGGGCTCTCCTGGCCCAGGATCTCGCCGCAGCGGCGGCGGATCTCGTCGACGCTCTCGCCGAACACGGTACTGTCGGGACGCGAGAAGTAGATGTGCTCGAAGACGCACTGGCTGGTCCGCTCCGACGCGGCGAGCCGGCGGCTGACCAGGCCCTGCCCGTCCAGGATCACCATCTCGCCGGGCTCGACGTCCCGCTGGTACGAGCCGCCCATGATGTCGAAGGCGCAGCTCTCCGAGGCGACCACGTAGCTGTCGCCGAACCGGCCCAGACACAGGGGGCGGAAGCCCTGCGGATCCCGGGCCGAGATCAGCTTGTCCCGCGTCAGGACCAGCAGGCTGTAGGCGCCCTGCACCCGCGCGAGCGCCTCGGCCACGGCGTCCTCGAAGGTCTCGGCGCGGCTGCGGGCGATCAGGTGCAGGAAGACCTCGGTGTCGCTCGTGGTGCCGAAGATGGACCCGTCCAGTTCCATCTCGCGGCGCAGCACGTGGGCGTTGACGAGGTTGCCGTTGTGGGCCACCGCGACGGCGCCCCGGTGACAGGTGACCTGCATGGGCTGGGCGTTCTCCACCCGGGAGGTGCCCGTGGTGCTGTAGCGGACGTGGCCCATGGCGAAGGTGCCGAGCAGGCCCTTGACCACCTCCTCGGTGAACACGTCGGCCACCAGGCCCATGCGGCGGTGGGTCGACAGGGCGTGTCCGTCGGACACCGACACCCCGGCGCTCTCCTGGCCGCGGTGCTGCAGGGCGTGCAGGGACAGGGCGGCGAGTTCGCCGGCACCATGGCAGCCGGCGATGCCGACCACGCCGCATTCGTCGCGCCAGTGCTGTCCTTCCGCTCCCATGCCGCCTCCTAGGCCGTGAGCCAGCCCTGCATATGGGGATTGACCAGCAGGCCCTCGCGGGCCCCGTGCGCTTCGGTCAGTCGAGCCGCCAGATCGGCCGGCTCCTCCGTGCCGGGCGCGAAGACCAGGCGCCAGGCCACGCCCGAGACCACCGGCCCAGCCTCCCCCAGCGGGAAGGCGCAGACGTCGGCCGCGACGGCGCCGTCCCTCGGCGCGCCGCCGAGCAGCAGATCGTAGGCCCCGGCGGGATCGCCCGGCAGGTCGGTGCCGACGGGATCGCCGGGCCAGTCGGCCGGCAGGGGCCCGCCGCGCGACGCGTCGTCGCTCCAGGCGGCCGTCCCGGCCACGCGCCGGAAATGGGCGTGGTGATGCTTGTTGGGATTGAAGAAACGACCGATGCCCAACAGGCGCTCCACCGTCTCCGGTGCGGGTTCGTCCTCGTCGTGCCAGAAGGTGTGGAACTCGGCCCGGTACAGGCCGCACAGGGCCTCGCCGCCGTCCAGGCGCCGGCGCACGACGCGCTCGGCGGTCTCGGCGTGCAGGTCCACGCCCTTGTGGCAGGTCATCAAGGTAACCTGAATGATCATCCTTCGCCTCCAGGAAGGCAAGTCCCGTGCCGGACACGGAGCCCGGGCAACAGACTGCCGTCAACAGAGTTCCACGAGCCTCCGCAGCAGGGCCATGCCCGGTCCGTCGGCACGCAGGGCGGAGCCGTCGCCGGTCGCCGCGCGGCGCCGAGCGCCCCAGGGGTGGTCCAGATCCTCGGGCACCTGGAAGAGCCAGGCCGCCCGCTCGGGATGGGGCATCATGGCCAGGACGTTCCCGGCCGGATTCGTCAGGGCCGCCGCCGCCAGCAGCGAGCCGTTGGGATTGCCGGGACCACCGCCGTCCGGATCGGCGCCCGCGTAGCGATAGGCCAGCAGCCCCTCGTCGGCCAACGCCGCGAAGGCCGCCGGATCGCGGTGCGTGAAACGACCCTCGGCGTGGGCGATGGGCACCGGCAGCGTGGCGGGCAGGCCCTCGAGGAAGCGGCAGACGGTGCCGTCGACCCGTTCGAGGACCACCCAGCGCGAGAAGTAGCCGCGCCGCCCCGGATGACGGTTGGGCGCCAGGGCCGCCTCCAGGGTGCCGGGCTTGCGGCCGGGCACCAGTCCCGACTCCACCAGCACCTGGCAGCCGTTGCAGATGCCCAGGATGGGCTTGCCCAGGCCGGCGGCGGCGAGCAGGGACTCGATCAGCGGATCCTTGGCCGCCACCGCGCCCGCGCGCACGCGATCCTGGTAGGAGAAGCCCCCGGGCACCAGGTAGCCGTCGAAGTCGGCCAGCTCCGCGGCGGGCCGTGTCCAGCGGAAGATCTCGGGCCGTCCGCCGGCGTCGGCCACCGCGCGGGCCGACTCGTCCTCGCAGTTCATGCCCGGCATCTGCAGCACGGCCACGCGGGGACCGTCGCCGGAGAGGGGCCGCGGCGCGCGGATCGACTCGTCGCCGGTCAGGACCCGCGGCGGGCGGCGGTCGGCGGGATCGGGCAGGTCGCGGGTGGCCATCACCCGCGTGAGCCCCTCGCGCCAGGACAGGGCCAGCTCGTCCAGTTCGGCCTCGCAGACCGTCGCGCCGGAGAGGTCGCGCAGGGACAGGGCGCGCCCGTCGCCCACCCGGCCCAGCAGGGCCCAGCGCGCGCCGGAGCCGGCCAGGATCCGCTCGGCGGCCTCGCGGTCGGCCTCGGCCACCTCGACCACACAGCCGCCGCGCTCGCTGAACAGGAACTCCCGGACGGTCAGGGCGGCGCATTCGCCGGGCACGGCCAGCTCCGCGCCCAGAGCCGACTGGCCGTCGAGGCCCAGGGCCATCTCGGCCAGGCAGACGGCCAGGCCGCCGTCGCTCACGTCGTGGGCGGCGCGCGCCAGGCCCGCCTCGACCAGGGCGCAGACGGCGTCGATCTCGACGCGGGCGGCGTCCAGGTCCAGCTCCGGCAGGCGGTCGGCGCCCGCGACGATACCGGCCTCGCGGGCCAGCGAGGCGCCCAGGCCGTCGTCGGGCAGCCCCACCAGGTAGAGCCGGTCGCCGGCGGCCTCGAAGTGCGAGCTGCGGGCGCGGGACACGTCGGCCACGTTGCCCACGCAGGCCACGATGGGCGACGGGGCCACCGTGTTGCCCGCGGCGCTCTGGTTGTAGAAGGACACGTTGCCCGAGACCACCGGCAGGGGTTCCTCGCCCCGGGCGTGCAGGGTGATCCCCCTGCAGGCGTCGCCCACGCCGCGCACCGCCTCGCGGAACTGGCGGAAGACCTCGGGCACCTCGGGATTGCCGAAGTTGAGGCAGTCGGTCACGCAGGCGGGACGTCCGCCCACGCAGGCCACGTTGCGCGCCGCCTCCACCACGGCGCGGGCGCCGGCCTGGTAGGGATCGGCCAGCCCGAACAGGGGATTGCCGTCGGCGCTGACGGCCACGCCCAGGTCGCTGCCGGGCACCGGGGCCACCACGCCCGCGTCGGCCTCGCCGGGACGCAGCACGGTGCAGCCGCGCACCTCGGGGTCGTAGTGGCGGTAGAGGTGTTCGCGCGAGGCCGTGTTGACGTGGCCCATCAGGCGCACCCACTCCGCGGCGATGTCGGACGCCGGGCCCTCTTCGGGCTTGGGGCCCGCGGGCTTCGGCGCGGGCGCCGGGGCGGCCTCGCGGTCGTAGCTCACGCCGCAGGTCACGGTCTCGACGGGCGACTCGCTCAGCACGCGCTCGCCGTGGCGCAGGCGGTAGACGCCGTCGACGGTCACCACGCCGATCTTCCGTGCGCAGGCCCCCTCGTAGAGGTCGGGCAGGGCGAAGTGCTCGTTGTAGACGCGCAGCACCTCGTCGGTGAAGCGGGCCGGCACGGCCAGGCAGTAGCGTTCCTGGGTCTCGGAGCAGGCGATCACCCGCGCGGGCACGTCGGGCTCGGCGATGTGGACCGCCGCCAGGTCCACGTCGCAGCCGAAGCCGCCGGCGTCGGCCAGTTCGCTGGTCACGCAGCTCACGCCGCCGGCGCCCAGGTCCTTGAAGCCCACCACCAGGCCCGCCTCGCGGGCGCGGCGCAGCACCTCGCGGTTGGCCACGGTCAGCACGCGCTTCAGGAAGGGGTCGGGCACCTGCACGCTGCCCTTGTTCTCGGTGGCGGCGGCGGCGTCGAGGGTGGCCGAGGCGAAGGCCGCCCCGCCCATGCCGCTCCAGTCGGTGGGCTTGCCCACGAGCACCAGGTCGTAGGCCTCGTCGCGGGCCTCGGGCGGCACCGCCGAGTGGGTGATGTGGTCGACGGGCACCAGGCCCACGGCCACCACGTTGACCAGGCAGTTGTCGTCGAAGCTGGGATGGAAGTAGGCGTCGCCGCCCAGGCAGGGCACGCCCAGGGCGTTGCCGTATTCCCAGATGCCGGTGACCACCTGGCGGGCGATGTCCACGCGGTGCTCGGCGCCCTCGCCGAAGGGCCAGCCGAAGCGCAGGGGATCGAGGGTGCCGATGACCTCGCCGCCCATGCAGTACACGTCGCGCACGATGCCGCCGATGCCGGTGGCCGCGCCCTCCACGGGCATGACCTGGCTGGGGTGGTTGTGGCTTTCGTGGGCGATGATCACGCCGTAGCGCACGCCGTCGACCTCGCCGAAGTCCACGATGCCCGCGTCCTCCACCGGACCGACCACCACGTTGCTGGCGTCGGTGGGCAGGAACTCCTTCAGGGTGGGACGGCTGCTCTTGTAGGAGCAGTGCTCGCTCCACATGGTGTCGAAGAGGGTGAGTTCGGTCACCGTCGGCGGGCGCTCGAGCAGGGTCTGGACGCGGCGGGCCTCGTCGGTGGACAGGGTCAGGGCGTGGGCCTTCAGGTTCGCCCGCAGGTCCTCGTCGCTCAGGGCCGCGGCGTCGAGGGTGTCGAAGGAGGGGTCACGGGTCATATCGGCTCCTGCCTCGTGTCTCGGCTGTCTCGCGTCACGCCTCCAGCGTGCGCGCGAAGATGCGGTCCAGGTTGCGTTGGTGGTGGGCGAAGTCGAAACAGCGGGCCAGGCCCGTCTCGCCGAGGGTCTTCATCACCAGTTCGTCGTCGCGCAGGCTGGCCTCGAAGGGGACGTCCTCGTCCCAGACGCGCATGGCGCAGCGCTGCACCGCGGCGTAGGCGTCCTCGCGGGACAGCCCCTCGCCCACCAGCGCCAGCAGCACCGTCTGCGAGAAGACCATGCCGCGCACCCGGTCCATGTTCTCCAGCATGCGCTCGGGGAAGACCGTCAGCCCGCCGATCAGCCAGATCATCTTGCCCAGCATGTAGTGCAGCAGGTGGCAGGCGTCGGGGAAGATGACCCGCTCGGCGCCGCTGTGGCTGATGTCGCGCTCGTGCCACAGGGCCACGTTCTCCATGGCGGTGTGGGCGTAGCCGCGCAGCACCCGGGCCATGCCGGTGACCCGCTCGGCGACGATGGGGTTCTTCTTGTGCGGCATGGCCGACGAGCCCTTCTGTCCCCGGGCGAAGGGCTCCTCCACCTCGTGCACGTCGGTGCGCTGGAGGTTGCGGATCTCCACGGCCATCTGCTCGAGGGTGGCGCCGATCAGGGCCAGGCTGCTCAGGAAGGCGGCGTGACGGTCGCGCTGCAGCACCTGGGTGGCCACCGGGGCGACCTGCAGGCCCAGGCGCGTCATGGTCTCGGCCTCGATCTCGGGATCGAGGTGGACCATGGTGCCGACGGCGCCGGAGATCTGCCCCACGGTCACCTCGGTCAGGGCGTGATCCAGACGGGCCAGGCCGCGGCGCAGGGCGGCCCAGTAGACCAGCATCTTCAGCCCGAAGGTGGTGGGCTCGGCGTGGATGCCGTGGCTGCGACCGACCATGGTCGTGTTCCGGTGCTCCAGGGCGCGGGCCTTGACCGTGTCGAGCAGCTCGAGCAGGGCGGTGCGGATCACGCCGCCGGCCTCGCTCATCTGCATGGCGAAGGCGGTGTCGCCCAGGTCGCTGCTGGTCATGCCCTCGTGCACGTAGCGCGCCTCGGGCCCGATGTGCTCGCCCAGGTTCGTCAAAAACGCGATGACATCGTGGTGAACGGTCTCCTCGATCTCCAGGACGCGATCCAGGTCGAAGCCGGCCTTCTCGCGGATGACGCGCGCGGCCTCGGCCGGGATCTCGCCCCGGTCGGCCCGCACCTCGCAGACCAGCACCTCGATCTCCTGCCAGATCTCGTACTTGCGGCGCAGCGACCAGATCGCGCGCATCTCGGGGGTCTCGTAACGGGGAATCACGGCAGACCTCGCGGCTCAAGGGGCGAGTGGGGTGAACGCCTGGTTTTTCATGGTCTTGCAGCCCTTCCCGTCGGAGGCGACGGAGGACGATCCGGTCCCGTGCGGTCAGGATCGAGGAGAAGATAACCCACGCGCCGGAGGAAGGGAAGCGAGATTCGCGTCAGATGGTCTCCAGGACACGGTCGATCCGGTCGGCGACGGCCGCGGCCGCCGCGTCGAGCGCATCCCGCAGGTCGGCGATCGGCTCCGCCACCTCCTCGACGGTCCAGCCGTCCGGACGCCGGCAGCTCAACCCGTAGGCCCCCGCCTCGACACGCTGCATGGCCCGCGTCAGATCGGCGTCCCCGTAGCGCTCGGGCCGAGCGTTGAGGTCGCCGATCCGGGACAGCTGGTTGATGAACTGGATCAGGAGGTCGGGGTCGTGGTCCTGACTTGCGGCGGCCTCGATCTCACCGAGATGCGACCCGATCCTCGCCAGGGCCTCGCGGGCGTTGCGCAGCTGCTTCAGGGAGTCGATCACGCCGTGGCCGCCGGCCGACGAGCCGAAACCGGCCACGCCCCCGCTCGGGGGGCGATAATCCCTGTAGTCCCGGTAGACCAGGAACTGCCTGTACGTCACGTTGTCCCCGTACAGGGCGTGGAGACCGTGCAGGACGGCCTTCACCTCCCTCACGTTCCCGGCCCAGGCGCTCTGTTTTAGATCCTGGACGATCCGACGATCGAGGGGAGGAATCCCGGGGTCCTCCACGCCTTCGTCGTAGGGATCCTTCCAGAATCGCTCGATGAGCAGGGTCACATCGTCCCCCAGCTCGCGCACCGGGTAGGTGGGGATGATGAACTTGTCGATCCGGGAATAGAGGTCGCTGCGGAACAGTCCGCGCTCGACGAGGCTGCGCAGATCGCGGTTGGTCGCCACGATGACAGCGGCCGTCACCTCGCGCCGCTTCGTGCTGCCCACCCTGCAGATGAAGCACTCCTCCAGCGCATGCAGGATCTTGCCCTGGTGGTCGGGGTGCAGATCGCCGATCTCGTCCAGGAAGAGGGTGCCGCCGTTGGCGATCTCCCAGTACCCGGCGCGCGTGACGGCGCCCGTGCTCGCCCCCGCCTCCGTGCCGAAGAGCTCGCTCTCGAGCAGGTCATGCGGGATGGCGCTGCAGTTCACGGACACGAAGCGGGTCTTGCGCCCCCGGAAGCGCTCCTCGTGGATCAGACGGGCGACCAGGCTCTTGCCCGTGCCGATGTCGCCCTGTATGAGGACGACGTTGCGATGCGGATTGTCGCGTCGCGCCGCGATCATGATCTGCTTCTTGATGATCTGGATGCCGTGGGAACGTCCGATCAGGGCGTTGGAGATGCGATCGGGAATCTTCATCTCCCCGAGGCTCTCGAGAAACAGGCGCCGGAGGGACATGACGTTGACCGGCGCCTCGAAGGCCGAATCCGCCAGGGCCCGGAACAGCGTCTCTGTCGTGCCGAGGAGATACATCCAGGGTGCGGGTCTGCGGTCGGTCGCGCCCAGGAAGGTGTGGACCCCGTAGCGGAGGTTGCCCTCGCTGTCGTACTTGCAGCGGCGGAGGACCTGGTGCCCCCGGGCGCTGCCGAAGTAGGTCCAGAGCCCCTTGTCCCGGTGCTGCTCCCTGCGAACCTGGAAGGCATCCGGATCCGCCACGGCCACGATCTCGTCCACATCCGCCTCGACCGCCACGTAGACGGCGGGGAAGTGCTTGATCTCGTCGGCCAGGATCTCCGGCACGTCCTCGGGCTCGAAGGTGAGCAGGCTCGGCGACTCGTCCTTGTAGGCGCCTAGGAAACGCAGCATTCGGAGGGGCATGTCGGACTCCATGTCGGTGGCCGGTCGACGCGGCGGACGGCGGATATCTGCCGCGAGTATAGCCGAATCGCGCGACGAGACAAGCGCCGCCCGCCTCAGTCTCCCCGATCCCGCCCCCGCGCGTAGTACCGGCCGTGATGGAGCTGGTCGACCACCTCGTCGGGTACGCCCGCGAAGGAGAAGCGGTGGACGGTGACGCCCAGGCTGTCGGCCAGGTACAGCGTCCGCTGATGACGCGGCCAGTCGCCGTCCGCCGACACGAAGGCGGCCGCGCCCCCGCCCGCGGCCAGCATGGCCACCACGGCGACCTGGTCCGCCGGCGAGAGCGTGCCGAAGAGCGCGCGCTCCAGGCCGCCGAGCCGGCGCGTCAGGTGGTGGGAGCGGTGCCCGTCCTCCGCCAGCAGGGGCACGCCCTTGCCGTGACGCGCCATCAGCAGGGCCCGCTCCTCGCCGTCGGCCGGCGGGACGGGGGGCTGCAGGTAGGCCCGCGCCGCGAAGGTCTTGATCTTGCCCCAGGCCAGGTACGCGATGTCATCGGCGGCGAAGACCGACGTCAGGAAGCGGGACGGCGAGACGTGGTCGTCGTCCCAGGACAGGATGGGCTCGTCGTCCCAGCCCGGGTCGCTGAAGCGGACGGCCGTCGGCACGAAGCCGGTCACGCTCGTCTCCAGGTCGGGGCAGTCGTCGGGCCAGTCTCCGGCCGCATGGTCGATCGGTGTACGGGTAGCGCCGGTCGTGTCCGACACGGCCTCCCCGATCATGTGGAGCAGTCGTCGCGTCTCGCGGCTGGTCGCCGCCGACGCCGCGCAGGATCCCAGGGGCATCACCCACCTCCTTGTCCAGCTCGTCTAGAGATCCATCCCTCTCAGCAGGGACATGATGTCGGGCCGGACGCGACGCTCGCGCAGGTGCCGCGGTCGCCGCGCCTCGGGTTCGGTCGGCTCCGACGGGGTTTCCCGCCACGTGTCGTCGTCCGCGAACGGGTTCTTCAGGTCGAGGTAGCGCCGCTGCCCGTGGTCGCGGACGGTCGACCACGTGCAGTCGCCCGGAGCGCCGTCGTCCCACAGCCGCTTGATGGCCGCGCCGCGCAGGGCCGCCCGCGTGCCCGTCGGGGGCGTCACGCGGGCCTGCTCGAC